>VGYZ01000087.1 GCA_016872795.1 Planctomycetota bacterium
TACTCGCTGCGCTGCGTGCCGCAAGTGCACGGCGCCTTCAAGACGGCGCTCGAGCATGTCGAGAGCGTCCTCGCGCACGAGCTCAACGCCGTCACCGACAACCCGGTGTTGTTCCCCGACACCGGCGAGGTCGTGAGCGCCGGTCAGTTCCACGGCCAGCCGATCTCGATGACGCAGGACTACCTCGCGCTTGCGACGACGACGCTCGCGAACATCAGCGAACGCCGCGTCGAGCAGCTCGTCAACCCGGACCTCTCGCACCTGCCCGCGTTCCTCACACCCAAGCCGGGGCTCAACTCGGGCTTGATGATCGCGCAGGTCTCCGCCGCTTCGCTCGCGAGCGAGAACAAGTCGCTTTCGCATCCCTCGAGCATCGACAGCGTGCCGACGAGCGCCAATCAGGAGGACCATGTGTCGATGGGCGTCACGGCCGCGCGCAAAGCGCGCGCGATCCTCGACAACACCGAGCAGGTGCTCGCGATCGAGTGGGTGTGCGCGGCGCAGGCGCGCGAGTTCAACCTCGCGCTCGAGCCGGGCATCGGCGCGCGCGCGGCGTTCGCTCTGTTGCGCACTCAGGTGGCGAAGCTCCAAAACGACCGCTTCCTCCACGCCGATCTCGTGGCCGCGCGCGAGCTGCTGCGCTCCGGCGCGCTCGTGGCGGCTGTCGAACGCGCCGCCGGAGCCCTGCAGGCGTGAGTCGTGGGCGCTTCCTCGCTCTGCACCTCGCCCTGCCCCTCGCCCTCGCGGCGGCCCTGCTCGTCCTGTTCGAGCTGACTCCGCTCGACACGGCGATCGCGGATCGCTTCTACGATCCCATCGAGCGCGCCTTTCCGCTGCGCAACACATTCCTGCTCGAGTACGTGGTCCACGACGCCGGGAAGATCGTCGTCATCGTCTTCGGTGTGTTCGTGCTCGGCGCCTTCGTCGCGTCGTTTCGCCGCGAGCGTCTGCGCGACTGGCGCTCTGTGCTGCTGTATGTGTTCCTCGTGCTCGCGCTCGGACCCATGGTCACCAGCGGCTGGAAAGACATCTCACCCAAGCACTGCCCTTGGGATCTCGAGATGTACGGCGGCCACGCTCCGCACACGACGCTGCTCGAGCCCTTGCCCGAGGGAGTCAAGCGCGGCCGCTGCTTTCCCTGCGGACAGGCGTCGGGCGGCTTCTCGCTCGTCGCGCTGTACTTCGCGCTGCGCCTGCGCGATCGCAGGCTCGCGCGCCGCGGCCTGTGGTTCGGGCTCGGCTACGGCGCGCTGCTCGGCTTCGGCCGCATGCTGCAGGGCGCGCACTTTCTGAGCCACGTGCTGACCACGGCGCTGGTGTGCTGGCTGGTCGCTCTGGCCCTGTACGAGCTCGTCTTGCGGCGCAGCGAGGAAGCGCGGCTCCGCGCGCGATCGACGGCCTAGCGCGGTGAGACGGGCTCGATCGCCGCGCGCGAGGGCTGCTCGGGGAAGTCGAGCGCGCGGTCCTGATAGAGCTCGTAGGCGGTCCCGAACACGGCGGCGGCATCGTCGGCGAGCGCGCGCAGCCGCGGCGAAGCGACGCTGGGGCCCACTCGCCGGAAGTCGTGATCCGCGCGGCCGGAGCGCTCGTAGAAGGCGACAGCGTGCTGGAGTTGCAGCACCACCAGCGCATCGTCGACGAGGATGCCGATGTCGCGGTTGTGGTGGACGAAGGCGCGACCTCCGTCGGCGGGCAGGCCGAGCAGCGAAACGCCGAGAAACGGCACTTTGGCGCGCAGTCCGGCCAGCTCGATCAGCGTCGGCGCGAGGTCGATCTGCGAGCACAGGCGCTCGATGCTCTGGCCGCGCAGGGCGGGTTCGACGCCGAGGAACAGCGCCGGGATGCGGTAGCTGTGGGTCGGGATCTCCTCCTTGCCGTAGACGCGTGCGCCGTGGTCGCCGACGACGAGCACCAGCGTGTCCTCGGCGAGTCCGTGCTGGTGCAGGAGCTCGATGTAGTGCCCGATGCTCCAGTCGGCGTAGCGCACCGCGAGCTCGCGGTTGGGCTTGGTGTTCGCGGGCCACTCGACGCGTCCCTCGGGCACGCGGTAGGGCTTGTGGTTCGAGACCGAGAGCAGCGTCGCGAAGAACGCTCGTCCCTGCTCGCGCTGCCGCAGCTGTCGCTCGACGAGCGTGTCGAAGATGTACTCGTCCGCCGCGCCCCAGACGGTGGTGAAGGCCTCCTCGGGCATGTCGGACTGCTCGACGAACTCCGCGTAGCCCGCGCCGAGCGCGAACGGCTTCATGTGGTCGAAAACGCCGAATCCACCGTAGAAGAAGGCCGTGTCGTAGCCCGCGTGCGCGAAGACCGTGGCGAGCGTGGTCACGCCTTGCGAGCTCGGGCGCTTGACGATCGAGTCGCCGGGCAGCGGCACGAAGGAGCACAGCACGCCCTCGAGGCCGCGCACGGTGCGATTGCCGTTGGCGACGAGGTGGCGCAGCAACAGGCCGTTGGGAACGAGTGCGTCGAGGCGCGGCGTGCAGTTCTTCTCGCCGTCGAGTGCCCCGACGAAGTCCGAACCCAAGCTCTCCTCGATCACGACCACGACTTGCGGCACGCTTCGAGCGCCGCTCGCGGCCCCGACCTCGCGCTGGAGCCGAAAGCTCTCGGGCCCCGACTCGAGCTCGGCCTCGGTCGGAGGCGGGAAGCCGAGCACGCTCGCCGCGCGAGCGCGGGCCTGCTGGCGGGGGAGCGTGTGGTAGTAGAGCGGGTAGTCGAGCTCGGCCGTCCAGAACGCGCGCCACAGCTGCACGGGACCACAGGCCGCGATCTCGTTCTCGATCCGGTTGGCACGCGTCTCGCGCGGCAGCACCACGAGCACGAACACCGATGCCGCCGCGAGAACGAGCACCCGTCCCATGGCGAGGAGGCGCTCTCTCCACGACATGGGGGCACAGGCGAGCTGGCGGTGCAGCGGCGCGACGAGCGCCGCGCAGAGGACGCCGATGGCCAGCGCCAGTCCGGTCCACAGGGGCACATTGTAGCTCTCGAACACATTGCCCACGACCTCGTCGGGGAACAGCACATAGTCCACCGCGATGTTGTTGAAGCGCGCGTTGAACTCCTCGAAGAAGAAGTACTCGACGAAGGCCTCGAAGGCGACGGCGACACAGATGAGGGCCAGAAGGACATGGCGGAACGAGGGGCGCGCCAGCCAGCGCTCGGGCGCGAGCCACAGCAGCAGCGCGAGCGGAGCGAGCAGCACCAACGCCGTCGCGAAGTCGGAAAACGCTCCGTAGGCGAGGCTGAAGGGCAGCCCGGCGAGGCTGCTGTGGCTCTCGAGGGTCAGCGTGAGGCGCAGCAGCGTGCCCGTCGCGAGTGCGATCAGCGCGGCACACGCGAGCAGCCGCGTGCGGAGCCGCTCCGGGCCCAGCCATGCTCGTTTGGTCATGTGTCGCTCGTTTTCGTGGTTGCGCCGCTCGGTCCGATCGGCTCGTCGCTCGCGCCGCGGGCGCTAGCTTGGCTTGGGAGAGTGTGCCGAGCAAGCCGCGCGAGGGCGCTGCTAAACTGTCCGCCGCAATGGCACCTTCAGCGATTCTCCCCGGCATGTCCACGATTCCGACCGGTCCCCAGCGCGCGCCGCGCGGGCGCGAGATGACCTGCAAGAGCTGGGCGGCGGAAGCCGCGCTGCGCATGTTGATGAACAACCTCGACCCCGAGGTGGCGGAGGACCCCTCCAACCTCGTGGTGTACGGAGGCAGCGGCAAGGCGGCCCGCGATTGGCCGAGCTTTCAGGCGATCGTCGCGACGCTGCGACGGCTCGAGGCCGACGAGACGCTGCTCGTGCAGTCGGGCAAACCCGTCGGCGTGTTCAAGACCCACGCGCGCGCGCCGCGCGTCTTGATCGCGAACTCGAACCTGGTCGGCAAGTGGGCCACTTGGGAGCACTTCCGCCAGCTCGAGGCCGAGAACAAGATGATGTACGGCCAGATGACGGCCGGCTCGTGGATCTACATCGGCACGCAGGGGATCCTGCAGGGCACCTACGAGACCTTCGCGGCGGCCGCCAATCGGCTGTTCGGCGGGAGCCTGAAGCACCGGCTCGTCGTGACCGGAGGCCTTGGCGGCATGGGTGGCGCGCAGCCGCTCGCCGCGACCATGAACGAGGCCACCGCGCTGGTCGCCGAGGTCGACTCCGGCCGCATCCAAAAGCGGCTCGACACCCGCTACCTCGACATGCGCATCGACGACATCGACCGCGCGATCGACACGGCGCTTGCGCTCAAGCAGGAAGGCGTCGCGAAGTCGATCGGCGTGCTGTGCAACGCGACCGAGCTGCTCGCGCGATTGATCGAGCGCAACATCGTGCCCGATGTGCTCACCGACCAGACCAGCGCGCACGATCCGCTCGGCGGCTATGTGCCGGACGGCATGAGCTACGCGGCCGCGCTCGAGCTGCGCGCGAGCGATCCGACGCGCTACCAGCGCGAGTCGTTCCGCACGATGGTGCGCCACTGCGAGCTCATGATCGAGCTGCAGCGCCGCGGCGCCGACACCTTCGACTACGGCAACAACCTGCGCGGTCACGCCAAGGAAGCCGGGCTCGCCAACGCCTTCGACTTCGAGGGCTTCGTGCCGAAGTACATCCGCCCGCTGTTCTGCGAAGGCCTCGGGCCCTTCCGCTGGGTCGCGCTCTCGGGCGATCCGGCCGACATCGCGACCACCGACCAGATGCTGCTCGAGCTGTTTCCCCACAAGCGCTCGCTCGCGCGCTGGCTGCGGCTCGCCGGCGAGCGCGTGAAGTTCCAAGGCCTTCCGGCGCGCATTTGCTGGCTGGGTTACGGCGAGCGCGCCAAGGCCGGACTCGCCTTCAACGACGCCGTGCGCACGGGGCGGCTGAAGGCGCCGATCGTGATCGGCCGCGACCACCTCGATTGCGGCTCGGTGGCGAGCCCCAATCGCGAGACCGAGGCCATGAAGGACGGCACGGACGCGGTGGCCGACTGGGCCATCCTCAACGCGATGGTCAACATCGCCTCGGGCGCCGCGTGGGTGAGCTTCCACCACGGCGGCGGCGTCGGCATCGGCTACTCGCTGCACTCCGGGCAGGTCACGGTCGCCGATGGCAGCGCCGAGGCCGCCGAGGCGATTCGCGCGGTGCTGACGGCGGATCCGGGCATGGGCGTGATCCGTCATGTCGACGCGGGCTACGACGAGGCGTTGACCTGCGCGCGCGAGCGCCATGTCGATGTGCCGATGCTGGGCCGCGAGTCCTAGTCGCCGACGCTGCTCGTGAGCGCGTACCACGCGCGTCCGAGCCACTCGTGCAGGGCCCAGGCGCTCTCGCGCAGGGCCTTGGCGCTCGGGATCCAGCTCGAGGCCTCCGCGAGCGCGGGCCGCGCGCGAAAGCCCGTGGGGGCGGGAATCGCGGCGAGGGCGTGGCGCTCGCTCTCCGCGAGCGCGCGCGGCATGTGCCAAGCGTGCGTGACCAGCAGCACCGTGTCGATGCCCTGCTCCGCGAGCACCACCTTCGAGAGGCGCAGGTTCTCGCGCGTGGTGTCGGACCACGGCTCCTGCCAGGCCACGGCGACTTGGAACTCACGCTCGAGCACGGCCTTCATCATCGCGGCGTGCGAAGTCTCGCCGGAGCGCGGCGGTCCACCGGAGACGCAGATCGGAAGTCCGCTCGCGCGCGCGAGGTATGCGGCGTAGCGCAGGCGCTCGAGCGTCAGCGGGCCGCAGGTCGCGCCGCCGTACTCCGGCGCCTCGAGCTGCGTGTCTCCAGCGAGCACGAGAATCGCGCGGGCCGCCTGGGCGTCGCGCGAGAGATCGAGCGCTCGCTCGGGCTGCAGCGCGCGCAGTAAGTGGCCGGAGACGAGCGGGAGCGAGAGCGCGAGCAGCGAGAGGGCGGCGGCACTCCACAGGCCGTGCGCGAGTCGTGGTCGCGCGCGACGGACGAGCACGCCCGCTGCCGCGAGCAGGAAGCACACAAGCGGCGGCATGAACAGCGCATCCATGGTCGCTCGCGCGCCGCGGACGCGTTCAGAATCCGATCGTCAAGCCGACGATGAACGCGTCGCCGGTGAGACCCGGCACCCGCACATCGGCTGTGTTGTAGCTGGCCTGCACCTTGGCGTTTCGGCCGTCGATGTACCACGTGGTGGCCACGCGCCACAGATCGCCGCCCGTCGGGCGCGGGATGTCCTCGAAGCCCACGGCGAGCTCGAGTTCGTCGGTCACCATCGCGGATGCGATCAGGGACGCGGAGATATCTTTGAAGAGGCCATTGCCCATGTCGATGGCTTCGATGCCGAAGTAGAAAGGGCCGTGCGTCAGGCGGGCATCCAACAGCTGTCTGGAATAGTTGTCGTCTTCGAAGTCGTAGTGCAGGCCACCGCCGACGGTGAGCGCGAACTCATCGCTCGCGCCAAAGGCGCCTTGATACTGCTGGGGCGTGCCGCCGCCGAGGACATCCCACTGCCCCTTGAGCGTGAAGGCGAGATTCTCGCCGATCTGGTCCTCGCCGTCTTGGATGGCGAACCAGCCGCGCAAGTCGCCGATCTGGCCGTCGATCTGCACGCCCGGCTGGTAGCGGTCGCGCTCCCACTCGCGGCCTTGCAAGCTGCGGTAGCCGAGCACCATGCCATTTTCTTCCATCATCGCGGAGGAGAGCAGCGGCGCGCGGAAGCGGCCGATGCGGAAGTGGAAGCTCTCCGCGAAGTCGTAGAGCGCCCACATCTCGGGCATGCGCTGGACGGACGCGGAGTTCGGCTGCCCGTAGGGCTGCAGGTCCAGTCCGCGCTCGCCGCGCACAGCCGTGTGGAAGTGCCAGTCGCCGGCGCGCGCATCGATGAACAGGCGCAGGCTGTCGAAGGAGAAGCTCTCCGTTTCGCCGGGGTCGCTGGCAGCGTTCCCGACGAGGTAGGATGTGCGGATGTAGCCGTGGAGCGAGGCGCTCCAACCCGTGCTGACCCACTCGGTCAGCTCCTCGAGCGACGCCGGCTCCTCGCCCTCGATCGGCACGCGGCGCGCCGTGGCGCTCCAAGGCACGATCGACGAGGCCGGGTCGACGCCGAGGTTGGGCTCGCGCTGCGGCCTCCGGACGGGAACCTGATCTGGAACGCTCGGCGGCACGCTCGGCGCGGCCGCTCGCTGGGCTGGCTGCCCCTGCGGAGCCCGCGCCTCCTGCGACGCGGGTTCCTGCGGAGTGGACTGCTGTGACCCTTGCGGGAGAGCGAGGAGGAGCGCTGCGATGGCGATCGAGGACATGGGGGCTGCGAGTGGGCCGCGGGCGGGGCGCAACTAAGAGGTAGAGTACAACGAACCCCAGTTGGCTTTTCAACTTACATTGAGCGGGCCGTCAAGTCGTGCGCCTCGTGCTATCCCGAACTTCCGCATCCATGACCGAAGCCCCCGTCTGGCCGCTCCTGTGCGCCGAGTTGCCGCGCCTCCCGGGCCGCTACAAGGAACGCCCCGATGACTTCCGAGTCACCGAGCTCCCCGCTTACGAGGCCTGCGGAGAGGGAGAGCATGTGCTGTTCGAGGTCGAGAAGCGCGGGATCTCGACGCACGAGGCGCTCGCGCGGCTCGGTCGGACGCTGGGCCTCGAACCGCGCGCCATCGGGATCGCGGGCCTCAAGGACGCGCAGGGCGTCACGCGCCAGTGGCTGAGCGTGCAGGCGCTCTCAGGTTCGGGACTCGATCCCGAGCGCTTGCTCGCGCTCGAGCTCAAGGGCATCGCGGTGCGCGCGGCCGCGCGGCATCGCAACAAGCTGCGCGTTGGTCATCTGAGAGGAAATCGCTTTGAGCTGCGCCTGCGCGGAGTCGGCGCGAACGAGCTCGCGGGCGCGCGCGCGTTGCTCGATGTGCTCGCGCGGCGCGGCGTGCCCAACTACTTTGGCGAGCAGCGCTTCGGCCTGCGCGGCGACACGTGGAAGGTCGGTCGCGCGCTCTTGCTCGGCGAGCACGAGGAGGCCGTCGCGTGGATCGCCGGACGCGCAGGAGCGCACGATCGCGGCCGCATTCGAGAAGCGCGCGAGCGCTACGACCGCGGCGACTACCTCGGTGCGGCGGACGCGTGGCCGGGCAACTTCCGGCCCTGCATTCGCCTGTGCCGTGCCATGGGCAAGAGCGGCGGCAATGCGCGCCGCGCGCTGTACGCGCTCGACCGCAGCTTCCTGCGCTTCTACACCTCGGCCTACCAGTCGTGGCTCTTCAACCGCGTGGTCGCGCTACGGCTCGCTCAGCTCGACACGGTGGAGGAGGGCGATCTGGCGTGGCTGCACCGCAACGGCGCGGTGTTCCTCGTCAAGGACCTCGAGCTCGATCGCGAGCGCGCCGCGCGGCTCGAGATCTCGGCCAGCGGTCCTCTGTTCGGAACGCGCATGAGTGCGCCCGCCGGTCGACCGCTCGAGGTCGAGCAGGCGGTGCTCGCCGAAGCCGGGCATGCGGCCGAGGCGTTCGCGCACCACGGTCCGCTGCAGTGGCAGGGCAGCCGGCGTCCGCTGCGCTTTCCGCTCGGCGAAGCGAGCTGCGAGGCGGGGCGCGACGAGCACGGCGAGTTTCTCGAGCTGCGCTTCTCGCTGCCTCCGGGCTGCTACGCGACGAGCGTGCTGCGCGAGCTGCTCGAGACGCCCGCGAGCGACGACGACGCGAGCGCAGCCGACAGCCCAGTCGCTGGGGACGCGGACTCGGCCGACGCCCAGGCGTGAGGCCGCGACCGCGCGCGAGCGCTTCGAACAAGCTCGAGCCGCGCGACCCGAGAGTCCGCGTCAGTCCGCCGGTTCGGGATGCGCTTCGCCGTGGCGCTTGCGCCACTCCCACAGCCCCAGCCCGGCGGCCTGTTCGAGCGGGCGGCCGACGGCGCGGGCGAGCAGGCAGATCTGGCCGCGGTGGTGCGCCTCGTGGGCCATCGCGTAGGCGAGGAAGTTCACGATGTCCGGCTTGAAGCCGGGGAGCTTGCCGTTGTCCGCGAACGCTCGCCGCAGCATCTCCGTGAGCGCGAGCGCGCTCGCGGCCAGAGCCTCGCGCGCATCCTCGAGCGTCACGGTCTCGCGGTCGAGGCGCGCGGGAGCGGCGATCTCGGGCGCGTGGTTTGCGAGCCACAGCAGCCGCACATTGTGCATGTGCGCGACGACGCCGCGAATCGTGCGGCCCTTGCCGATCGGCGCGAGCGCGCCCCAGGCTTGCGGATCCAGCCGCTCGAGCAGGAACTGCTGGATGCGTTCGTGCGTGGACCACGCTTCGAGGAGCGCCGCCGAGGGATCGAAGGGCGGCTTGCCGCGCCCCTTGCGCGCGGGTGCCGCGGCGCGCGCCGGCGCGGGCTCGTCGGGCGCCTCGTCGGGCTCGCTCGGCCGGACCGCTGCCCTGCTGCGCTTCGCCTCAAAGCGGTGCTCTCGGTCCGACGGCTTCGCCGCGGCCTTGGCCTTCGGTTCCTGCCGCTTCGTCTCGTTCTTCTTGGCTGCCACGGTGTCGAGGTCCTCTCGCGCGCGCTGCACGTCAGTCGCGCGCGGCGCGAGACGATAGCGAGTGGCGACCACGAGCGCGCGCCGCAGCTACGCACTTTTCCCGACGCACGGTATGGACCTCGGCCCGGCATTGCTGGTGCGTGGGCGCCTCTACTCTGCATCGCAACATCCGCGAGCGTGCGGACAGAGAACCACTGGAAGACGCGGGGGAATCCAACTCTCGAACCGCCCCGGCCGCAGACACAGGGCCGCTCGCTGCGGCTCCGCCGCCCTCTCGGGCTTGTTCTGGCTGCTTGCCCTCGCCTCTTTTCGTGGTTCCGTCCTTGAGAGCGCGCGACGACATCGGCTGCTGCGACGACGACTTCACGCGCGAAACGGTCGCCGACAGCGACACCGACAAGCTCGAACTCCTGCAGCTCGATCTCATCCTGCTCGAAGCCGTCATCCGCGGAACGGCGGAGGGGCTCTCCATGACCGGGCTCCAGCCGCCGCCGGTGGGAGCTCCGCGCTGGTGCACCGCCTCGCGCCCCAGCTCCGTGATGGTCGGCATGGTGGGCGAGACCAACGGCACCTGCGCGACCTCGATGTCCGAGCGCGCGCTGCTGCATGTGGCGGGAGCCCTGCTCGGCGAGCGGTGCGCCACCGTCGACCACGAGGTCATCGACGCGATCGGCGAGATCGGCAACATGGTCGCGGGGCGCGTCAAGGAGCTGCTCACGGGCACATCCTTCGAGATGGAGAACATCTCGGTGCCGTCGGTGATCATGGGCGCGAGCTACTCACTGCACTTCGCGCGCGGCATGCACGCGATGTCGGTGGACTTCGAGCTCGCCGACCTGCCGGTGTGCGACGCCAAGGACCGCTTCATCACGGTCACGCTCTCGCTCCTGCGGCGCGTCTCGGTCGCGGCCTAGCAGGCCCACCGCTCTCCACGAGCCCAGCGGGCAGGGCGTGGGAGTGATCCGCGCCAGGCCCGTGTGGTCCGCTCGCGTCGCGCGAAGCTCTAGACCAGTCCGAACACGAGGTTCAGAACGCGGTAGGACAGCGCGGCGAGGATCGCGGTCGCGGGCAGGGTCAGGCCCCATGCCAGCAGGATCTTGCTGCCCAGACCCCAGCGCACGGCGGAGAGCCGCTTGGTGGCGCCGACGCCCATGATCGAGCCGGTGATCGTGTGCGTGGTCGAGACGGGCACGCCCATGTAGGCCGCGACGCCCAGCGTGGCGCTCGCCGCAGTTTCGGCCGCGAAGCCGTGGATGGGCTGGATCTTGATCAGACCCGAGCCGAGCGTCTTGATCACCTTCCAGCCGCCCGCTGCGGTGCCGAGCGCCATCACGGTGGCGCAGGCCAGCTTGACCCACAGCGGCACTTCCATGTCGGTCTGGAACTTGCCGGCGAAGAGCGCCAGCGTGATCACGCCCATGACCTTCTGGGCGTCGTTGTTGCCGTGCTCCCACGCCATCCACGACACGCTCAGGAGCTGCGCCTTGCCGAAGGTGTTGCTGACCTTGCGCGGCGACCAGCGTCGCACGATCCACAGCAGGGCCCACATCAAGAGGAAGCCGAACACCAGGCCCGCGATGGGAGACACGAGCATCGCCACCAGGGTCTTCTGGACACCGGCGAAGTTCACGACGTCCGAGCCCCTCGCCATCGTTGCGGAGCCGATGAGCGAGCCGATCAGCGAGTGCGAGCCAGAGATCGGCATGCCGAGCCATGTCATGGCCGAGACCCAACTGGCGGCGCCGATCATGGACGCGAGCACGACGGTCTGTGTCACCGATTCCTTGTCGACGAGGCCGCCGCCGATGGTCTGGGCAACCTTGGTCGAGACCAGCGCGCCGCCGAAGTTGAGCGCGGCGGCGAGCAGCACCGCGCTGCTCGGGCTGAGCACGCGCGTCGAGACCACGGTGGCGATCGCGTTGGCCGAGTCGTTCCACCCGTTGGTGTAGTCGAAGAGCAGCGCCGCGATGACCACGGCGATGATCAGGATCGTCGGATCAGCCATTCTTGAGGATGATCGCTTCGATCACGTGGCCGACGCTGGAGCACTTGTCGAGGGCCGCCTCGGTGATCTCGTGCAGCTCCTTCATCACGATCAGCTTCACCGGATCCTTGTGCTGCGCCGCGCGCTCGTTCGCGATCAGCTTCGCCAGCACGCCGCGGAAGATCTGGTCGCCCTCGTTCTCGAGCTTGGAGAGCTCGAGCAGCGACGACTTCATCTCCGGGATCTTCTTCATGTCGCGCAGGCCGCGAATCGTGACCTGCAGGCGCTCGGTCATGAGCACGAGCACCTGGGCCTGGGCATGGAGCTCGTCGGGGACGTTCTCGATCCCGAACATCACGAAGCGCTGGGCGCAGGCGTCGATGTAGTCGACGACATCGTCGAGGCGCGTCACGAGCGCGTGGATGTCCTCGCGGTCGATGGGCGTGATGTAGGTCTGGTAGAGCATCTCCAGACCGCGGTGCGTGACGCGATCGGTCTGGTTCTCGATCTCCTTCACCGCCCGCGCGTTCTCGCGGAAGTGCGGCGGGTCCTTGAGCAGGTTCTGAAACGCCTTCGCGACCTCGACGATCCGGGCGCCGGACTCGTCGAAGAGGTCGAAGAACTCCTCGTTGCGGGGGAACAGGCGGAAGGCCATGCAGGGGGCTCCTTGGGTGGAGAGGCGGCGCGCAGGATGACGTTCGCGTCCCCGATTCATCAAGTGCGCAGCGGCATCGGAAAGCGAAATGACGGCGATCTTGATCGAATCTTGACGCGAGCGGCGGCTCGCACCCGCTGCGGCCGCTCTCAGTCCGCCCGCGGCAGTCGCTGCGCGAAGCCGTCGGCGCGGTAGGCGCGCGCGAGGATCGACATGGGGTGCATGGGCTTGGTGCCCGCGTGCTGGGCGAACTGGATCGCGGCGAGCGGGCAGTCGGTCGCCCAGACCTCGCTCTCCGCGGCCTGCATGCCCTCGAAGGAGTTCTTGCCGTAGCGCTGGCTGGGCTCGAAGCCCTCGACCTTCATCGCGTAGGTCCCGTCGTGCCCGCAGCACTCCATCACCATGCGCGGCACGACGCCGGGGATCTTGCGCAGCAGGTCGCGCCCGCGGAAGCCGATCGCCTGCGCGCGCAGGTGGCACGGCGCGTGGTAGGCCACGCTCTCGCCCGGCGTCGAGAGGAAGTCGGTGTTGAAGCGCTCTTCCTCGCGGATCGACCACAGGTACTCGCTCGGGTCGCGCACGGCCGCGGCGAGCTTTTTCGCGCGCTCGCGGTCGGGGCCCTCGAGCAGCTCGGGGTACTCGCGCCGCATCATCATCGAGCAGGTCGGGTTGATGGCGAGCACCTTCGCGCCGGCTTCGACATGCGGCATGAGCAGGTCGAGGTTGTGGTGAGCGTTCTTGCGCAGCGTCTCGAGGTCGCCGTGCTCCCACGCGGGCATGCCGCAGCAGGCGAGCCCCTTGACGCAGCCGCTGCCGACTTTGTTCTTGTCCAGCACTTCGAGCGTGTCGCACCCGATCTGCGGCTCGTTGTTCTGCACGTAGCAGGTCTGGAAGAGCACCGTCTCGGAGCCGGGCTGCTCGAGCACCTTGCCGGCCTCCGCGGCGAGGCGCTCGAAGGTCGTCGCCGCGAAGTCCGGCAGCAGCTTGTCGCGGTGGATGCCGAGCGTCTTCTCCATGAACCAGCGGTGCAGCCCGACGCGGTTCATGGTGTTCGCGAGGCCGAAGCTCGCGCGCGCGGCGGCACCGGCCAAGTCGGGATCGCCGAGCACGCGGTCGCGCAGCTTGACGCCGTCCTTCTTCGCGCGCACGGCCTGATGGCGGTGGATGAGCTTGGGGAAGTCGAGCTGGAATTCGTGGCCGTCGCGCGGCGTGTACGGGCACTGCACATCGCACAGCTTGCACTGGAAGCACGCGTCGGCGACGCGGTTCACCTCGGGCTCGGTGAGCTTGCGCACATCGCCCGCGTGCTGCGTGTCGATCAGATCGAACATCACCGGGAAGCTGTCGCAGTACTTGAAGCACATGCGACACCCGTGGCACAGGTCGAAGGCGCGCTCGAGCTCCTTGCGCAGCAGTCCGGCCTCCCAGTACGCGGGCTCGCTCGGGTCGTAGCACAGGCCGTCGGTCGGCGTGTACGAGATCGGCGCGTGTGCGATGTCGGAAGGGCCGTGCGCAGGACTCGCTCGGTGGCCAGCATCGGGCTCGGAGTGGGCTTGGCTCATGGTTCGCTGGAGCGTGCGGAAGACTGCTGGAAAGCACGCGCGGCCGACACCCGGTCGCACCGGGCGCCGGCCGCGCTCGAACGGAACGCTCGTACGATCAGGAGATCGACTTGAGCATCGCCGTGAACTTGCCGGCGTGGGCCTTCTCGGCCTTGGCCAGCGTCTCGAACCAGTCGGCGATCTCGGCGAAGCCTTCTTCGCGCGCGGCCTTCGCCATGCCCGGGTACATGTCGGTGTACTCGTGGGTCTCGCCCGCGACCGAGGCCTTGAGGTTGAGGACCGTGTCGCCGATCGGCAGGTCGGTGGCCGGGTCGCCGGCCTTCTTCAGGAAGTCGAGGTGGCCGTGCGCGTGCCCCGTTTCGCCTTCGGCGGTGTCGCGGAAGTTGCCGGCGACTTCGGGGTAGCCCTCGACATCGGCGACCTTCGCGAAGTACAGGTAGCGGCGGTTGGCTTGGCTCTCGCCGGCGAATGCGGCCTTCAGGTTGGCGTGGGTTTTCGAGCCCTTCAGGTTGGCCATGGTTTCCTTGCTGTGGATGGAGGGGTTGGAGGGATAAGTCTGCGAGGGAGCGCGAGGGACTCACGCCCCGTTCCTGCGCGGCGCGGGGCGCCGGCGTTCGGTGGAGCGCGTGCACGCGGCGCACCGGCCGCGGAACTGCACGCTGTAGCCCTGCGCGAGAAAGCCGCTCGAGCGGGCGGGGCGCGGCAGGTGGTCGAGGGCGGGCGACTCGTGGTCGAACACGGCGCCGCAGGACTCGCACACGAGGTGGTGGTGCAAATCGGTGCGCGGATCGTAGCGCTGCTCCCAGCCCGGGTGGGAGATGCGCACGGCGAGGCCGAGCTCGACGAGCGTCTCGAGCGTGCGGTAGACCGTCGCGCGCGAGAGCCCTCGCACGCGCGCGGCCACATCCGCATGCAGCGTGTCGGCGGCGGGGTGGTCCGTGCAGTCGATGAAGCGCTCGAGGATCGCGCGGCGCTGCAGCGTGAGCGGGCGGCCGCGCGCGCGCAGCGCCGCGATGGCGCGCTCG
>VGYZ01000088.1 GCA_016872795.1 Planctomycetota bacterium
TGCTTGCGAAGACGCCAAGGCGTCTTCGCATCCGCCGACTGCGGCGCAGTCGCCGGCCCGCAGCTTACCCCCTTGGGATCACCACTCTCTGCGCTTGCGATCGCTGGCTCGCTACCGCTCGCTGCGCGGTTAGGGGTGGCCGGAGCGGGGGTGGGAGTGGGCGTAGACTTGGTGGAGGCGTTCGATGGAGACGTGGGTGTAGATCTGGGTGGTGGTGATGTGGGCGTGGCCGAGGAGGTCTTGGACGGACTTGAGGTCGGCGCCGGCGTCGAGGAGGTGGGTGGCGAAGGAGTGGCGCAGGAGGTGGGGGTGGAGCTTCTTGGGGAGGCCGGAGTGCAGGGCGGCGCGGTCGAGGATCAGGCCGAGGGCGCGGGTGGTGAGGCGGCCGCCGCGGGCGTTCAAGAAGACTGCGCGCCCGTCTGTGGGGGCGGGGCGCTTTGGGTCGGAGAGGTAGGCCTCGAGGGCGGCGCGGGCGCGGGAGCCGATGCCGACGAGGCGTTCCTTGCGGCCCTTGCCGCGCACGCGGGCGACGCCGGAGGCGAGGTCCAAGTCGCGCAGGTCGAGGGACACGGCTTCGGCGGCGCGAGTGCCGGCGGAGTAGACGAACTCGAGCAGGGCGCGATCGCGGCGACCGAGGGGCTTGGAGAGGTCGCAGCATGCGAGCAGGTGGTCGAGCTCGCTCGCGTCGATGGTGCCCGGCAGCGCGCGCGCGACCTTGCCTGAGCGCAGCGCCTTGCCGGGGTGCTGCTCGATGACGCCGCGTTCGAGCAGGTGCCCGAAGAGCGAGCGCACGGCGGAGAGCTTGCGGCGCGCGGAGCTGCGCGCGAGGCCGCGCTCGTCGAGCGCGAACAGGAAGCCGCGCAGCGTGCGCGCGGTCACGAGCGCGGGCTCTGTGATCTCGAGCGCCGTGGCGTGCTCCACGAACTCCGCGAGGTCCTTGGCGTAGGCGCGCAGAGTGTGCTCGGAAGCACCGCGAGCCGCGGAGAGCTCCGTGAGGTAGAGGGCGACATGCTCGCCGAGCGTGCGCGCTGTCGATGGCGCAGTGGAGCTGGGTGGGCGCGCGGCGGGAACTTGCGGCCGCGAGCGCTCGGGCGACTCGTCCCTGCGACCGCGCGATTTTGACGGAGTTCGCGTGTTGCGCTTCACGCTCGAGCGGCGGGTCCTTCGACCAGCAAGTCCTCGGGAATGCGCGTGCGACCCGCGAAGCCTGCGTCGTGCGCGTGATACCACTCGACGCGTGGTTCGTCGCTGCGCCAGCACAGGAGCACGGGCCGCTCGTCGATCGCGCCGGGGAAATCGACGAGGCCAGTATCGAAGGCGAAGTCCTTGTAGTCGCAGCCGATGTGGCGCAGCTCGTCGATCAAGGACTCGATCTCGGCGCCGAGCGCTTCCATGCGTTCGCGCGCCGCGGGCTCACCGTGCTGCGGCGCGAGTCGGCGCAAGCTCCGGCCCTTCGAGAGGATGTCGTCGACGATGCGGCGCACGAGCGGAAGCGTGCGGTTGGCCTGGGCCGGGGTGAACAGCTTGCGCGCCATCGCGCGCCATTGTGGCGCACGCTGGTGAAGGTTGCATCGGTCTCGCGCGCGTCGAGGTGCTATTTCGCGGGCGCGCCGCGGCGTTCCGGGGCGCGCTTCTCCCGCGCGTCGGCCGGCTCGGCCGTTTCCGGGCTCGGCAGCTTGCGCAGCGAGGTGGCGAGCGACTCGAAGCCGGAGAGCAGGGCCTCGCGCGATGCCGGGTTGATCCCCGCGGTGAAGCCCTTTTCACGCGCGTCCTTGAGCGTCGCCTGCAGGGAGACCGCGGCGGCGCCTTGGGCGCGCGCCCACGCGACGAGCGCCTCGCTGCGCGCGCGCTCCTCGGCGAGCGCGAGGCCGAGGTCCGTGTTCGCGCCTCCCTGCTCGAGTCCGGCGACCTTGCTCTTCAGCTCGGCGAGTTCCTTTTCGAGCGCGGCGAGGCGCTCGAGCGGCGCCTCCTGCCCGGAGCTGGCAGCGAAGGCGAGCGAGGCGACAGCGGAGGCGACGAGGGCGAGCGGGAGGATCGACTTCATGGTGCTCGTTCTATCGGCCATTCGACGGCCGCGTGCGTGCACCGGGAGCGGCGCACTCCCGTGCGGGGGAAAAAATGTCCGGCGGGCGAGCGCGCGGCGCGGCACGGGGTGGCGCGGATCGCCGCGTGCGCGTGCGGCGAGTCGTTCGGGCTAGACTGCGCGCCCATGTCGAATGCAGCCCAGCGCGATGTCGGCGGACGCTCGCCGCTCCTGTTCATCTTTCTGACGGTCTTCATCGACCTGCTTGGCTTCGGGATCGTGATTCCGCTGCTGCCGATCTACTCGACCGCCTATGAGGCGAGCGAGACGGAGCTCGGCGTCCTGTTCGCCTGCTTCTCCGGCATGCAGTTTCTGTTCGCGCCCATGTGGGGCCGCCTGTCGGACCGCATCGGCCGCAAGCCGGTGCTCGTCGGCGGACTCATCGGCACGGCGCTCGCGTACCTCGCCTTCGGATACAGCGACGAGGTCGCGCGCTTCCTTTTCGGGCCCGAGGCGGCTCCGCGCCAGATCCTGTATGTGCTGTTTGCCTCGCGCATGCTGGCGGGCTTCTTCGGCGCGAACATCTCGACTGCGAACGCCTACATCGCGGATGTGACCACGCCGGAGAATCGCACCAAGGGCCTCGGGCTCGTCGGAGCGGCGTTCGGGCTCGGCTTCACGCTCGGTCCCGCGCTCGGCGGCGAGCTGGCGCGCTATTCGATCCATGCTCCGGGGCTCGCCGCGGCGGGGCTCTCGCTCGCGGCGGCGCTGTTCGGCTGGCTCAAGCTGCCCGAGCCCGCGCGGCGCGGGGGCTCGCGTGCCTACGGCGGAGAGCAGCTGCGGCACGCGCTCTCGGACTCGCGCATCGGCGGCGTGCTGCTGCTCTCGTTCTTGTTCGTAACGGCCTTCGCCGGTTTCGAGAGCATGTTCATCCTGTTCGGGCTGGCCAACTTCCCGTCCTACTTCGGCATGGAGACGGCGATCGAGCAGGCGACCATGGCCCAGAAGATGGCGGCCGCGCCTTACGCCGGACGCTACCTGTTCGTGGTCGGCATCATTTCCGCGATCATCCAAGGCGGCCTGATCCGCCGCATCGCGCCGCGCTTCGGCGAGACGCGGCTCGTGGTCGCCGGTCCGGCCCTGCTCGGGCTGGGACTCGCCATCGTCGGGCTCGCGCCGAGCTTCGCGTGGGTGATCGTCGGGTGCGTGGTGATGCCGTTTGGGTTCGGGCTCTCCAACCCGTCTGTGAGCTCGCTGCTCTCGCGCGCGGCTCCGGCCGACGAGCAGGGCGCGTTCCTCGGGATGCAGCAGTCCGTCGCGAGCCTCGCGCGCATGGTCGGGCCGCTGCTCGCCGGGCTCGTGTTCAGCCTGCAGGGATCGCGCGCGCCGTTCCTCGTGTCGGCGCTCGTGCTCGCGCTCGGGACATTCGTCGGGCTGTGGTACCACCGCACGCACGCGGCGAGTTTCGCGGCGCGCGCGCAGGCCTGACGAGGTCGCGCGTGACCTATCGCCTGCGAGCGGTGGTCGAGGAGCTCGGGGACATCGAGCTCTGCGCCGCTCTGCCGCGCCTGCGCGCTCGTCGAGCGCGGGTGCTGCTGGAGAGCGCGCGCGGCTATCCGAGCCGCTGCAGCGTCTTGGGCTTCGATCCGCTTCCGCCGCGGCCACGCGCGAGCGTGCTCGCGCCGCGCGAGCTGCTGCGCGAACTCGAGGATGCCGGTGGCGACGCCGTGCCCGGGATGTTCGCGGGTGGTTTTCTCGGGGCGTTGGCCTACGACCTCGGCGTCGAGGGCGAACCCGCGGTGCGCTGCGCGAACGAGCCGTGGGACTTTCCGCGCGTCGCCGGTGGCCTGTATGTGGACTTTCTGGTGCGGGATGAGCGCGAGCGCCGCACATGGCTGGTGCTCGGCGACGAACCCGGCGACGGACGCGCTGCGCTCGCGCAGCGCTCCCGCGCGCTGCGCGCTGCGCTCGCGAGTGCGCCGGAAGCGGAGGAGCTCGCCTGCGGCGCCGTGCAGCGTGTGGTGTCGTCCGCGGAGCACATGGCGCGCGTCGAGCGCTGCCGGGGCTTCATCGCCGCGGGCGATGTCTACCAAGCCAACCTCGCTCACCGCATGACCACGCCCGTGCGCGGCGGGCCGGACCGCTGGTTCGCTCGACTGCGCGAGCGCAATCCGGCGCCGTACATGGGGTTCGCCGAGTTCGAGGGCGGAGCGCTGCTGTCGGCCTCGCCGGAGCTGCTGCTCGAGTTCGACGGTCGAGTGGCGCGCACGCGGCCGATCAAGGGCACGATCGCGCGCGCGGCTGAGCCGCAGCAGGACGCGCGGACGCGCGAGGCGCTGCTGGCGAGCGAAAAGGACCGCGCGGAGCTCGCGATGATCGTCGATCTCGAGCGCAACGACCTCGGGCGCGTGGCGCGAGCCGGCGGCGTGTGGGTCGAGGGCTTTCCGCGCCTAGAAAGCTATGCGCGCGTGCACCACCTGCTGGCCGATGTGGTGGCCGAGGTGTCCTCTGGAGTGGACGCGTGCGATGTGTTGGCGGCGCTCTTTCCGGGCGGTTCGATCACCGGAGCGCCGAAACTGCGCGCCATGGAGGTCATCGCCGAGCTCGAGGGCGAGGGGCGCGGCTTCTACTGCGGCTCCATGGGCTTCGCGGACCTGCGCGGCCGCGCGGCCTTCAACATCCTCATCCGCACGCTCCAGTGGCGTCCCGCGCTGGGCTCCGGCCCTTGGACGGGCGAGCTGGGTTTTCGCGTCGGTGGAGGCATCACATGGCACTCCAACCCTGCCGCCGAAGACGAGGAGACCCTCGCCAAGGCCGCCGGCCTTCTCGACGCCCTCGGTGGCACGGGAGTTGTCGCGCGGACGGGCGAGCCCCGCTAGCCTTGGGGCTGATCCTCGGTACCTCTCGGAAGGGTCCTTTATGCACGTCGCCCTCGTTCTGGCCCTCGTCTGCGCACCCACGGCTCCGCGCGCGTTCGCACCGCCTCTCGCGCTCCAGGGCCCGGCTCCGACGCCGGCCGACGGCCGTCCGGAGGTGAAGGCGCTGTGCGAGCAGCTCGGCGGACATGCGAGCAAGCGCGGCAAGGAGGACAGCGAGGCGATCTCGGTGATCGACAAGCTCGTGCAGGAGTTCGCCGCCTCGGGCGCGAAGGACCGTGCGGCGATCGTGAAGCAGCTCGACAAGTGCTTCATGGAAAAGCGGCAGGAAGACAAGGATGGCGTGCGCGAGAACAAGCTGTTCCTCGCCGCTGCGACCGCGCTCGGCGAGATGAAGCCCGAGTGCGTGCCGGTGTACCTGAAGTGGATCGGCGAGAAGTCGCACAAGAAGGACATTCCGCTGCAGCGCCTGCTGATCCTGAAGCTCGGCAAGACCAAGCACGAAACCGGCCGCAAGCCGCTCATCGACCTGCTGAACGACGAGAACGCGAAGATTCAGGCCGCGGCGGCGGAGGCGCTCGGCGAGTTCGCCGACGCTTCGCAGGAAGTGCGCAAGTCGACCTTCGAGGCGCTGCTCAAGCTGCTGATGTCGACCAAGGGTCAGGTGGACTCGAATGTCAACGACCTGATCGCGCGCGAGCGCTACGACACGATCGCGGCTCCGACGGCCACCGCGCTCGGGCGTCTCTCCGGGCAGAGGGATCTGAGCCCCGAGGAGTACCAGCGCTTCTGGAACAAGAACAAGAAGGAAGAGTGGCCCAAGCCGTGAACGCGCCGCTCGCGCAGCGCTACCTGCCGCTCGCGCTGATCGTGGCTCTCGCGGCGCTGCTCGCGACGGGCCTGCTGGAGCTGCGCTCGCGCGCGCTGCCGCGGAATGCGCGGCCGCAGATCGCGGACCGCGCGCAGCCGGTCGAGGCGTGGATGGCCGTGGCCGCGAAGGCGCGCGTGCGGCTGGCGCGGCTGTACCCCGACGAGGGGCGTCAGCGCTTCGAGTCGCAGGCGCTGCGCGAGCGCTTCGCGCTCGAAGAGGGGGAACTGTTCCTGCTCTCGCGCGAGCCCTCGCTCGGGGGCGACGCGGAGGTGCGCGACGAGCACGGAATCGCGCTCGGCACGCTGCCCGCCGGCGAGGACGGCCCCGTCCGCGCGCTCTTTTCGACGCCGCGTGGTGTTGGACGCGGCGCGGCGCAGGAGTGGATTCTGTGGGGCCGCGCACCCCATGGAAACGCGGCCGTGTGGATCGATGGCGCGCGCGTCGACGAACTCGAGCCGACGCTGCTTTCGCGCGGCGAGCTGCGCGGACCGATCGCCGAGCTCGTGCGCGAGCGGGGGGATGGGAAGAATGCGGCGGGGAAGAACGCCGCGGTTGGGGCGTCGAAGGCGGGCGATGGAACGTCGGCAGAGGCGACTCGCTGAGCGCACCGCGGCAGCGGCGTTGCTCGTCCTCGCGACCGGCTGCGACGGTGGCGAGCAGCGCGATGAACTCGCGCGGCTCTCGGTGCTGAATGCGTCGGCAGCCGAGAGTGCGCAAGCGGCGCTCGAGCGCGCGAACCTGCTGCAGGCGGATTTGGAGCTGTCCGTGGCGCGGGTGGCCGAGCTCGAGGCGGAACTTCGGCGAGCGCGCTCGGTGCGCAGCTGCGAGCAGCATGGTGAGGAAATCCTGCGCTTGCGCGCCGAGATCGCGGCAGCGGACGAGCGACGCATCGCGCGCGAGCGCGAGTGGCTGCGCTTCCTGCGCAATCTCGACGAGCTGCGCATTCCCAAGCCCTCGCCCGACAAGGCCTTCGTGCCCGAGCTTCCGGCCGAGGAGCTTGCGGTGGCGAGCGAACCCGCGCCCGAGCCGATCGATGAGCAGCGCCTTGCGCGCGAAGCCGCGCTCACGCGCGGGCTGCGCGCGCTCCTCGCGGTCGAGGGGTTCACATCGCTCGACCTGCTCGAGGCCGGACATCTCGGCGAAGGCTGGATCGGCCCGGCGCTGTTTCGGGTGCTCGACGGTCGTGGCCGGCTCGCGGGCAGCCTGTATGGCGAGCGCCTGCGGCTCGAGGGCAGCCGCGCCGCGCGCACGCTGGAGATCGTGCTGGAGTCGGGCTACGAGATGCGCGGCGGAGAGCGCGTCGCGTTTGGGCCGGGGCAGAGCATCGATGGCACGCCGATCGAAGGCGGTGTGCGCAGACTGCAGATCCTCGATTGCGACCCCACGCGCTGGGCCGAGCCGTTGGGCGAGTTGTTTGGACACGGCGAGCTCCCCGTGCGCGTCGACGATGGTCGCTGGAGCCTTGTTTATGTGAGGGGCGCGCTCAATCGCCTGCTGAAACAGGATGCCAGCGAGGGCTACTGGCGCGTGAAGAGCATGGGTGGCGTGCTCGACGGCGTGCTGCGCGAGGTGCACCTCGAGCGCCTCGACCGCAGCGGGTCCCTCGAGAGTCGCGTGTTCGCCGATGTGCTGCGGATCGTGCGGCAGGAGCGCGGCTTCCTGCTCGAGCTCCAGGGCGGCGCTGCGCTGCGCGGCGAGGAGAAAACACCGTTCTTGGACGATCGTTTCCGCATTTTCCTGCCGCGCGCCGTTCACGCCGACTGGGATGCGGCCGTGCTGCCGGGGCTGTCCGAGCCCGACGAGGGCGCGACGCCGCCGCGCTCGGGTTGACGCTCGCGATCACGCCCGCGATAACACCACGCGGTGAGCGAGATGTTCGACACACCCGTGCGAGGCAACGCGGCGCAGGGCGCCTGGAGCGTCTCGTACCTCACGCAGCGCATTCGCGGTGCGCTCGAAGGCCTCGGTCGCGTCGCGGTCGAAGGCGAGGTGTCGGGCGGCCGGCCCGTGGCGTCCGGTCACATCTACTTCGATCTCAAGGACATCGACGCTCAGGTGGCCTGCGTGATCTGGCGCAGCGCCGCCGCAACCGCCCTGCGCCAGCCGCTGCGCGAAGGCGACAAGGTCGTGGTGCACGGCAAGCTCGAGGTCTACGGCCAGCGTGGCCGCTACCAGATCATCGTGCAGCGCGTCGAGCCCGCGGGGCTGGGGTCCCTGCTGGCGCAACTCGAGCGACTCAAGGTCGACTTGAAGGCGCGCGGCTGGCTCGACCGCCGCAGGCCCGTCCCGCAGATGCCGCGGCGCGTCGGGGTCGTGACGAGCCGCGACGGCGCCGCGTTTCAGGACTTCCTGCGCACGCGCACGCTGCGCTGGCCGCTGTATCCAGTCGTGCTCGCCCACACGAGCGTGCAGGGCGCGGGCGCGGCCGCGAGCGTCGCAGCGGCGATCCGGCGTGTCGCCGCGAGCGGTGTCGACATCGTGGTCGTGACGCGCGGCGGCGGCTCGGTGGAGGACCTGTGGGCGTTCAACGAGCTCGCGGTCGCCGAAGCGATCTGGGAGTGCCCCGTGCCGGTCGTGTCCGGTGTGGGGCACGAAACCGACACGACCCTGTGTGACTTGGTCGCCGACCGCCGCGCGCACACGCCCACCGACGCGGCCACGCAGGTGATCCCCGATCGCCACGCGCTCGTGGACGGGCTCGAGCGCCTCGAAGGGCACCTGGCTGAGGCGCTGACGGCGCAGCTCGACGCGCGGCGAGAGCGCATCGAGCGCGCGGCGAATTCGAGCGTGCTGCGCTCGGCGCGCGGACTGCTCGACGCCCGCCGCGAGCGCCTCGGTCAGCTCGAGCGCGTGCTCTCGGCCTCCGTGCGCGGGCTCGGAGCGCGAGCGGCGACGGGGCTCGCGGATCTGCGGCGACGACTCGAGCGGCGCAGCCCAGCCGCGGAGCTCGCGCGTCGCTCCTCGCGCGTCGATGTCGCTCGAGCGCACCTGAGGGCGGGAGTCGCGAAGGCACTCGAGGGCGGGCGACGCGACATCGAGGCGATCGCGGATCGCCTCGCAGCGCTCTCACCGCTCGGCGTGCTCGCGCGCGGCTACTCGATCACCTATGTCGAGGGGCGCAGCGAGCCCGTGACGGGCGTGGAAGGAATTTCCGTGGGCGCGAAGCTGCGCACGCGCGTCGTCGACGGCGAGATCGCGAGCGGCGTGAGCGAGGTCGCGCCGCTCGAGAACCGATGAGGTCGCGATGCGCGTCGTCGCGGTCATCGTGAATTGGAACGGGGGCGTGGACACGCTCCGCTGCGTCGAGTCGCTGCTCGCGCAGGTTCCGCCCCTGCACGCCGTGGTCGTCGTCGACCACGCTTCCACGGATGGCTCGTGTGAGCGCGTGCGGCGCTCGTGCCCAAGAGTCGAGGTGCTCGAGACCGGCGCCAACTTGGGCTACAGCGGCGGCAACAACCGCGGTGCCGCGCGGGCGCGCGAGCTGGGCGCCGAGGCGTTCCTCGTCGTGAACAACGACCTGACGCTCGAGTCGCACTGCGTGCGCGAGCTCGTGCGCGCGCTCGACGCGGACGAACGGCTCGCGGCGGTCGGTCCGCGCGTGCTCTGGCGCGACGATCCCACGCGCATCTGGGCCGCGGGTGGCGTGCTCAACTGGCGCCAGAACCTCTCGGACCTGCGCGGCTTCGGCCAACTCGACGCGGACGAGTATCGCCGCACGCTCGAGGTCGACTATGTGCCCGGCTGCGCGCTGCTCGTGCGCGCGAGCGCGCTCGGCGGCGAGGAGCTCTTCGACGACCTCTACTTCGCGTACACCGAGGACGTGGACCTCGGGCGGCGCTTGCTGCGCGCGAGATTCAAGAGCGCCTGCATCGGCTCCGTGCGCGCGTGGCACGCGCCGTCGAGCTCGACCGGTGGCGGCTACAACCCGCGGCGCAAGTACATGATGGCCGTCAACTCGGTGCACTTCCTGCGCCGCTGGGGCGGCCGCCGCGAATGGCTGCGCTTTCTCGCGTTCGACATCGCGACATTGCCGCTTGCCCTCGTCGATGGATTTTTTCGCGGCCGCGCCAAGGCCGTGCTCGCCAAGGCGCTCGGTCTGTGGCACGGGCTGCGCGGCCGCCGCGTGAGCGCCGAGACCGTGAAGAGCGGCGCGACGGCGCTGTGGTGAGCGCGCGCCACGCGTGGCTCACGCGAGCGGATACTTGGATTCCTTGCGCAGACGCGGGACTTCCTGCTTGACGCGCTTGAGCAGCTTGGCGACGAGCTCGTCGCGGCGCGTGAAGAGCTGGTAGCCACCGCGCTCGCGCAGGTAGCCGCGAGCGGCGGGGTGCTTCTTGAAGAGCTCCTCGCGGCCCATGCGCTCGGCCCAGCGCTCGAAGCGCGCGCGCTTGTCGAGCAGGGCCTTGGCGAGGAACGGCATCACGATCGAGTAGTCGCACTGCATCGACTCGGTGGTCTTCTTGTAGACCGACTTGTCGACCTTGCCCCAGGTGACGGCTTCGGCCGGCGGGCAGGACGAGAGCGAGCCGTCGGTGACGGGTGCCGTGGTGATCTGGATGTCGTACTGGTAGCCCTCGACCTCCTCGATGCCGAGCACCTGACTCAGGGCCGGCTCCGGCTGCAGGTTGAAGTTCTTCGGCACGCCGCCGCCGAGGATCAGCGTGCCGAGCTGGCGCGTCTGCGACTCGGTGACGCCCCAGTAGTGGTAGGCGCAACTCTCGAACACCTCCGCGTGCAGGTCGAGATCGAAGCGATGGGCGTCGCTCTTGGCGCCGCTGGCCTGCTCGATCGCCCACAGCGCCATCGAGTTCAGGAACACGCTGCCGTCGCCGGGCGCGCCGACGAAGATCGGAATGCCCAGGCGCGAGCACTGCGCGAGCAGACCTTCGCTCACGCCGTTCTTGCGTTCCTGCGCCGCGTAGAACCGGCCGAGCAGGTGGCGGAACTCGGTGCCCGTCATCTTGCGCTGGAACTCGGGGCGCTTGAGCAGCGCGCGCAGGAAGCGGTCCTGATCGAGCAACACATCCTCGTCGAAGCCGACATCGGTGACGCGGATGATCGCTTCGTCGCGCAGTGCGCCGTCGTCGCCGAAGATCGGCACCTCGTGGAAGGGGTGCTTGCGCGCGCCGTCGAGGGCGCGGTGTCCGTCGTGGTAGCAGACCGCATCGGTGGTCGAGAGCAGACAGAACCAGCCGGTTTCGAGCAGGGGCGAGAGCCATGTGTAGTGCTGCCCGGAGACGGTGACGGGGCCGGAGATCGCGACCGTCATCGGCAGGCCCTTGCCGATGGCTTCGTCGAGCAGCGTCCACACGCGGCGCAGGTAGGCCGCGCCGAAGGCGGGCAGGGCCGACTCGAGCAGCTCGTCGAGGCTCGAAGTCTCGTGGACGGGCTTGGTCACGAGCTCGCGCTTGGCCGGTGAGGCGGGGCAGGAAGAACGTTCGTCGCGGCGGGTGGGGGACATGGTCGCGCGGAGTGTACGCAGGGGCGTGCGGGCGGGGAACCGACTTCGAACGCGCGACTCGCCTTCAGGTGGGGCAGGAGTCTTGGACGATGCTCTGGCCCTCCCCATGCCTCGCCGCATCGTCGTCACGGGCTGCCCCCGCTCTGGCACCGGCCACATTGCCGCGCTCCTGCGTCGGTTGGGGATTTCGTGTGGCCACGCCGAGCACTTCAATCCCCAGCGGCTCGAGCTGGGAGTTCCGCCGTGGCCGTCGGAGCTCGCGGGCGAGGCCTCGTGGTACGCAGCGCCCTATGGCGAGTGCCTGCCCGCGGGCACGGTGGTCGTGCACATCGTTCGCTCGCCCTCGGCAGCGCTCGCTTCGCTGTGGCGCTCACGGTTGTTCTGCACGCGCAGCACCGACCGCTCGTTCCTCGAGCGCCACGCACCCGTGCTGATGCGTGGCACACCCCTGCAGCAGACGGCGCGCATCTGGAGTCAGTGGAACCAGCTCGCCGAGACGGCGCGCGAGACGACCGGCATGCGCTACCTGCGCGTGCGCCTCGAGGCTCTCGACGAGTCGAGCCTCAGGTGGATCGCCGCGCTCGCCGAGCGCGAGCTCGATCTGGAGCGAGCGCGCTCGGCTGTGGCGGAGCTCTCGCGCTCGACCGCGCAGACCGCACGCGAGGCCGTCGACTCGCTCGCGGAGTGGAGCGACCTGCGCGGCACGGACCTGCTCAGGGAGATCGACGAGCTCGCCGCCCGCTACGGCTACGGCCCCGCGGCTCTGAGCGGTCTTCTCGCGCGGAGAGCCTAGACGCTATCCTGCCTGCACGAGGACCCATGGCATGACCCAGTTCAATGAGCGCGCGCAGGAACGCTACTCCGTGCAGGACTACACGGCCAAGCCGCGCATCGAAGGCGTGCAGCAGGTCGAGCTCAAGCGCTTCAACGATGACGGCGGCGCGCTGACGGAGCTCGGTCGGCTCGAGGGTGGACTGCACCGCGACTTGCCCGGCTTTGTCGTGCGACAGGTGAACTTCAGCACGCTCGATCCGCTCGCGATCAAGGCCTTCCACCTGCACAAGCGTCAGACGGATGTGTGGTATGTCCCGCCGTCGGACAAGCTGCTGCTCGTGCTCGCGGACCTGCGCCAGGGCTCGCCGACCGAGGGCGCGCGGATGCGCCTGGTGCTCGGCGACGGCAACTCGCGCCTCGTGCGCATTCCCCCGGGCGTTGCCCACGGCTGCCGCAACCTGCGTCCAGCGAGCGTCGCGCAGATCGTGTACTTCGTCGACCTGCAGTTCTCGGTCGACGCCCAGTGCGACGAGGGCCGCATTCCGTGGGATTTCTTCGGCGCGGATGTGTGGGAAGTCGCGCGCGAGTGAGCTAGCCCGTTCTCGCCGCGCGCAGCGCGCCGAGGTCGGCTTCGACCGAGTCCCCGAGGGCGTCGGACGCGGCGTGCGCCCCGAGCGCGTGGCTGTCGAGTACGACGACGACGCTCTCCTCAGGGCCGATTCCGCCGCGCCGCGCGAACTCGCGCGCCCCGGCGAGGCCGGCGGCGCTCGCGAGATCGCAGCCTAGGCCCGCGCGGTCGATGGCGCGCTTCGCCTCAAAGGCCTGTTCGGATGTGATCGCGAG
The DNA here is from genome assembly GCA_016872795.1 of Planctomycetota bacterium. GTDB lineage: Bacteria > Planctomycetota > UBA1135 > UBA1135 > F1-120-MAGs118. Next base: position 12,849 of record VGYZ01000088.1, read on the forward strand.
CGCCTGCCCGCGCGTTTCCTCGATGGCGCAAAGCGCGCGCCGCGCGCCGTGCGACGCTGGATCGGGCAGGGAGCCTGCGGCGAGCAGGCGCGGCAGGCGCTCGATCAGGCCGAGGTAACGCGCCTCGCGCAGCGCTTTCGCGAAGGCGCTGCAGTTGCCGTAGTTCGCGAGCGGCAGCGCGATCCAGTCTGGAGCGCGCCAAGCGAGCTGGACGAGCAGCTCGAATAGGACCGATTTCTGGCCCTCGATGCGGAACGGGTTGCACGCGTCCAGCAGGTCGAGTTGCTCCGCGTGCGCGAGGTCGCGGGCCAGCGCACGCACGCGCTCGCAGTCCGCTCGCACGAGCACCACGCGTGCGCCGCACGCACGCGCTTGGGCGAGCTTGGCGGGAGCGTGCGCCGCGGCCGGCGCGAGCACCGTGCACGGAAGTCCGGCGCGCGCCGCGTAGGCGCCGAGGCTCGCCGCGGCGGCGCCCGCCGAAGCGCACACGAGGTGGCGCGCGCCGTTGGCTCGCGCGCGGCTGACGGCCACCGTCATGCCGCGGTCCGCGAAGGAACCCGTCGGATTGAGACCCTCGTGCTTGAGTTTGACCTGCTCGATTCCGACGAACTCGCTCAGCGCCGCGCTGGCGTGGAGCGGCGTGTTGCCCTCGCGCAGCGAGATCACGGCCTCGGAGGGAAAGCGCGGGTAGACGAGCTCCAGAAAGCGCCACACGCCGCTGTCGTGCGGAGCCGGGGAGTGCAGGCCGCGCGCGTCGAATGTCTCGCGGCCGACGAGCCGAAAGGCGTGCTCGACATCGTAGGGAGCTCCGCAGGCGCACTCGAAGCCGGGGCTTGAGGCGGGGGCTTCCGCAGCGCAGCCGGTGCAGCGGAGAATCGCCACGTCAGCGCGCCCCGACTTCGAGGCGGCCGCCGCAAGGGCGCAGCTCACCGCGCGGCGTGGCTCGACCGGGGAGGACAGCGACCGAGTGTCCCGAGGCGAGTCGGAACTTCGCGGCGCGCCAGCGGCGCGTCACTGCGCTCGACCGTCGGTCGTCCTCCGAGCGCGCAACGCCGACGCGCGGGCAGCGCTCGTGCTGCGCGAGCGGTCGCGCGGGCGTGTGGAACGCCTCCGCCGGGCCACCCCCGAGTGCAACGGCCTGCGCGCCGCGGCCGAGGAGTGCCTCGAGGGGCGCGAGCGCGACAATCTTGCGTCCCGGGGAGTCCATGGATGACCCTCGAGACGCTAGCCTACCGTGCGGCGCGGTCTGAGGGTGGACCGGCCTGTGATCCCGATGCCCCGACCGACGCTCCTTCCTCTGCTGCTTGCACTGCTCTTGGGATCCTG
>VGYZ01000089.1 GCA_016872795.1 Planctomycetota bacterium
AAACTACACGCAGCCCCCCCCCAAAAAGCGGCCGCCGCGGTGTACGCTCGACGGCGCCTCCCCACGCGTGACGGACCACCGTTCCCCTTGGACCCAAGGCACACCCCATCGACCGATGAAGAACCAACTCTTCCAACTTGGCTGCATCTTGGCGCTGTCGGCCCCCGCCCTCGCGCAAGACTTCGACATGTTCTCTAACCCGAATGCGCGTCCGGATGTGTTCGAGAGCGCCTCGGGCGTGATCTACGCCCGCGACGGAGCCAGCGTGCTGACCTTCAGCTCGTGGACCGAGTATGCGCAGTCGAACTACTTCCTCTCCAAGGGCAAGCGCTGCGGCACGGACCGCGTGATGCCCCAGCTCACCTCGACCGGCACGGCGCCGATCGCGCTGCAGGCCGACTGCACGAGCACCTTCACCAACCCCGCGGCCATCTACGCTCCGAGCGTCGCCGCCTACCGCATCCCGGTGGTCGTGCACGTGCTGATGAACACCAGCGGTCAGGGCGCGATCAGCGATCCGCTGATCCAGAGCCAGATCGACATCCTGAACGAGGACTTCAAGGCCCTCGCGGGTACCAACGGCGCGCCCGGCACCAACACCGCCATCGAGTTCTACCTCGCGGGCGTCACGCGGACGACGAACACCAACTGGTACAACGACACCGGGACCTACTACTCGACGCTCGCCTGGGACACGAACAACTATCTCAACATCTACACCAACACGGCGGGCGGCAACCTCGGCTACGCCTACGTTCCCAACGGCGGCGGCGTGGTCGGCAACACCTTCGACCGCGTGGTGATCCTGTGGAACGCCTTCGGTCGCAACGCGCCCATCGGCGCGCCCTACAACCAAGGCCGCACGGCGACGCACGAGGTCGGCCACTACCTCGGCCTGTACCACACCTTCCAAGGCGGCTGCTCGTCGCTCACGGGCTGCAACTCCAACGGCGACCTGATCTGCGACACGCTGCCCGAGAGCGTGCCGAACTACGGCTGCGCGCAGGTCACCTGCGGCGACCCGGATCCGGTCACGAACTACATGGATTACTCGGAAGACCTGTGCATGACGAACTTCACGGCCGAGCAGGCGCGGCGCATGCGCTGCACGCTCGAGTCGTGGCGCGTGCAGCTGGCCGAGCCCGCGGGCGGTTCCACACCTCCGGGACAAGTGACGAGCCCCTCGCCCGCGAACGCCGCCACGAATGTGGCCACGACCGCCACGCTCGCGTGGGCCGCGGCCACCAACGCCACGAGCTACAGCGTCTACTTCGGCACGGACTCGACCCCTGACTCGACCGAGTTCCTCGGCACGCAGGCGGCGACGACCTTCAACCCGGGCGCGCTCCTCGGCGCGACCCAGTATTGGTGGCGCATCGACTCGGTCGGCACCGGCGGCACGACCACCGGGCCCGTGTGGAGCTTCACGACGGGCACCCCCTCGGGCACGATCGTCACGCTCTTCAGCAACGGCTTCGAGTCCAACTCGTTCACGACCGGCGGCTGGACGCGCCAGAACACGAACTCGACCATCTCTACGGCGGCGGACTACACGCCGAACTACGGCGCCCGCATCGCCCGCTCCTCGTGGATCCAAAAGCAGCTCTCCACGGTCAACTACAACACCATCAAGGTGAAGTACGCGCGCCGCACGGCGGGCCTCGACGCCGGCGAGAACCTGTATGTCGAGTGGTCCGCCAACGGCACGACCTGGACCGCCGTCGAGACCACGCAGGCCACGGCTTGGTCCATCCCGACCTTCACGCTGCCCGTCGGCGCCAACGGCCTCTCCGCCCTGAGAGTCCGCTTCCGCGTCAACGCCAATTCGACCACCGAGTGGGCCGATCTCGACGACGTCGTGATCACCGGCGTGCGCAACTGAGCAGCGCCTCGGCGCTCGGCGACTCTCCCGCGGCGCGATCGGGCTCGTCCCGGTCGCGCCGCGCTCCGTTGGCGGCCCCGTGACGCGGCCGCGAGTGGCTGGCCGAGGCGACCCGGCTGCTAGACTCTGCCAGCATGAGTTTCGCGGCGATTCTCGGCTGTCTGGCTCTGGCGCCCGTGGCGGCCGCGCAGGCGTCCGGCGCACCGGCGGCTGTGCAGTTGCCCGCGGACATGGCGGCGAGCGCGCTCGATGTGAGCCTCTCGCTGGCGGAGCTCGACACGCTGATTCTCGACCGGCACGGCGCCAGCGAGCTCGGGCGGCAGGCGCTCAACCACCTGATGCGGGCCAAGCTGCTCGATCGACTGGCGGCGGAGTCGAAGCTCGCGGTCGGCCCCGAGGCGGTCCAAAAGAAGTGGACCGAGCTCGAAGGCGAGCTGCGCCGCGCGGGGCAGGCCGCGAACCTGCCTGAGTACCTGCGCGCGAACCGCGTCAGCGAAGCGCGCTTCCGCGAGTTCCTGCGCCTCGGCATCGTGCAGGAGACGCTCGCGCGTGCGGCTCTGGGCGTACCCGCCAACCGCCCCGTGAACGGTGAGCAGCAGGAGATGTGGCTCGACCAGATCGTGAAGCAGCGCGGGACGCTGTTCGCACCGCCGCCCTACGCGGACGGCGTGGCGGCGCGCTGCGGCGACCTCGAAGTGCGCATCCCTGAGTTCCTCGAGCATCTGAAGCAGCAACTCGCGGAGGAAGACCTGCGCGACGACTGCTTCCAGGCCCTGCTCGCCCGCCGGGCGCGCCTGCGCCTGCCGGAGCTCTCGGACGAGGGCCATGCGCACGCGATCGAACAGGAGATCGAGCGGCGCCGCATCTCGACGGAGAACGACCCGGGCCTGCAGGGCGCGAAGTTCGAGCAGGTGCTCGCCTCGCAGGGGCTGACCCTCGAGATCCTGCGCCGCGATCCGGCCATCGCCGTGGCGACGCTCTCGGAGCTGTGGGTCGAGCGGCAGTTCGGCGAAGAGGGCCTCAAGCGCGTGTACGCCGAGGAGCGCGCCTCGTTCGACGCGCGCTTCGGCGAGGCGCGCGAGCTGCGCGTGCTGTTCCTGCGCGGCGGGCTCGCCCGCAACGAACTGAATCCGCGCACCTTCGAGGACGCGGAGAGGGAGCTCGCGCGGCTGCGTGCTCAAGTGAAGAACGCCGCGGACTTCGAGCGCCTCGCCAAGCTGCGCTCCGAGGACGGCGGCACGCGCGAGCGCGGCGGCCTGCTCGGATTCGTGAACCCGGGCGAGACGGCGGTGCCGAGCGAGCTGCGCACGGCGGTCTTCTCGGGCCCGCGGAACGAGGCCGAGCACTGCGTCGGACCCGTGCGACTCGCGAGCCCGAGCGGCGCGGCGCTAGTGTGGGTCGGCGCGCTGCGGCTCTCGCCCGGCTGGGACGAGATGCGCGGCCGCGTGCACAATGAGCTGCGCCGTCGCTTCCTCGACGAGTGCCTGAAACAAACCGATGTGGTCACCTTCCTCGACCGCGACTGACGGAGCTAAACGAACATGTTGATCGGCAAGGTGGTGGGCAGCGTGGTCGCCACGCGCAAGGACGAGAAGCTCGAGGGTCGCAAGCTGCTCGTGGTGCAGGTGCACAACCACGAGAACAAGCCGACGGAGCAGTATGTGGTCGCCGCCGACAGCGTGCAGGCCGGGTTCGGTGACATGGTGCTCTACGCCACGGGCTCGAGCGCGCGCCAGACGCACGCCACGGAGAATCGCCCGGTCGATGCAGTCGTGATGGCCGTGGTCGACTCGTGGGACCTAGGCGGCGCGAATGTCTACGAGAAGTGGAGTGGGCGCTAGCGATGTACCTCGCGCGCGTGACCGGTCGCCTCGTGGCGACGCACAAGTACGGGGGGCTCGAGGGCGTGCCCCTGCAGCTCATCCAGCCGCTCGACGAGCACGGCAAGGCCATGGGCGCGCAGCTCGTCGCCTGCGCGGTCGTCTCTTCGGGCCCCGGCGACCTCGTGCACTTCGTCGACGGCCGCGAGGCCGCGCTGGCGTGCCCGAAGAGCTTCGTGCCGGTCGATGCGGCGATCATCGGCTTCGTCGAGCAGGCCGTCGCCAACGGCGTGCGCCTCAAAGGAGCGCGCTGATGTTCCTCGCCGATGTCGTGGGCACGGTGGTGTCGCCGGTGCAGATTCGCGCGCTCGACGGGCGCAAGCTCCTGATCCTGCGGCCGGTGAAGCCCGACGGCACGCCGACGGCCAAGACGCGCATCGCGGTCGACACGGTGCAGGCCGGGGTCGGAGATCGCGTGCTGGTGCTCGACGAAGGCAACGGCGGCCGCCAGATCCTCGGCGATCCCAAGGCACCCGTGAAGACGCTCGTCGTCGGCGTGGTCGACTATGTGGAGAGCGCGCAGGGCCTCGCCTACGACCACCGCAAGCGAGGCAAGAAGCCGTGAGCGACACGCTCGAGCTGCTCGCCCGCCAACACGGCTGGAGCGAAGAGGAAGCGCGCCTGCGCCGCTCGATCTGCGAGATCGGCAAGCTGTGCTACTCACGCAACTACATCGTCGGAGCCGACGGCAACATCTCGGCGCGCATGGCCGACGGCACGATCCTGATCACGCCCGCCGGCGCGATGAAGGGCTTCCTCGACCCACAGCGGCTCGCGCACATCGACATGCAGGGCAAGGTCGTCGACGGCGGCCCGGGGGCCTCGACCGAGCGCGGCATCCACATCGCGTGCTACGAGGAGCGCGCGGAGATCAAGGCCGTCGTACACGCGCACCCGCCGCACGCGGTGGCGATGACGATCGCAGGCATCGACATGCAGGCGCCATTCATCCCCGAGATCGTGGTCACGATCGGCGGCATCCCCACCGCCGACTTCGGCACGCCCGGAACCCCGGAGCTCGCCGCCTCGATCCGCAACATCGTGCGCTGCTCCGACACGCTGGTGATGACCCACCACGGCTCGGTCACGCTCGGCACGAACCTGCTCGACGCCTACAAGAAACTCGACATGGTCGAGCACACCGCGCGCATCCTCTACCTCGCGCACTCCGTCGGTCAGGCCCATCCGCTCAGCCCTGAGTATGTCCGAAAGCTCCTCGCCACGCGCGAGATGCTCGGCCTCAAGGGCGTGAATACGCTCGAAAACAACTGCGCTCCGCCTCGCCCTCCGCGCTAGGGACGCCGCCGCCGCGTGCGCCTAGACGGTGCAACTCGCGCGCGGAGCCGCCGACTCGATCTGCGCCTTGCGGGCCTCGAAGCCCTCGCGGCCCATCAGCGCGTAGGCGGCGATCTTGCCAGCCTCGACGCCGGGCTGGTCAAACGCGTCGACATCGTAGTGCTCGCCGCACAGCGCGACGGCGATCTCCATCAGCTGGAGGTACTGCCCGACCGCGTGCGGGTCGACCTTCGGGAAGCGCACGGTCACGCTCGGGCGCTGCGCCGCCGTGAGCGCCACGCGCGCGCCGTCGCGCTCGGCCGCGAACAGCTCGTTGAGCGAGCGGTGGCCGAGGTAGCTGACCGCCTCGAGGTCTGCGTAGGCCGCGGGAATCGGCACGATGTGATCGCTCTTCTCGACCGAGAGCAGCGTGAACCACTTGTCCTGCGGACCCTCGGTGTAGAGCTGCATCTGGCTGTGCTGGTCGGTCACGCCGAGCGCGCGGATGGGCGTGGGGCCCGCGAAGACCTCGACGCCCTTGCGGCTGGTGCGCTTGCCGATCGACTCGGCGAGCAGCTGCGCGTACCAGTCCGCGAGCAGCGCCAGGCGCTGGCTGTAGGAGAACATCACGCTCATGGGCTTGTGTTTCTTCGCCTGCATGAGCCACTGCAGCGCGGCGTACACCTGCGCCGGATTCTCGCGGAAATCCTCGGCGCGGCAGCGCTCGTCCATGTCGGCCGCGCCCTTGAGCACGCCCTTGATGTCGAGGCCCGCCAGTGCGAGCGGCACGAGGCCCACCGGGCACAGGACGCTGAAGCGCCCACCGACGCCCTCGGGCACGACGAACGACTCGTAGCCCTCGCGCCGCACGATTTCGCGCATCACGCCCTTCGACTCGTCGGTCGTGATGCACAGGTGCTCGACATGCTGCTCGCGCCCGAACCGCTCGACGAGCGCGCGCTGGAAGATCAAGAACTGCGCCGTGGTCTCGGCCGTCGTGCCGGACTTCGAGATCACGTTGAACAGGCAGGTCGACGGATCGAACTGGTCGAGGAATTCGCCGATCAGGTCCGGATCGATGTTGTCGAGCACGAACAGGCGCGGCAGCGAGCCGCGGGCGCCGAGGTTGTGGTAGGGCGAATTGAGCGCCTGCTGCAGGGCGATCGTGCCGAGCGCAGATCCTCCGATCCCGCACACGACCACATTCTCGAAGCGTCCCGCGCAACGCGCGGCGAAGTCGAGCACCTGCTCGTGCACGGCCGACTGGTAGGGCAGGTCGAGCCAGCGCAGGTCCTTCGTCCGCCGCGCCTGCACCGCGGCGAGCGCGGCCTTCGAGCCGGCGCCTAGCGCGTCGAGTTCCGCGGGCGTGATGCCGTGCCGCGGGCCGACGACATCGGACATGGCGTGCGTGTAGTCGAGGACGAGGCTTCCCATGGCGCGGCACTCCTAGCTCGTGAGAGGGCCGAAAGCGTAGCGCCGCGCGCGGGCGCCGGAAAGCGCGCGGCGCTCTGCGCCGCGCGCGGGCGCGCGCTCTCAGTTGCGCGAGTTCTGCGCGCGCAGGATCATGTACAAGAGCTGCATCAGCGAGGCGACGAGCGCCGCGACATAGGTCATCGCCGCCGCGTTGAGCACCTTCGCGACACCGTCCTCCTCGGTCTTCGAGGTCACGATGCCGGAAGCGAGCAGCACCGAGCGCGCGCGACTCGAAGCGTCGAACTCCGTCGGCAGCGTGACGAGCTGGAACAGCACGATCGCCGAGAAGGCGACGATGCCGACCCACATCAGGCCGGTCATGTTGAAGATCGACCCGAGCAGGAACGGTAAGTACCACAGCGCCGAGCCGTACTGCACGACCGGCACGAGCTTCGAGCGCAGCGTGAGCGGTCCGTAGTTGGCGGCGTGCTGCAGCGCGTGGCCCGCCTCGTGGGCGGCGACAGCAACGGCCGAGACCGAGGCGCCGTCGTAGACATCCGGCGAGAGGCGCAGGGTGCGCGAGGTCGGATCGTAGTGGTCCGAGAGAAAGCCCTGATGGCGCTCGATCTTGAGGCCTGGGACGCCGCTCATGCGGAGCACGGCCGCGGCCGCTTCGGCACCGCTCATGCGGGAGCTGACTCCCACGCGCTGGAATTTGGAGAAGGTGGACTTGACCTTCCACTGGGCCCACAGGCTGAAAGCGAGGGCCGGAAGGGTCAGCAGCAGGTAGAGGGGATCGAAGAGCATCGTGGTCAGGAGTTGCTTGCGGACGGGGGCCGGCAGGCCACCCTGAGGAGGCAGGATTCGCTCACGAGCGAGGCAAATTCAAGAGCCCGAACTCGTCCGCGACCGTCCCCACGGACGGCAGGGCCGATGGCAGGCCAGCGCACGGGCCTCGAACGGCGCGAAACTATACCATTACGGAAGAGTGGGGTTAGGCTCTTGACTCGGAGGCCCTCTCCGGCCTCGCCGCGCATCTCGCCGCCCTCACGGACAGTCTCATGATCGAACGCGACGCCCCGCATCCGAGCTCCGAGTTGCTCAAGATCGGTGAGTTCGCGCACCTCGCCGGCACCAACCTGCGCACGCTGCGCTACTACGAGGAAGTCGGCCTGCTGCACCCGGCTCAGCGCAGCCAAGGCGGTTTCCGCTACTACCGCCGGAGCGACCTCAACCGGCTCAACATGATCCGCGACTTGCAGGACTTGGGCCTGCATCTCGATCGGATCCGCGAGCTGATGACCACGCGCGAGCACGCCGAGAACCGCCGAGCGCTGCTGCAGGCCGTGCACACGGCGCTCGCCGAGCAGGATCGCCTGCTGCAGGCCCGCATCCGCACCCTCGAAGCCCAGCGTGCGCGCATCGCGGTCGCCACTCGCAAGCTCGCCGACTGCGAAGGCTGCCGCCACCTGCCGGGTGTATTCAACAACTTCTGCGATCCCTGCCTGCTCACCGGCGACGAGCTCCCCGCCAAGCTCAGCGCGCTGTTCTAGGAACGCCGCGCGGCGTGCGCAGGAACGACGCGTGTCGAACCGCATCTACCTCGACAACAACGCCACGACCGCGACCGCGCGCGAGGTGCTCGACGCGCTGTGGCCGTACTTCACGGAGCGCTACGGCAACCCGTCGAGCCTGCACATCGCGGGCGAGGAAGCCTCCGAGGCCGTGGCCACGGCCCGCGCCGCGCTCGCACGCTTGGTCGGCGCGGGCTCGCCTGCGCGCCTGTGCTTCACCTCCGGCGCGACGGAGTCCAATGTCACGGCGCTGCGCTCGGCCTTGCGCGGAGATTCCGCGCGCCGACGCGTGCTCGCGAGCGCCGTCGAGCATCCCGCCGTGCTCGAGCCGCTCGCGGCCGCGCAGTCTGGGGGCTTCGAGCTCGCGACGATCGGCGTCGACAGCGAGGGCCGCCTCGATCTCGGAGCGCTGCGCGCCGAGCTCGATGAGCGCACCGCGCTCGTCAGCGTGATGGCGGTCAACAACGAGACCGGCGTCGTGCACGACCTCGCCCCGATCGCGGCGGCGGCGCGCGCGGCGGGCGCGCTGCTGCATGTCGACGCGGTGCAGGCGGCCGGGAAGCTGCCGTTCTCGTGCGAGGCGCTCGGCGCGGACTTCGTGGCCTTCAGCGCCCACAAGCTGCACGGTCCCAAGGGCGTGGGCGCGCTGTATGTGCGCCGCGGCGTCGAGCTCGAGCCGCTCTTGCGAGGTGGTCCGCAGGAGCACGAGCGGCGCGGCGGAACGGAGAATGTGCCCGGCATCGTCGGCTTCGGAAAGGCCGCGTCGCTGGCGCTGGACTGGCTCGATCGAGGCGGTCCCGTGCAGCTCGCGGCCCTGCGCGACCGGCTCGAGCGCGAGCTCGAGCGCGCGGTCGAGGGCACGCATGTCCACGGGCGAGGCGCGCCGCGGGTGTGCAACACGAGCAACCTGCGCTTCGAGGGCGTCTCGGGCGAGGCGCTGGTCGCACTCGCCTCCGACGACGGTCTGTGCGTCTCGACCGGCGCGGCCTGCTCGACCTCCCGCCATCGGCCGTCCCATGTGCTGCTCGCGATGGGGCTCTCTCCCGCCGACGCGTCGTCGAGCGTGCGCCTGTCCCTGTCTCGCTACACCAGCGCGACGGATGTCGAGCGCGCGGCGGAGATTCTGGCGCGCTCCGTGCGGCGCCTGCGGGCGCTCTCCGGGGCGATCCCCGCCTCGACCTGATTCCCGCGCGCCCCCGAGGCTTAGGCTGCAGCCCCCCTGCGCCCGAAGTAGACTCGCCCCGCACCCGCTCACGGACTCATGGCTGAACCCGTCGCTCGCTACCGCACGCAGGTCTCCGGCCTGTGGAACACGACCCACCGCATCGTCGGCAACGACGGCGAGCTCGGCGTGCTCACCATGCGCCGCAATCGCTTCGGTCTGGTGTGCGAGGGCCGCTGGAGCCCGCACAAGGGCGAGGTGCTGCACTTCCGCCGCGATCCGGGCATCCTGCGCTCACAGTTCTCGCTGTGGACCGCGGGCCGCGAGTGGCTCGGCTCGTCGCTGCGTTCGAGCTTCCTGCACCGCGAAATCGTGCTGCACACCGGCTCGCGCCCGCTGCGCATCGTGCCCCTGTCGGGCCTGCGGACGGGCTGGACGATCCAAGCCCCCCGCACCGGCGAGCTGGCGCGCTTGGAGGGTGGGCTCGTGCTGCGCTCGATGCGCCTCGATGTCTACAAGAAGCTCGAGCTCGAGCAACTGTTGTTCGCCTACTTCCTCGCTTGGCAGGTGCGCCGCGAGGCCTTCTGGCCCGGTCCCGAACAGGACGAGGATCCGTCCCTCGCGTCGGCCCACAAGCCCCTCGCCCCGCCCCCCCTCGCCCCGCCCCCCCCACCCCGCAGCGGCCCCGAACCAAACGCGCCGCCCACGGCATAAGATCCGTCCCAGTGCCGCGACGCGCGCCGCTCTTCCCCCCTCGGGAAGGATTGACCGACCTGAGTCGTCCAAGCGCGGCGTCGGCGACCCCTGCTCGCCAACCCCAACACTCCTGATCGCCTCGGGATCCCCCCGAGCGCGCCCTCGAACCTCACTCCGATAGCCTGCCATGAAATCCAAGCTGCTGATCTTCGCGCTCGCCCTGGTGGCGCTCCTCGTGACTGCCTTCGTCGTGCTCACCCGCAAGGGTCCGGAGCCGACCGAGGAGGTCGCCGCCGCCAACACGGATGACTCGGACGAGAACACCGGAAGTGCCCCCGGGCCGGAGCGCGTCAGCGCGCCGCGCATCGATGACGAGCGCACGGACGCCGACGCGGACGCCAGCGAGGACATCCCCGGCGAGGTCTCGGAGCCCACCACCGGCAACGCGCGCGTGGTCGGCTTCGTGCTCAACGCAGCCCAGCGCCCGGTCCAAGGCGCAACGGTCAAGCTCTCGATGGACGCCATGATGGGCGAGTCGCTCGCCATGGACTGGTTCGCGAACAAGGAGACCTCGGGCAAGTTCCTCACGACCACCACGGACGCCAAGGGCGCCTACACATTCCGCGGCGTCGACCCGGGTCGCAACTACTACATGATGGCCAACCACCCGGAGTACTCCGCGGTGCAGGAAGAAGGCCTGCGCGTGCCCAAGAGCGGCGAAGTGCGCGCGCCCGATTTGATCTTGCGCACGGGCTCGGTTTTCCGCGGCTATGTCAGTGACACGACCGGCGCGCCGATCGCCGACGCCGAGATCAACATCGACTCGGCCTACATGATGAGCTTCGAGATGGCGAGCCCCGACCGGCTCAGCGCGCGCACCGACGGTCAGGGTTTCTTCGAGTTCAAGAATGTCTCGGCCGGTCCGCGCACCATCTCGGCCTGGGCCGACGGCTTCGAACGCCAGATCCACCACGACCGCACCTTCACGGGCGAGACCGGCGAAGTGCAAGAGATGAACTTCACGCTCAACCTCGGCCAGCCGATCGTCGGCCGCGTGTTCGGCCCCGACAACGAGCCCGTGGCAGGCGCCAAGATCTACGCCATCAACTACGGCTCGAATGTGCAGTCGCGCGGCGAGACCCTCTCGGACGAACAGGGCAACTTCCAGATCAACGGACTCGCCCAGAGCTCCTACATCCTGATGGTGCAGGCCAAGGGCTACCGCATGGCGCGCCAAAACCGCGTCGCGGCGGGCGATGTCAACGTCGAGCTCGCGATGCTGCGCCAGTCGTCGCTCACCGGCCGCGTGTACGACCTCGCCACCAACGCACCGGTGCGCGACTTCAAGGTCAGCCTGCTGCATGTCAACACCGCCATCCCGATTCAGGGCAGCGCGCCGATGACCTACGAGCCCACGGAAGTGCGCGAGACGATCCGCGGCTCGGAGGACGGCAGCTTCACGCTCGTCGGCGTCGACCCCGGCACCTTCGCCATCAAGGTCACCGCCTCGGGCTACGCCTCGACCGTCACCGACTCGTTCACCGTGGTCGATGGCTCGGGCGCTCCGCCGCTCGCGATCGCTCTCACCAAGGGCGGCTCGATCCGCGGTCGCGTGGTCGACGGCGCCACCGGCAAGCCGATCGCTGGTGCCACGATCGCCACTCGCGACGGCGACCTCCCCGAGGCCATGGCCACCGATCCGTTCCTGCAGGACATGGTCGCGGCGCGCGTCACGGAGCGCAAAGTCCGCTCGGGCTCCGAAGGCATGTTCGAGGCCAAGCTGCTCAATCCGGGCCGCTACCGGCTGCAGATCGAGCACCCCGACTACACATCCGGCTGGATCGTCGACGTGGTCGTGGTCCAGAGCCAGACCAACGATGTCGGCTCGGTGCAGCTCATGCCCGGCGGCACGGTCGAGGGCAAGGTCGTCGACGCCACGGGCACGCCCTGCACGCGCTGCATCGTCAGCCTGTTCTCGATCGCCGCGAACGAGCAGTACCAGGACCGCACGGACGGCGAAGGCCGCTTCTCGATCCCCCATGTCCGCCCCGGCGACTACCGCCTCGCGGCGGCGCGCTCCTCGGGCGCCCCGACCGACGCGATCGACCAGATCGTCGAGCAGCAGGCTTCCGAGGTGCAGGTGCGCGTGCTCGAGGCCACCACCACGAGCCACGACCTCTCGATCGGCAACTAGCGCGCTGCGCACGCGGCGCTGTGACTTGGCAGGGGCCGCCCTCGGGCGGCCCCTGCTGCATTTGCGCCCCGCGCGAACGCTCGCTTCACTGTGGCGCCGCAGGATGGAGTCCGCGCAGCCCTTGGAACCCACGCCGCCGTTGGGCGAGGACGACTGGAGCGCGCTGCTCGAGCGCGCGCTCGAGGCTCCGGTGCGCGTGCGCTTCTCTCGCGCGCGCCATCAGGTCGTGCGCTTGGCGCGCCACCGCGGCACCTACCACATCTCGCTCGCGCGTTTCTTCAGCCTTGCGCCGCCCGAGATTCGTCACGCGCTCGCGATGTGGATGCGCTCGGGCCGCCGCGCGCGCAAGGCCTGCGCGGCCCTCGACGGGTGGATCGACGCGCATGTGCGCGCCCTCGCCCATGAGAAGCCAGCCCATGTGCGGCTCGAGCCGCGCGGCTCCCATCACGACCTCGCCGCGCTCGCGCAAGGCGTGATCGCGCAGCACTTCGCGCAGGAGGAACTGCGTGCGTGGCCGAGCGTGGGCTGGGGCCGCAAGAACGGCTCGCGCTCGCGGCGCACGCTGCGCCTTGGGAGCTTCGATCCGGTCGATCGCGTGGTGCGCCTGCACCCTGCGCTCGACTCGGCGGATGTGCCGATGTGGTTCGTGCGCTATGTGCTGTTCCACGAACTGTTGCACGCGGTGCTCGATCGCCCCGAGCGCTCCAAGGGCCGACGCGTGATCCATGGCCGCGAATTCGTGGCGCGCGAACGCGCCTATCCCGACTTCGAGCGCGCGCTCGCATGGGAGCGCGAACATGTGCTCGGCCTGATCCGCGCCGCGCGCTCCGGACGGGCGTTCGCTCTGCCGACGCGCGCCGCCCAGCGCCCAGCGGCGCGGCCGACGCCTACGCCAGCGGATGACCGCTCCGTGCAGGGGCTCTTGTTCTAGCGCGTCGCGGTGTCGGCCACTTGCGCGCCCGTGAGGCAAGTGCCGAGCAGGTTGGCACCGAGCGACTCGAGATGGCGGCAGATCTGCTCGACATAGCTCTTGGGAGTCGACGAGAGTCGCACGACCACGATCACGCCGTCCGCCATTGCGCCGAGCAGCGAGGCGTCGCTCGTCGTCGTCGCCTCGGGCGTGTCGATCAGGATGTAGCTGTAGCGCTGCTTGAGCGTGCGCAGCAGGATCCGCATGCGCTCGCCGGCGAGCAGCTCGCTCGTGTTGCGCGGCTCGGAGCCCGGACCGACGATCGAGACGCCGCTCACCGAAGTGGGGCGAATGGCCTGATCCGGCGCGAGGCGGCCAGAGAGCAACTCGGTCAAGCCTTGGGCGCGTGGCAGGCCGAGTAGGCCCTCGATGCCCGGGGCGCGGATGTTCGCGTCGATCACGAGCACACGCACGCCGGGCATCTCGGCCAGCGCGAGCGCGAGATTCAGCGTCGCGACGCTCTTGCCTTCGCCGCGCAGCGCGCTCGTCAGCACCACGGTGCGCGAGGCGCCGTCGGGGTTGAGCGCGACGATCGAGTTGCGCAGCGCGCGGAACTGCTCGGCATGCTGGGAGCCCGGCGCGCTCATCACTGTGAGTTCTTCGCGCGTGATCGGCACCTTCTTCGACTCTTCGGCGTTCGCGATCGGGAGCGGGGCGGCGGGTTGGGTGGAGGAACTCATATTGAGACGACCTCGCGGGCCGCAATAGGATGCAACATCGGCCACATCCAATCCAAGGCCTTAGGGAAAGTCTCTCGCTGGAATCGGCGCGAGCTCACAGGCCGAGTTCGAGCGCCTCGAGCGAGCGCGGCGGCGGCCCGGGCAGCGCGGGCCATGTGCCGTACTGCAGACCCTCGGCCAGCGGATGGCGAGGCGGCGGGCGGCGCAGGGCCGCGGAGAGGGCGCGGCGCAGTTCCGCGCTGGCGCGGTCGTCGCCGCG
>VGYZ01000090.1 GCA_016872795.1 Planctomycetota bacterium
GCGGCCACTTGACGCTTCGGCGCCCCGCGGCGAACCTCCACCTCGCGGTCGACGCCGACCGCCTCCGGCGCCAGTCATCCGCTTGGAGTTCCTATCCTCTGGATCGATCGACATAGGCATGGTCGATAACGCTGTGCCGCCCGGGGCGACGGCGACGAGGTGCGGTACCTGGCGAGATCCGATGCAGATCCCCCGTGCGATTCAACCCGTCCGGGTCGGCTGTCGTGCCCGGACCGCCCCCCGTCCAGGTAGCTACTAGAAACCGCGAGTGGCGGCGATCGCTGCGAGCGTCGCGCTGATCCCGAAACCGACTCCGTAGGACACCAACATCGCCTCGAACTTCCCGTCCACTCTGGCCGACATCCGCGCCAGGTTGTCGAGCACGCGGCCGTTGCGGATCCCGAACACGATCCATGCCGCACAATAGAGCGCAGCGACGGACGTTACGACGAGCAGCATCCCGCACCTCCGAGTCCGAGGGGACATCCTACTCGAACACCACATCGGCAAAGGCGAACTGCGAGTGCACCCGCACCGCGTCGTAGGCACGCGTAGGAAGTTCAAGCACTGGTCCCGGACCACCCGGGACCCACCAGCGCGACCCTATCCCCTGCGCGCGACCCCGTCCACCCCGCCGCAACCGCCCGCGCGCACCGATCCAAGCGCCGTGCTGCAGCGCCGTGCGCGCGCAGGCGACTATGCCGTGGCCCCAGAGGCGTTGGCCTTGACGACGGCGATCAGGCGGCAGCCCGCAGGCAGCAGACGACACCTCTAGCGACGCGCGCGCACGAGCATGCCGACGATCAGCGCGAGGCCGAGCGCGCCGAGCCCGAAGCCGAGCTTTACCGACGCCGGCTCGTAGGCGAGCTCCAGCTCGTGCTCGCCCGCGGGCACCTCGAGGGCCAGGAACGCGATGTTGGCGCGGTGCACCGGCACGTCGCGGCCATCGACCCGGCCCCGCCATCCCGGGAAGTGCGTCCATGCCGTCACGAGGAACCCAGGTGCGCTCGATCGCACGCGCCAGCGGCGCAGCTGCGGTCCTTGCTCGAGCTCCTCGAGGTCGTACTTCAGGTCCGGCACGTCCGGCACCGGATCGCGCTTGATGTCGAGCATCACACGCGCGTAGGGGTCGAACTGGGGATCCCTGAGCCGATAAAGCTCTTGCCAAATGTCGCCCGACGACGGCTCCATGCCACCGACGACCCAGGCCTCCCCCACGCTCCGCCGCAGCTCGTAGATGTGCTGGTAACCGACCAGACCGCGGTGGGTGAACTCCTCGCCGAAGCAGCAGTCGACCACCAGCGGCTTGCGATTCGCGATCGCGGTCACCTTCGGGGCCGAGCCCTGCTGCCCGTCGCGACCGCTCCGGACGCGAGCAGCCTCGGGCTCGTCGTCCTCCGAGGCCAGCTCCTCGGCATCGGCGCCGGACTTGCCATACTCGGTCATGGGGAACAGCTTCACGGGCGGGGCGGGCCGCTCGGGGTCGAGCGAACGCAGCTCGACGACATAGCACCGCTGGGCGGAGTCGGCCTGCGGCTCGAAGCGCAGGACGCACTCGCGACGCTCCACATTGAGGAACGGCAGGTCGGCGAGCCGGAACTCCCGTCGGGCCACCAGGCGCCCCGACTTCCGCTCACGCAGGCTGATCTCCATCGGCGTCGACCATGCGGCGCCTTCCGTCGAGAGGTGAACGACGAGCCCGGAGAGCCCGGCCTCCGGCGGGACGAGCAGGTCGCGAACGCCATCGGCATCGACGGGCACGGTCGGAACATCGTCCCGCGGGACTTGCCAGTTCACGAAGCGCTCGAAGTACTGCTCGGGCGTCTGGCCGAAGCGCAGCGTGTCGATCGGCAGCCAGTCCCCGCCGGTGGTGATGTAGCGGATGCCCATCAACTGGAGCGCGCGCGCGCCGACGTGCCGCGACTGCCCGTCGTAGCCCTCGCCGCAGGTGAACTCGTAGTTGATGTGCCAGAAGTTCTTCACGTCCAGCGCGTCGTACGAGGAGTTCGTCGAGATCCCGTAGAGCGCGTTGGTGTTGACCCACATTTGGTTGGGCCCGAAGAACAGGACGCGCTCGTCGCCCACGATCTGCCGAAGTTGATCGACGCGCTCGCTGTGCGGGAGCACGAGCTCGTTGGGCACGGTCGGCACGTACGAACCGAACACGCCCACCGTGGTCACGACGTGGGCCGCCGTGAGCGCGAGGACGGCGAGCGCCCGCGCCCAGGCCCACGCGACGAGGCCGTGGACCAGCACGCCGGCCGTGCCGACGGCAAAGGCGAGCGACATCTCGGACACGTGGGGCTGCACGAGCTCGCGCCACTGCTCGAGGGGCACAGAGGCGAGCGACGCATTGGCCTCGAGATACCGTTCGGCTCCCCAGTACGACGCGAGCCACATCGCCGAGGCGCTGGCGAGCACGATCGAGGCCCAGCGCCAGCGCTTCCCAGCGGCAGGCGCGTGATGCAGCACCCACGCCGAAGCCAGCGCGCCGCCCATGGCGAGCACGGGGTAGAAGCGCCCGGACGGGATCAGGCCGAACGAAATCCAGCGGCCCAGCTCGTCGCCGAAGCCGCCGATGTTCGAGCCGATGCCGAGCCCGAGCAGGCTACCGGCGACGAGCAGCCCGAAGCGCGTGCGCGCGGCGCCGAGGAGCAGCGCCAGGCAGGAAAGCCACACGGGCAGCGCGCCGGCGTAGTAGGAGAGGGCCTCCTGGTAGTTGACATTGGGGGTCATGACGATCCCGGGAGCGGGCGAGAGCGGCGAGCCGACGAGCGCGGGGAACATGGCGAAGGGAAGCTGGTCCATGCGCGATGGCAGCGGGACGCTCGGCGGACGCGCGAGCGAGAAGCTGTGCCGCAGGTACTCGGCGAACGGGACGATCTGCGGCGCGGCGAGCAGCGCGCCGACGAGCGCGCTCGTCGCGAACAGCGGGAGCGCTCGCAGCAGGCGGGCGCGCTCGCTCGAGGCGACGGCTCGGGCCAACAGATAGACGGCGGACACTTCCACGCTGATCAGCAGCATCTCGGGGTGTCCGGCCAGTCCGCTGATGCCGGCTAGCAAGCCGAGGGCCGCGCAGCGGCGCCACAGCAGGCTGCGCGCGCCTTGCTCCGCGGCGCGCACGGCGCTCTCGATGCACCACAGCAACGCCGGCAGCAACGCCGTCACGCCCAAATGCGGGTGCAGGAGCAGCATCAGGTGCCCCGCGATGCAGGTGTACGCCGCGGCGCCGAACACGGCGGGCCAGCGCCCGAACCCGAGCGTGCGCAGCAGGCCGAATGTGAAGAACACCGAGCAGGCGAGCTTGGCCCAGGCTGAGAGCACGGTCGCCAGGTCGAGTGGCAGCAAGTAGAACGGCAGCGTGAAGGGCGAGAGCAGCGCCGACTGGTAGTTCGCGAGCAGCGGCTGCCCGCCGGCGTTGTAGGCGTTCCAGAGCGGTAGACGCCCGGCCTGGAGCTCGCGCCGCGCGAGCTCGACCCAGGGCAAGAACTGGCGCACCGGATCGGTGAGCGCCTGGTTCGCGACCTCCACCGGCTCCTTGGGCTCCAGGTAGGCGTCGTAGGCGGTGACCGTGTCCCAGGGCCCGAGCGTGTGCGTCCCGAGCTGGGAGAGCGGCGCCCAGAGCATCGCCGCGGCGAGCGCGATCGCCGCGACGACTGCGACCAAGAGCTCGCGCGGCCCCAGGCCGCGTCCCGTGTCACCGTCACCGCTGAGCATGTCCTGAGCGACTCCCATCCGCGCCTGCGCGAAATTGCCTTGCCTCACACCCGCCGAATCGGCGAGCGAGGCTAATCCGTCCCGGGTCCATCGCACAAGCCGTCTGCATGGCCGTGAGCCAGCCGGCGCAGGCCAACGGATCCGATCCAGATGGCTCGCCCGTCCCGGCGGAAGTTCTCGCAGCGCCGGAACGCCACCCGCGGTGCGCGCTCCGTCAGTTGTCGCCCTGCAGCAGGTTGCCGAGCAGGCCACCCTGCTCTTGGCGGCCTCCGGAGGCGGCCATCAGGCGGCCGGCGAGGCGCGAGAACGGCGCGCTGCTCGAACGCTGTCTCGACGCGCCGCTCTGCGCCAATGCGCCCACGCCCAAACGCCCGTCGAGCCTACGCACTTCTGCGGCGGGCGCTCGGGTGCGCGACGGCTCCCGCGCCGCGCGCTCTGCTCCAGGCCGATTCCCGCCCCGCGCGCCTCGCCAGCCCGGCCCACCGACGCCCCTAGCTGGCCTCCAGGCGGCCACTTGACGCTTCGGCGCCCCGCGCGGCGAACCTCCACCTCGCGGTCGACGCTGACCGCCTCCGGCGCCAGTCATCCGCTTGGAGTTCCTATCCTCCGCAAGAACGAGGTCGACAAGGTGATGCGCGCGTTCCGCGACACTCTCGCGCACGGCGCGCTCAGACCCGATTGGGTCAGGTCGCGGCTGGCAAGCCTCGAGGCGGCGCGCCAGTGAGTTCACGGCCGCGCAAGCGCGCGATTGCTGCGCTGCTGATCGCCCTCGCCGGTTGGTTCGCGTACGCGACGAGCTTCGACGGCGCGTTCGTCCACGACGATTTTCCCAACATCGTCGAGAACCCCTATGTGCGACGCCTGTGGCCTCCCGGACCCGCGCTGTGGGCGAATCCCAGCTTGGGGCTGCACGGATGGCCCGTAGTCGCGTTCACATTCGCGCTCGACCACGCGCTTTGGGGCGCCGGTCCGCGCGGATTTCACGTGACCAATCTCGCGCTCCATGTGCTGGCAGGCATCGCGCTCTACGCGGTCATGAGCACGGCGCTGCGCTCACCGGCGATGCAGGAGCGGCTCAGGGCTCGCGCGCACGGTGTTGCGCTCGCGATCGCGCTCCTGTGGGTCGTGCACCCGTTGACAAGCTCGGCCGTGACCTATGTGGTTCAGCGGTGCGAGTCGCTGATGGGGCTGTTTTTCCTGCTCGCGTTCCACGCGGCGCAGCGCTGGCTCGAGGCACCCGCTCGGCGCTGGGTCGCGGTCGCGGCGATCGCCGGAGTCCTCGGCGCCGGGTGCAAGGAGGTGATCGCCGTGCTCCCAGTCGTCGTCCTCGCGTACGACATGGTGCTTCACGGACGCACGGTTCGGAGCGCGTTGCGAAGCGGCGGTGCCCTGTACAGCGCACTGCTCGCCAGCTCGGTAGCGGTGGGACTGCTGGTCGCATGGAGCGGCGGCCACGCGCGCTCGGTCGGTGTCGGCCTCGACGCGTGGACATACTTGAAAGCGCAGAGCTGCGCCCTGATCGATTACCTGCGCCTCGCGTTCTGGCCGCATCCGCTGGTCTTCGACCACGGGTCGCAGCCTGCTCACGGGCTCGCCTGGCTCGCGTGCGGATCGGTCGTGATGGCGATCCTCGCGCTGACCCTGCTCGCGCTCGCCCGCCGGCGGCCGATCGGCGTCGCGGGGAGCGTGGTTCTTCCTGATCCTCGCTCTTCCTTTTCGAGCGTCGTGCCGATCGCGAGCGAGCTTGCCGCGGAACATCGCATGTACCTGCCGCTGACGGCAGTGATCACGCTCGTGGTCGTGGCCGGGAGCCTGCTGGCGCAGAACATCGGCCGTTGGGTGCCGTGCGTCGCGACCGGCGGGCTCGCGCTCGTACTGGCGCTGGCGACGCGCGCTCGCAACCGCGACTACGCGTCCGAGGAGCGCCTGTGGAGCAGCGTGCTCGCCGTCGAGTCCGCGAACGCCCGCGCCTATGACGCGCTCGGCGATGTCCTGCGCCGCGCCGGCCGGGACGACGAGGCACGCGAGCACTTCGCGCGCGCCGTGGCGTTGCAACCCGACGCGGCGTTCCGGCGCAACAACTACGGATCGAGCCTGTCGGCCGCCGGCGACCTCGACGGCGCGCTCGAACAGTTCCGCGCCGCCGTCGACCTCGCTCCGCGCTTCGCCATCGCGCGTGCCAACCTCGGCCGCATCTTGTACCTGCGCGGCGACCCGCAACACGCGGTTGACGAGCTGCGCACCGCATTGCTCATCGAGCCCGGGTTGGCCGCAGCGTCCCGGTGGCTAGGGTTCGCGCTCGCCGACACCGGGCGCACCGAGAAGGCGAAAGTCGCACTGCGCGCGGCCTTGCAGGTCGCTCCGGACGGCGCGCAGCAAGCTCGACGAGCTCGGCGCGAGGTGAGCGAACGCTACTGCTTGCTCGCGAGCGCTGCGAGTGCGCGCGCCAAGCTGCCCGCATCGACCGCCATGTCGTAGACCTGCTCGCCGCCGTGGTCGGCGACGAAGATCACGCGCGGGGACGAGCTCTCCACGGTCGTCGCGCCAGGCCACGAGCCACGACGCACCAGTTGCACATCGACGCGCAGCGCGCCGACGAACGCCGAATCGCACACCAGCTCGCCATGGGCGTCAAACTCGGCTGCGATCGTGTCGACGAAGCCGCAGGAACGGCCGGCGTCGCACGGCGTCAGCACGGCTGCCAGGGCGAGCGCCGGATCGGAGAGCGCAGTGTCGGGCGGCAGCCGCAGACGCACTTGGACGCTGCGGCGCAAGGTGACACGCCGCGAGGTATCGACCCGCTGCAGCTCGACGCGCTGGAATCCGGGAGCTGCGATGGCGATGTCGAGCGGACGGCCATCGCACAACAGCGCGAGGCGCTCGCCGTCGCGATCGGCGAAGACCCAAACGGCCTCGTCGTCGCCGGAGAGCCGACTGAAAGCTCGCCCTCCAGCGATCGCCGCGCCGCGCTCGTCGGCCAGGGCCGTCGCGGCGAAGACCACGCTCATGTCGTAGTCGCCCGCATGCAATCCGCCGAGGGCGAAGCTGCCGTCGCGTCGCAGCGCGCTCTCGACCTCGCGGTTGCGATCCGAAGCGGCCGCGCTCGGCACGGCGCGGACGAGGACGAGCGCGTTCTGGAACGACCGATCGAGCAGGATGGCGTCGGCGAGCTCGGCCGCAGGTTCGAGCACGATCGCGACATCGCGCGCCCCCGCGCGGACGACTTGCGGACTGCCGGTGCGGCCCTGGGCCTGGGAGCTCAACCTCAGCAGGGAGGCTGCGATGACGCCGCGCACCTGGAACGATCCGTCCGCGCTGCTGGCACAGGATCCTGCGCGCGCGGAGCCTTCACTCGCGAACGCTTCGACCCATGCCCCCGCGAGCGGGTGGCCGTGCTCGTCGAGTACGCGACCCGACGCCAGCAGCGGCGCCGGCTCGATCACGAAATCGCCGAGTTCGTGGAACCCTCACCCAGCTGGGGCGGCAGCGCCCGTCGCGCGTGAGCGGTCGTCGTCGAGCCGTCCGCCGCGAACTCGACCACCAGCGCGGTGCCGCCTTGGATCGAGAGGACCTCCTTCGGGCGGATTACCTCGTACAATGCCGTCGTCTAACATATGCGGACCCCCCCCGTTCAACTCGTTATCTAAAGACGGTTCACTTGCAGCAACCCCAGCACTCGACGCTCCGCATCGGCCTCGAATTGACTGTGATCTCCTTTGCGGTGCTGGTGCAGGAGCTTGCACTCATCCGCTGGTTGCCGGGACAAGTGCGCGTGCTCGCCTACTTCCCCAACCTGATCCTGATCAGCGCCTTCCTGGGGCTGGGGATCGGTTGCCTGCGCGCAGGGAAGGGCTCGTTGCTGTGGCTCTGGCCGGCCTCCATGGTGACGCTCGTGGGCACGGCGTGGGCCTTGAGCGGCGTCGTGTTCACTTCGGAGACCGTCACCGACTTCCTCTGGCTGCTCTACGACGACCTCGAGGGCACTGGCGCGCCGATCGTCGAGGGCGTCAAGCTTCCGATCGCCTGGGCCTTCGTGGCCTCGGCGCTGACCTTCATTCCGCTCGGGCAGCTGGTGGCGGAGCGCCTCGTGCGCTTCCGCGAGCAGTCGAACTCCCTCTGGGGGTACTCCTTTGACATCGCCGGTTCGCTGCTCGGCGTGATCCTGTTCTCGCTGGCGAGCTTCCTGCGCACGTTCCCGGTGGTCTGGTTCACGGTCATCGTGCTCGCGCTCGCGCCGTTCCTGTTCGCGCAGCACAGGCGCTGGGCCTACCACGCCATCGGCGCGCTGGCGTTGGTCGCCGTGTTGAAGTTCGCCGAGAAAGCCGAGTTCTACAGCCCGTACTACGCGGTCTCCACCGAGGTTCCCGCTGATCGCCCCGGCTTGCTGATCAAGACCAATGGCGCGTGGCACCAGGGCGCGCTGCCTCTGTCGAAGAACGACACGCATCCCGATCCGCGCATCGAAGCGTGGATGAAGTTGATTCGCGAGGACTACCACCTCCCGTACCGGCTGCTCTCCACGGTGCCGAAAAAGGGGCTGGTGATCGGGGCCGGGTCGGGCAATGACGTCGCCACCATGCTCGACGAAGGGGTCGCCGAGGTCACGGCGGTCGAGATCGACCCGTTGATTCAGGAGCTCGGCCGGCGGGGCCATCCGAACAGGCCCTACTCCGATCCGCGCGTGATCGCCGTCAACGACGACGGTCGCGCCTTCCTGAACCGCACGACGGAGCGCTACGACATCATCCTTTTCGGGACGCTCGACTCCCTGACGCGCCTGTCGGCGCTGTCGAATGTGCGCCTCGACAACTTCGTGTACACGCGCGAGTGCTTCGAGCTCGCCCGCGATCGCCTCGCTCCCGGCGGCGGTTTCGTGGTGCTGTTCGACTGCCATGTCGCGGACTACATCCGCGACCGCCAGATCGCGCTGCTGACGGAGATCTTCGGCAAGCCGCCGCTGGTCAAGGCCAAGACCTACGATGGCCACGCGATGTTCTTCTGCGGGGACGCCTTTGACGCATTCCAGGTCAAGGGCGTGCGACGTCCGGATCCAGAGAGCGTCGCGAAGATCCGCGAGAGCACCGAGTTGCCTGACGACGATTGGCCCTTCCTGTACCTGGTCGAGCGCGGCGTGAGCGATTTCTACGCGATGCTGATCACGGTGTTCGCCGGCATCTCGCTCGTCGGGGTGCTGATCGCCTCGCCCGACATGCGCCGGGGGCTCCGCGGCCGCGGCGGCATCGATATCGAGATGTTCCTGTTCGGCGTGGCGTTCCTGCTGCTCGAGACGCGCTCGGTCACGGCCATGAATCTGGCCTGGGGCGCGACATGGTTCACCTCGGCGGTGGTGTTCGCCGCGATCCTCACGATGGTGCTGATCGCCACCATTGCCATGGCGTGGCGGCCGATCCCGTGGCTCGCGAGCGTGCTCGGTCTCGTCCTCTCGCTCGTGGCTGTGATTCTGATGCCCAGTGACATCCTGCTCGACCTCGAGCCACCTGCGCGAATGCTGGCTTCGATCGCGCTGGTCGGCACCCCGGTCTTCTTCGCCTCCACCTGCTTTGCGCTGCGCTTCGCAGAGCGCGCCAGACCGGAGCTCGCCTTCGGCTGGAATCTGCTGGGTGCCGTCGCCGGTGGCCTCGCCGAATTCCTGTCGATGGCGCTCGGCCTGAAGGCCCTGCTCTACATCGTGCTCGCCGCCTATCTCGCCGTCACGCTGATGTCCTTCCGGTCGCGGCGCGCCGCCGTTGCGCCGTCTGGAGGTGCGGCGACGGGGAGCGCCGCAGGCGAGGCGTAGGCGCCCAAGTTACTCCGCGCCCCCCGATGTCGGGCTCCGAGTCGCTCGCCATTCGCCGATCTCCGGATCCGCCGCGCTCGCGCCCGAGAGCTCCCCGCCGCTCGCGCGGCTCGAGCATCTCTGCCGGATCCCCTTCGCAACGACGCCAAGGCGTCGTTGCGATTCGTCGCTGCGCGACGAACCGGGGCTTACCCATCACTCGCCCGCCCATCGCGACGCAGCGCCTCGCGCTCGCCCCTGACGGCCGCGTCGTCTACGGCCCCAAACGACATTGGCGTGACGGCACATCCGCCGTCTCCTTCGACCCTCTCACCGTCATCGAGCGGCTCGCGGCGCTCGTTCCGCCGCCGCGCGCCCACTTGTCTCACCTACCACGGCGTGCCCGCGCCGACCTCCGCTTGGCGCGATCTGGTCGTGCCCAAGCGTGCGCCGGCCTCCGCCGAGCGCGCTCCCCGCCCGCGACCCGCGCCGGCCGAGTCGCCCCGCTCGTATCCAAAGCGTCCGCACCACCGCCCCACGGCAAAGGTCGACCTCGCGGTCGACCCCGACATCCTCCAGCGGAAGTCGCCCGCTTGGAGTTCCTATCGCTCGCCGGTCAGAGCTTCTTTTCCACATGCTCCGCGTGCTTGCGGCAAAAGCGGCAGTACTTCTTCTTGGAGAGCTTGTAGCTCGCTTTGGCGCGCTTGTGGGTCGTGTACCGGCTGCGGCCCGGCGTCGCGCAGCCCGTGCAAGCGAGGAAGCAGAACCGTTCCTTGGTCTTCAATTCTTGGGCTCCTTGTTCACGCCCTTGGGCAGCAGGCCGGCCTCACGCAGCACAACATAGGCACCGCGCTTGTCGATGAGCTTGAGTCCGCGCGTAGACACGCGCACGCGCACGAAGCGACCGAGCTCCTGCACCCAGATGCGCTTATGCTGCACATTGACCTTGAATTTGCGCCGCGTGTGGCCGGTCGTCTTGAGGCCGATACCGCCCTTCTTCTTGGGAAGACCACGTCGCGCTATTTGCTGGCCGCTGGTCGTGCCGCGGCCCGTGATAGGACACCTGCGTGCCATGAGCTTAATTCTCCGATGGAATCTCGAGGTCCTCGGCGGGTTGAAGGACCCACGGATCAAAGGGATCGCCGAGTCCCTTCCATCCCTCGAAGCCCAACTCGAGCTCGCGCTCGGTGAGCAGGCACAGGTCGAGTGCGCGCGAGATGCCCTCGCGGTCGAGTTCAATGCCAATGAACACCAGCTCTTGCTGCCGATCACCCCAAGGCGACTCCCAGCGCGACTCGAGCTCGAGACGCGCAGCTTCGTCATCCGGCCAGTCGTCCTTCGGCGTCGCCGCGTACCAGCGACCGATCGGCTCGATCGATGCCGTGGGCCCAGCCTGCGACCAGCAGCCGATCAGATCTGGCCGCGTTGCGATCCAGAAGAACCCCTTGGCGCGCAACACTTCACCGAATCCGCGCGTGAAGGTGAGGTGCAGGCGCTCGGGATGGAACGGACGGCGCGCGCGATACACAAAGCTCGAGATGCCGTATTCCTCGCTCTCAGGAACATGCTCGCCGGAGAGTTCGCGCATCCAGCCGGCACTCTGGCTGGCGACCTCCATGTCGAAGCGCCCGGTGTCGAGCACCTCCACGAGCGGCACTCGACCGCGCCGCGATCGCACGATGTGGGCCTTCGGATTGAGCGCGCGTAGGGCCGCCTCCGCCGTGTCGAGATCCTCGGCCGAAGCGAGGTCGGTCTTGTTGAGCACGATCACATCGGCGAATTCGATCTGGTCCACGATCAGGTCCGCCACGCCGCGCTCGTCTTGTTCGCCGGCAGCGAGCCCGCGCTCCTTCAGCGAGTCGATCGCCCGCGCGTCCTCGAGAAAGCGTCGCGCGTCCACGACCGTCACGCATGTATCGAGGCGGGCGATGTCATTGAGCGTTCGACCATTCTCATCCGTGAATGTGAATGTCTGGGCCACCGGCATGGGCTCGGAGATGCCGGTCGACTCGATCAGGATGGCATCAAAGCGTCCCTCGCTGGCAAGCCGCGAGACTTCCTTGAGCAGGTCGTCGCGCAGCGTGCAGCAGATGCAACCGTTGTGCATCTCCACCATCTTCTCTTCCGTGCGCGACAGCATCGCGTCACCGCTACCGACGACTTTGGCGTCGATATTCACATCGCTCATGTCGTTGACGATCACGGCGACGCGCCGCCCCTCGCGGTTGCGGAGCACATGGTTCAGAAGCGTGGTCTTTCCGGCTCCGAGAAAGCCGGAAAGCACGGTGACGGGAACGGGACGCTGATTCATGGTGCAGGGAGGGCAGGGTGGATGCGCTCCAGCTCTGTTCCCCACCCGCCGCGTGCGGGTTCCCGAGAATCATCGCGGCGGGACGAGCAGCAGCGCGGAGGTGACTTCGCGCGGGCCCTTGACGGATCGCCCAGCCGCGGCGAACCTCCCTATCGCGGTCGACGCCGACCGCCTCCGGCGGATGTCATCCGCTTGAAGTTCCTATCCCCCTCGCAAGAGTACCCGAGAGCAGCGCAGGAAGCCGCGCTGCGCACCGCAGGAAGAGCACGGCCCTGCGTCAGCACCGCTCCACGCTTCGGACGGCGCGTTCTGCGCGACCAGCTGCACTGTGCCGCCGATCGCAACGAGAAGGTCACAGCGACACGAGCACCGAGCGCAGTCGCGCAGGGTCGGCCAACTCGAACGAGTTCCGCCCGTGCCAGAGCTGAAGGCTGGAGTGGACGCCGAGCAGGCTGGAGCGGACCAGGCCGATCGTGCGGTCTCGGTGGCGCAGCCAGTCGTGCTCGCGTGCGATCGCCTCCAGCTGCCGGTCGTGAGCCCCACAGCGTCGCGCCCAGCGCTCGACGTGGATGTGTCCCGGTAGGAAGTCGCGCTTGTCGCCGTTGCAGCGCTCGTCGGCCGCGACCAGGTTGTCGAGACCGTCGTCGGGATGTCGCGACCAAGGGATGAAGTGGTCGACGTGTGTGCGGCTCACCGTCAGTTTCCCAGCGCAGTAGAAGCAGTGCCCCTCCTGCAGCTCGATCAGCGGTGCACGCAGCCGCGACAGCGCCCGGCGGTCGCTCTCGAACAAAAAGTCGTGGAGTTCACTCTCCGGCAAGCGGTTGAGCTGCGCCACCATTCTGGCCCAGCGCTCCAGGATCAGCGGTCGCAGCAGGCTGGCCAACAGAGCCAGGTTCCTGGCCGCGCCGGGCGCGAAGCGGATTCGATTATCGAAGTGCAGTGGATCGCGCCAGCGCGCGCGGGAGATGCCGTCGTCCCAGGCGATCTCGTAGAGGAAGCGCTGCTCCTGACTGCCGAAGCGCTGCAGCTTGGGCAGGGGCATCTCGACCAGCACCCACTCCACTTCGCGCAAGAGCCGCGCGAAGCTCGCTTGGCGCTGCGCTGCAAACCACGAGAGCGGCGGCGCGGCTGCATCTCGAAACTCGCGGATCAGCCGCAGGATCTTGGCCTCGGCACCCGCGTTCTGGCTCAGAGCAGCTCCGGTGTCAAGATACGGCGACGTCTGCCTCCAGTAGATCCGCACGACCGCTTCCGCGAGCTGCGTCGTCGTGACGACCTCGGGCGGATCGCCGTTCTTGTCCGCGCCCTCGCAGCAAAGGTCGAGCAGCCCTACGAACACCGCGAACTTGTAGGTGGAAGAAAACGCCCCTTGGTCGAGCAGCGCCAGCACGCGCTCGGCGAATCCGACGACGTCCTGCGCTCGACTCACCATCGGCGGACCTTCACGGATAAAGGCGGCGCCTGGGCAGCACGCCGCGGATCCCGCCGCGCGGGTCGGGCACGTCGCCGATCCAGCGCGGGATCAGGTGCAGGTGCAAGTGCATCACGGTCTGCCCCGCGGCCGCTCCCGCGTTGAAGCCGGCGTTCCAGCCGTCGGGCGCCCCCTGCAGGCGCTCCTCCAGGCGTCTGCGTACGGTGGCGAGCAGCTTCAGCAGCTCGAACTGTTCGGACTCACTGGCATCGAACCAAGTCTCGATGTGCCGTCGCGGCACGACGAGTGCGTGCCCTTCACTCACCGGAAAACGGTCGAGGAAGGCGACGCCCGCCTCGGACTCGGCGAGGAGCTCGACGTCGCGAAGCTCGCAGAACACGCAGGCAGGCTCCTGTGAAGTCGGCACGGCGACATGCTACGCGAGCCGGTTCTTGGACTGCGACGCCCGAGGTGCAAGCCGGAGGCTCGACCTGGGCGGAGCTCCTGCGGCGCATCTTCGCCCTCGACGTCCTTACCTGCCCGCACTGCGGCGCTCCCCGTCGCCTGCTCGCCCTGCTCACCGCCCCGCCCGTCGTGCGCAAGATCCTCCCTCCGCGTGGCGCGACCTCGTCGTCCCCAAGCGCACCACCGCCCCCGCAGCGCCCTCTTGCGCGGCTCTCGCTCCCGCCTCATCCACCGCCCCCAGCACCTCCGCC
>VGYZ01000091.1 GCA_016872795.1 Planctomycetota bacterium
GAGCTGCGGCGGGTCGCGGAGGCGCTCGAGACGGGGGCGGTGAGCGCGGCGCTCGCGCCGGATCTGGGGCTGGAGCCCGACGAGTTGCGCGCTCGCATCGACGAGGAGCTGTTCCGCTTCCGGGAGGCGCTGGAGCTGTTCGTGGAAGGGCCCGAGGAACCGGGGCTCGGAGTGTTTTTGGCGCACTGGAGCGATCTCGTAGGCGGTCTGGGAACTCGCGTGGCGCGCAGCCTCGCGGCGGGGCACACGCTGGTCGTGCGCTCGGACCGGCGCTTGCCGCGCGCGGCGCTGTTGCTCGCGCAGGCCTTCGAACGCGCGCAAGTCGATGGGGGACCGCTGTGCGTGCTGCACGGCGACCAGCCGGATCTCGATCAGGCGCTCGCGGCGGAGCCCCATGTGCGCTCCGTGCGCGTGCGCGAGGCCGATTCCGTGCTCGCGCGCTGGCGGGCGCGCGCGGCGTCCCGTCCCGAGACAATCTGGGAACTTTGGCGCGTGTCCAATGCCTCGCTGGTCGTGGCGGACGGCGCGGATCCGCGCGCCGCTGCGGAGGACTGCGGGGAGCGTTTCGTGGGTCGGTCGACTACACTATCGGGGCAGTTTCCGGGCTCCATCGCCCGGGTTCTGTGCCCTGAGCGGATCTTCTCGCGTTTCACCGAGGAACTGCTCGCCAGCCTCGATCGCAGCCCGGACGCGCGCCGTCCGGTCCTCGCGCTCGACGCGGACCTCACCGACCATCTGGCCCACGCGTGGGCGCTCGGCCTCGACGAGGGTGCCACTCCGCTCTACGGGGAGGACCCCTTCGGGCGTGCGGGGGGAGATGGGCCCGCTGGGCTCGTCTTCACCAATGTCGCGCCCCGCTCGGGGCTCGCGCGCCTCACCCGTCCGGCCCCGATTCTGGCACTGGTGCGGGTCCCGTCTGGGGTCGATGCGGCCGAGCTTCAACGGGAGCACGACGGCGAGCCGAAACTGCCTGTCCACGGAACTCCGCAGCCATGATCCACCCCCAGAATGTCCACGAGGCCCTGAAGCGCCACCAGCTGGCCGATGGCTTCCCCTTCGTGCTCGATCTGGACAAGAGTCACGGCTCCTGGCTCCACGACGCGCGCACGGGCACCGATCTGCTCGACTTCTTCACCTGCTTCGCGTCGTGGCCGATCGGCTACAACCACCCGCGCATGAGCGAGCCGGCGTTCTCCGCCGAGCTGCTCACCGCCGCGCGCAACAACCCGGCCAACTCGGACCTCTACACGGTCGCGCTGGCGCGCTTCGTCGAGGCCTTCGCGACGCGCGTCACGCCTGCGGGCTTCCCGTACCACTTCTGGATCTCCGGCGGCGCGCTCGCCAACGAGAACGCGCTGAAAGTGGCCTTCGACTGGAAGGCGCAGAAGCTCGGCCGACGCGACCTGCACGAGAGCTGCGACGACCTCGTCGTGCTGCACTTCAAGGACGCCTTCCACGGGCGCTCGGGCTACACGCTCTCGCTCACCAACACGGACCCGCTCAAGACGGGCCTGTTCCCGAAGTTCCGTTGGCCGCGCGTGCACAACCCCGGCCTCGAGTTCGACCTCGACGGTGGCATCTCCAACGACATCGCGGCCTCGGAGGCGCGGGCCTGCGCCGAGATCGAACGCGCCTTCGCCGAGCACAAGGGCAAGGTCGCGGCGATCCTGATCGAGCCGATGCAGTCGGAGGGCGGCGATCACCACTTCCGGCCCGAGTTCCTAAAAAAACTGCGTGCCTACGCGGACGAGCAGGAAGCGCTGCTTGTGTTCGACGAGGTGCAGACGGGCTTCTTCGGCGCGGGCACCCCGTGGTTGTGGCAGAAGCTCGGCGTCGCGCCGGACATCGTGGCGTTCGCCAAGAAGTCCCAGCAGGCGGGCATCTACTCGAGCAAGCGCGTCGACGATGTGCCGGAGAACTGCTTCCACCGCCCGAGCCGCATCAACTCGACTTGGGGCGGCAACCTTGCGGACATGGTGCGCGCCAGGCAGATCATCGACATCATCCTTGAGGAGCAGATGCCCGCGAACATCGCCTCGCGCGGCCAGCAGTTCATCGCCGGCCTGCGCCAGCTCGGTCGCTCCGGGGCGCCGTTTGCGAATGTGCGCGGCGTGGGCTCCCTGTGCGCGTTCACGCTCGCCGACACGGCGACGCGCGACGCGATGCTCACTCGCCTGCGCGACCAGCGCCTGCTCGCGCTCAAGTCCGGCTCGCGCGCCATCCGCTTCCGCCTGC
Source organism: Planctomycetota bacterium (assembly GCA_016872795.1). GTDB lineage: Bacteria > Planctomycetota > UBA1135 > UBA1135 > F1-120-MAGs118. The sequence goes on from VGYZ01000091.1 coordinate 2,236, forward strand.
CGCTCAATGTGACCGCGGCGGAGGTCGACCTCGCGCTCGGCAAGATCGAGGCCGCGCTGCCCGCGCGCGCCCACTAGCCGTTCGAGCGTCGCTCAGGCCTGCTGGCGGATGCGCAGCTGGCCGCAGGCCGCGTCGCTCTCGACCCCGCGCGACCAACGCACCGTGGCGATCAGGCCGCGCTCGACGAGCGTCGCGTGGAAGCGCTGCACGGCGAACTCCGAGGGGCGGCCGTAGCCCGAGTCGTCGACGGGATTGAACGGGATCAGGTTGACGGTGCAACGGCGGCGCGCAAGGCGCTGCGCGAGCCGCTCGGCGTGGCCGAACGTGTCGTTCTCGTTCGCGAGCAGCACATACTCGTAGGTGATCTCGCGGCCCGTCTGCTCGAACCAGTCGTCGCCGGCGGCGAGCACCTCCTCGATCGGCACGCCCGCCATCGCCGGCACGAGCACATCGCGCTGCGCCTGATCGGGCGTGTGCAGCGAGATCGCGAGCTGGAAGCGCGGCTTGTGCGGCGCGATGCGGCGCAGGCGGTCGGGGAAGCCGACGGTCGAGACCGTCACCTTGCGGCTGCCGAGCCCCATCTCGTCGTGCACGACATCGAGCGCGGCCGACAAGTTGGCGAAGTTGAGCAACGGCTCGCCGATGCCCATCACCACGCTGCGCGCGAGCATTCCGATGGCGCGACCGCGCACATACTGCTCGACGATCTCGTGGGCCTCGAGGTTGCGCACGAGCCCCGCGCGCCCCGAGGCGCAGAATGGGCAGGCCACGGGGCAGCCGACTTGGCTCGAGACGCACAGCGTGGCACCCCGGCCGCTGGCGAGCTCGCGCGGCGGGATGTGCACGGTCTCGACCGTCGCGGGGCGCGGGCCGCCGGGGAACGAGAGCAGCAGTTTGGTGGTGCGGTCGTGGGCGACGCAGCGGTCGAGCTCGACGCCGGAGAGGATCGGCAGCGCCTCGGACAGGCGTGCGCGCGCCGCGGCGGGCAGCGCCGTCATCTGCGCGTAGTCGGTGATGCCGCGCTCGAGCACTTCCTTGCGCGCGATCTTGGCGTGGAACGGCTTGAGGCCGAGTTCGGCGAAGCGCGCGGCCGCCTGCGCCGCGTCGAGCGCGAGCAGCGAGACGGGCGCGGGCTGCGGCGCGACGCTTTCCGGCTCCATGGCGCGTCGCTCAGCCCTGCGGAGTCGTCAGGGCGACGCGCAGCTCCTCGCCGATCAGCATCGCGACGCGCCGCGCTTCCTGCAGGTCGTGGGGGTTCGCGCCGCCGACGGCCTTGTGGCCGCCGCCGCCGAAGCGCTCCATCAGCGTGCCGATGTGCACCTGCACCGGCGGCGGGTTCCACGGATTCTCGCCGGCCATGACATGGAAGCCCGAGCGCGTCGGGATCACGCCGACCGCGTAGTGCGTGTCCGGGTAGTGGTAAAAGGGTGCGAAGCGCTCGCGCCGGATGTTGCTCGACGAGGCGTCGTACACGAGCACCTTGTCGCGGCGCCACTCGACGCAGGGCGGGAACTGCTGCAGCGCTTTGTCGCGGTTGCGCGCGGCGCGCTGGAAGCTCTTGTCGACATCGCTGCGGCGCGCGACGGAGTCGAGGTCGCCGGTCGACATCGCGCCGACGAGCTCGTCGGTCCAGCCGGGGCTCGGTGCAGCCGTGAGCGCGCGCGCGATACGCAGGGCCGGCGCGTCACCGAACACGGCTTGGTCGACGCTTTTGTAGCGCGCCGCGTCGATCATGTTGGACCACTCGGCCATCTCGCGGAAGCGCTCGGGCGTCGCGAAGCTCCAGTGGCGCTCGGCGTGCGCGAGGATCAGCGGCGGGCACGAGGGCGAACTCTCGTCCCACTGCCAGCGCTCGCTCGGGCTGTAGGCGGCGCGCAGCTCCGGCGTCAGGAAGGTCGTCGGGTGGTGGTCGAACCAGTACTCCGCGCGCGGGTGGAAGTGGAAGTCGACGATCGCGAAGCGCTCGTGCGCGCTGAAGCTCTCCCAATTCGAGCGCTGGTCGTAGTTCACGCTCGACCACGCCGGAGTCTCGCCGCGCGTGTCACGCAGGGCCGTGGCGAGCACCGCGGCGGCGACCATGCCGTCGAAGTCGCGGTGATAGTGGATGCGCACGGTGCCGGAAGAGCTCATGGGGCGTGCGGAGAATAGCCGATCGCGACGCGCGGCACACGCACGGACTGCGCGCGCGTGCGCGGCGCGGAGCGATTGCTAGCATCCTGCGCCATGTCGACTCGCGACACGCAGCGGCCGGAACGTTCGTCCTCGCTCGCATGGGCTGCGCCGCTGTGCGTGCTCCTGCTCGGGATTTTCGCGTACTGGAACGGAGCGCAGGGCGCGTTCGTGTTCGACGATCATGTCGACATCACCGACAACGTCGCGATTCGCGAGCCGTGGCCGCCGTGGCGCGTGATCCTCGACCAAGGCCAGTCCGGCGTCTCCGGGCGGCCCGTGGTCGCGCTGTCCTACGCGCTCAACTACGAGTGGTGCGAGTACCAGACATGGGGCTGGCACTGGGTCAATGTCGCGATCCACCTGCTGACGGCGCTGCTCGTCCTCGGCTGCGTGCGGCGCGCACTCGAGCTGCCGCACTTCTCCCCGCGTTGGGGTGCTCGCGCGCGCGGGATCGCAGCGGCGGTCGCGTGCGTCTGGGTCGTTCATCCGCTCGCGACGGGCGTGATCATGTATCGCGGCCAGCGCGTCGAGTCGATGATGGCGCTGTTCTTCGCGGCGACATTCTACTGCGCGCTGCGCGCGTTCGAGCGCGATGCCGCGCGTCCGTGGACGCGACTTGCGGTGCTCGCCTGCGCTCTCGGCACGGGCTGCAAGGAAGTGATCGTCGGCGCGCCCGTGCTCGTGCTCTTGTTCGATGCCCTGTTCGTGGCTGGCAGCTGGAAGGGCGCGCTCGCGGCGCGGCGCGGCTTGCACCTCGGACTGTTTGCGACATGGGCGCTGATCGCGTTGTTCGTCGTGCTCGCGGAGGGCCGCAGCGAGTCGGTGGGCTTCGGCTACAGCGAAGTGGGGGTGTGGGAGTACCTGACCACGCAGGCGTGGGCCGTGCCGCACTACCTGCAACTCTCGCTGTGGCCCGACCCGCTCGTCTTCGACTACGGCAAGCGACCGATCACCGAAGTGACGCGCTGGCTGCCGGGCGGCCTCGTCGTGCTCGCGCTGCTCGCTCTCACGGCGTGGGGGCTCTTCCGCCGCAACGGACTCGCGTTTCTCGGCGCGTTCTGGTTCGTGATCCTCGCGCCGACCTCGAGCGTGCTGCCGATCGTCACGGAAGTGATCGTCGAGCACCGCGCGTACTTGCCGAGCGCCGCGGTGCTGACGCTCGCGGTGCTCGGAGCGAGCGCGCTCCTCGAGCGGATCGCGGTGCGCACGCGCGCGTATGTCGCCGCGCTCGCGCTCGCCGCCGTGATCGCGACCTTGGCGTGGCTCACGCACGCGCGCAACCAGACCTATCGCACCGAGATCGGCGTGTGGGCCGACACGGTGGCGAAGATGCCCGAGAACGACCGCGCGCAGGCCTGCTACGGCAACGACCTGCGCGTCGCGGGGCGTGTGCAGGAGGCTGGCGAGCGCTACGCGGAGTCCGTGCGGCTCGCGCCGCAGGACCCGTACTGGGCCGCGAACTTCGGCACATGGCTGCTCGATCAGGGGCGGGTCGAAGAGGGCATCGCGGAGCTCGTGCGCTCGCGCGACCTGCTCCCGACCTACGGCATGACCCTGCAGAACCTCGGCAGCGGCTACCAGCGCCGCGGCGATGTCGAGCTCGCCATCGCGTCGTGGCAGGCCGCGCTCGACCACGGGGCGCCTGCGGCGAGCTTCGTGACCGCGCAGCTTGTCGCCCTGCTCACCGGCCGCGGGCGCGAGGCGGAGGCGCTCGATGCCCTGCGCCGCGGCTGCAAGCTGGCGACGAATGATCCGGAGCTGCATGTGCAGCTCGCCCGCGGGTTGCTGCGGCCCAAGGAGGCCGCGGAGCGCGATCCGGCCGCGGCGCTTGCGGCAGCCCAGCGCGCGCTCGTCCTGCGCGGCGGCGTCGCGCCGGAAGCGGCGGAGCTCGAGGCCGAAGCGCTCGCGGCGCTCGGGCGTCGCGCCGAAGCCAGCATGGCCTACGCTCGCGCCGCGGGGCTGTGGCGCGCACTCGGGGATGCCGGACGCGCGCGCGAGTGCGAGACGCGCTCGGCGAGCGCCGGCGCGGTCTTGCCGCTGCGCTGAAGAGCCGACTCCCAGAGCGTCCTGCCTGCGCAAGGCAGCGCGCCGCGCAGCCCGTTAGTGGGCCGCGCGGCGCGGGGAGGAGCCCGAGTTGGGCTCGGGACTAGGTCGGGCTCGGGACTAGGCCGATTCGCGCTCGATGCGCGCGTCGGGGAGCGGCAGCTCCGTCGCCGCGGGCTGGGCCACATCGAGCGGCGTCAGGCCGCGGGCCAGCGTCGCCTCGCCCCGCACATGCTTGTCTTCGACGACGAAGGTGCGCGTGTCGGTGCGCGAAGGCAGCTCGAACAGGAGGTCGCGCAGGGTGTCCTCGAGGATCGAGCGCAGGGCGCGCACGCCGGTCTCGCGCTGGATGGCGACCTTGGCGATGGCCTCGAGCGCGTTCGGCGCGAACTCCAGCTCGGCGCCCGAGAGCTTGAACAGGCGCTGGAACTGGCGCGTGAGGGCGTTGCGCGGCTCGGTCAGGATGCGCACGAGGTCCTCTTTGTTGAGCGTGTCGAGCGTGGCGATCACGGGCAGGCGGCCGGTGAACTCGGGGATCATCCCGAACTCGATCAGGTCGCGCGGCTCAAGCTGCCTCAATAATTCGTCGCGGGTCGAGGTGTTGGCCTTGTCGGGCGGCTGGTCGGCGCCGCCGCCGAGCTTGGGCATCGCGCTGCCACCCGGCGGAAAGGCGAAGCCGATGCGGCTCTTGCCGACCCGGCGCGAGATGACCTGCTCGATGTTGGAGAAGGTCCCGCCGCAGATGAACAGGATGTTCGAGGTATCGACCTGAATGTAGGCCTGCTCGGGGTGCTTGCGCCCGCCTTGGGGCGGGACGCTCGCCACGGTGCCTTCGAGGATCTTGAGCAGCGCCTGCTGGACGCCCTCGCCCGACACATCGCGCGTGATCGAGACATTGTTCGTGGTACGCGCGATCTTGTCGATCTCGTCGATGTAGACGATGCCTTGCTGGGCGCGCTCGACATCGAAGTCTGCGTTTTGCAGCAGCTTCAGGATGATGTTCTCGACATCTTCGCCGACATAGCCGGCTTCGGTGAGTGTCGTCGCGTCGGCGATCGCGAAGGGCACATCGAGCATGCGCGCGAGCGTGCGCGCGAGCAGCGTCTTGCCCGAGCCCGTGGGACCGACGAGCAGGACATTCGACTTCTCGAGCTCGACATCGCCGGTGGCGGCAGGATTTTGCGAATGGTGGCGCAGGCGGCGGTAGTGGTTGTACACCGCGACCGCCAAGGTCTTCTTCGCGAGCTGCTGGCCGATCACATATTCGTCGAGCTTGCGCGCGATTTCGATCGGCGTGGGCAGTCGCTTCTCCGTGCGATGCGCGGCCGCGCCGATGCGGCCACGCCCAGCGGTGGAGCCGGCCGCCGTGGGCGATGCGGTGGTGCCAGCCGTCGCGCCAGCCTCGGGACTGCGGCGTTGTTCCTCGTTCAGGATCGAGTTGCAGATCTCGATGCACTCGTTGCAGATGTAGACTCCCGGCGGTCCGGCGATCAGGGACGCCACATGGTGACGGCGCTTCTCACAGAACGTGCAGCGCTCAACATTGCGACCACGGTTGGAGGACGGGCTCATGTCACATCCAATCCTACAGGTTCGAAGTCCCGATCGGAGAAGGCAACGCACGAATCCGGCGTTCTAGGACGCAGAAGAGATGCATGCGGAAAGCGCTTCCATACGCGCCCCGTGGCCTCGGGATCCGGCCTCGGGGGCCGGGCTCCTAGGCCACGGGAAGAGTAAGACGACGGTTTCGTCGGCGAGATTACGAGTGTGTCACGAGCTCGCAGGCGCGGCCGGGTGCGAAGGCGCGACGACATGGTCGATCAGGCCGAATTCCTTGGCCTCTTCCGACGAGAAAAACTTGTCGCGCTCGCAGGCCTTGGCGAGCTCCTTCGCCGTGCGGCCGGAGTGGGTCGAGAGGATTTCCTCGAGCGTCTTCTTCATCTTCAGGATCTCGTTGACCTGAATTTCCATGTCCAGCGCCGTGCCTTGGGTGCCGCCCCAGGGCTGGTGGATCATCACGCGGCTGTTGGGCAGCGCGTAGCGCTTGTTCTTCGCGCCGCCGGCGAGCAGCACCGCGCCCATCGAGGCCGCCTGCCCGAGGCAGTAGGTGGCGACATCGGGGGTCACGAACTGCATCGTGTCGTAGATCGCGAGGCCGGCGGTGACCGAGCCACCCGGGCTGTTGATGTAGATGTTGATGTCCTGACTCTTGTTGGCCTTGTCGAGGAACAGGAGCTGGGCCATCACCGAGTTGGCGACATTGTCGTCGATCGCGGTGCCGATGAAGATGATCCGGTCCTCGAGCAGGCGCGAGTAGATGTCGTAGGTGCGCTCGCCCCGGCCGGTCTTCTCGATGACATAGGGAACGTAGTAGTTGGATGCGCTCATGGTCGTGTGGGGCTTGTCGGGCAGTGGGGAATAAGGCTTGAGCGGGCCGGGATCAAGGATTCGCGCGGCGCGATCGCGGTGCGCCCGCTGCCCGAAAACGGGAAGTGGGGGAGCGCAGCGAGTCGCGACCGCCCCGAGAGCGAGACAAATGGCGGCGGCAGGGCCTCTCGCGTGGGAGGTCGGGCCGCCAGAAAGCGTCGGGATGCGCCAGTGCTCAGACCTTGGGAGCGAGCAGCTTGGCGTTCTCGCGCAGGAACACGCGCACCTTGCGCTCGAGGATCTCCATGGAGAGCTGCGGCAGGAGGTTCTGCTGTTGGTAGAAGTTGCGCACCTCGTCGAACGATGTGCGGTTGCGGCTGGCGATCCCGCGCAGCTCGCCCAGCAGCTCCTGCTCGCTGACGCGCAGATGCTCGACCTCGGCGATGCGCTCGACGAGGAAGTAGGCCTTGGCGCTCTTCTCCGCGTCCGCTTGGGCCTGCGCCTCGGTGGCAGCCGCTTCGCGCTCGATGGCTTCGGCGCTCTGGCCCTGACCGGCGAGCTCGTTCCTGCGCTGAGCGAGGCGACCCTTGGTCTGTTCGTCGACCATCGTCGGCGGCAGGTCCATGGTGTGGGCCCCGATCACAGTCTCGAGCAGCGCAGTCTCGATGCGCTGGTCCTCGATCTGGCGGTTGGCCTGCTCGAGGCCGTCTTGGGCGCGCTTCCTGAGCTCGGCCAGGTCGGCGGCGCCGATGATCTTCATCAGCTCCTCACGGCTCGGCAGCACGACGCGGAAGGCGTTCTTCACATCGACCGTGCAGGTGCCCCTGTGGCCGCGCGCGGACTCGACCTCGAAGTCGGCGGGGAAGTCGAGCTCGATCTGTGCCGATTCGCCGTCCTTCTTGCCCGTCATGGCGGCCTTGAAGGCGGCTGCGTCGACGCCCGGCAGGGTCGAGGCGGGGGAGATGCGCAGGCCATCGCGCTGCCAGACCTGCTCATCGCCGTGGCGCAGGGTGACGCGGCACAGCGCCATGCCGTCCTCGGGGAGCCCCTCGTCGCCGACGGGCTCGGGATGGGCCTGATTCTTGCGCGCCTGCTCGATCGCGGCCTCGATCTCCTCGTCGACGACCGGCGGCAGCGACGACTCGATTTCGAGGCCCTTGTAGCTGCCGAGCTCGAACTCGGGGCGCAGGGAGAACTCGAAGCTGTGGGCGAAGTCGACGCCCGCGAAGGCCTCTCCGAAGTCGACGGACGGGTTGGAGAGCGGGCGCAGCTTGTGCTCGTCGATGGCGCGCGAGTAGGCCTGATTGACAAAGCGCAGCGCCACTTCCTGGCGCACTTCCTTGCCCTGCATGCGGTTGACGACCTCCGGCGGCACATGGCCGGGGCGGAAACCCTTGATCTTCATGCGCTTGCCGAGTTCCTTCAGCGCCTTGTGGAACTCGGCCTCGAACTCCGTGCTCGGCACGGTGAAGGAGACCTTGGCTTGACAGGGTGCGGGGCGTTCGACGGTGAGCTGCACGGCGGGACCTGAGGGTGGGAGTCAGGGAGCGAAAATCGCGGGCGAAAAGTCTAGCGGGGGGGTGGCGGGGCCGTCCATCGACGAGCTCGCGATCCGCGTCCCGGGGTGGCGCGGCCGCCAGCCAGCTGCGGGCTGTTTCCGCGCCCATTCCGGCCTATCCTCGGAGCCCAGCCATGAAGTTGCAGCTGCGCCATGTCACCTCCCTCGAGGAGGCGCTCGCCCAGAGTGCCCTGCTCGATGCCTCGGCCGCGGAGTTCCACGCCCAATACTCGGACGCGCCCTATCCCGCCGGGGGCGCCGAGCGCTGCCTGCGACAGCACTTCCAAGCTCCTGAGTGCGTGCTCGTCGTGGCCGAGGAGCAGGGTGCCGCGCCCGGCTCGCGCGTCTGGGGGCTGTGCTTCACGGGTCCCTTCACCGACCCCCTGCTCGGCACGACCCAGCCCATGGTGCTCGTACTGCATGTCGATCCGTCCCTGCGCCACCGCGGCGTCGCGCGCGAGCTGATTGCGCACGCCGACGGCCTGCTCTTCGTGCGCGGCCACGCCACCCTCGCCGCCCGCGCCGGCCACAACGACGACGCGCTCATCTCGATGGGCGAGCGCTGGGGCTTCGTCCGCGCGTGGGAGCTGATGGTCAGGGAATGAGCGGCGGAACGGAACATCGCCGCGTGGGTTAGCCTTGCGCGAGCCATGCAACAACCGTCCCTTTGCCTGTCGAAGTCCCTGATCGGAACCGCGGTCCTGCAGCTGGTGTTCGCGGGACTCGCGCTGGCTCGAGCTCCGCAGGGCGTTACGGCGCGGGTACCGAGCGCGAAGTGGGCGCCACGGGTGCTCCAGCCGTCGGAGCACGGCGTCGGACGGCGCGTGGCGATGGCGAGCGTGCGGTCGCTCGCGGGCGTCGAAGTCGAGTTGCCCGGGGAAGCGAAGTATGTGGTGTTCGCGCTCCTGAGCCCGACCTGCCCGCTGAGCGCAAAGTTCACGCCGACCTTGGTCGAGCTCGCGCAGGCCGCGCCGGCGGGAGTGCGCTGGGTGATCGTCGATCCGGTCGCGACGGACACGCGCGAGTCGCTGCAGGCGCTCGCGGAGCGTTTCGGCGCGAGCGCGACGGTCGTGAGCGATGCCGAGGGCCGGCTCGCGCGCGCGCTCGGCGCGACGACGACCACCGATGTGATCGTGACGGATGCGGCCTTCACCGTGCAGTTCCATGGCGCGGTCGATGACCAGCACGGAATCGGGTACTCGCTCGAGAAACCGCGCCGACGCTTCCTCCTCGATGCGTTGAGTGCGCTCGTGCGCAGCGAGCCGCTGCTCGTGGCCGCGACCGATGCTCCCGGCTGCGAACTCGAGCTCGGCGATTCACCCGCACCGACGACGGAAGTGACCTACCACGAGCGCGTCGAGCGCATCATCCAGCAGCGCTGTGTCGAGTGCCACCGCGACGGCGGTGTCGCGCCGTTCTCGCTCGAGCGCTTCGAGGATGTCGTCGCCCACGCCGGCATGCTGCGGCGCGTGGTCGAGAAGGGTGTGATGCCGCCGTGGTTCGCGGCGCCGTTCGAGCGCGCAGAGGGTGAAGCAGCGACGACGCCATGGGCCAACGATCGGTCGCTGGGGGAGCGCGAGCGCGCGGACCTGCTCGCGTGGCTCGCAAGCGGCAAGCCCAAGGGCGATCCGACGACGGCGCCGCTGCCGCGCCAGTTCGCCGGCGAGTGGAACATCCCGACGCCCGATCGCGTGTTTCAGTTCGCGGAGCCGGTAGCCGTCAAGGCGAGCGGGACGATGCCGTACCAGAATGTGATCGTCGAGACCGGGCTCGAGGAGGATCGCTGGGTGCGCGCGATGGAGGTGCGGCCGGGCGTCGCGGGTGTCGTGCACCATGTGCTCGTGCACTTGGTCGACCCGGAGCTCGAGCGCGCGAACGAGGGGCGCCGTCGGCGGCGCGCGGACGACGACATCGCGGCCGAGGAGCGCCTCGGCTTCTGGGCCGCCTATGTGCCGGGGCAGGCCGCGCTCTGCTATCCGCCGGGCTTTGCCAAGCTCCTGCCGAAGGGCGCGAAGCTGCGCTTCCAGATGCACTACACGCCCAACGGCACGGCGACCGAGGATCGCACGCGCATCGGCGTGGTGTACGCCGACGCGCCGCCGCTGCACGAGGTGCGCACGATCGGCGTCGTGAACCCGCGCATCCGCATCCCGCCGGGCGCCGCCGACCACGAGGAGAGCGCGACCTTCCCGATCCCGCTCGACGCGGTGCTGCTCTCCTTCGTGCCGCACCTGCATGTGCGCGGCAAGGCTGCGCGCTACGAGCGCATCGCGCGCGACGGCGCGAGCTCGATCCTGCTCGACGTCCCGCGCTACGACTTCAACTGGCAGCTGCTCTACCGGCTCGCCGAGCCCGTGACACTGCGCGCGGGCGAGCAGCTGCGCTTCACCGCGTGGTACGACAACAGCGCGGGAAATCCCGCCAATCCCGATCCCGCCGCGACGGTGCGCTGGGGACCGCAGACCTTCGACGAGATGCACTTGGGCTACGTCGAGTACTACCTGCCGTGGGTGCCGCCGGGCGCGAAGCTGCCGGTGCCGCGGCGCGGGCGCTAGCTCGCGCTCGCGCTCGCGCGCGCGCTCAAGGATTGAGGAAGAAGCGCAGGCCGTTGCTCAGGCTCGTGGTGCCGATGCCGGCGGGGTCGCGCGACCACACCTGCCCGTAGACCTCGTTGCCGAGCGTCAGGCCCGGCGTGGTGCCCGCCTGCGCGATGGGGTTGAAGTCGAGGCTGATCACGCCGCTGCAGTCGTTGCCCGAGGTGCTGCCGCCGCTCGACGAAGCCGCGCTGCGCACCGTGGGGGCCTGCACGCACAGGTAGCCCCCAGCGAACGGCTGGGCTGCGGCGCGGAAGCCGTAGAAGAACAGGCCCGACTTCTGGTTGAGCAGGTTCGTGGCCTGCACGAGGAACGGCGCGGCCGACGAGAGGCTGGCGTTGCCCTGCCACGACATCTGGGGCGTGCAGCCGAGGCTGTTCGTCTTGCCCGTGCAGTAGGTCGAGGGCAGGGCCGGGAAGGCGCGGGCCGCGAACACGCGGCCGCCGTTCGTCGCGATGCTGTCTGCGTTCGCGCCGGCGACGAGGAGGTCGCTCGCTCCGTCGCCATCGAAGTCTTCGCCCGTCGTGGCGATGCCGTCGCCGAGCACGCCGCTCGGCGGACCGACCAGCGTCCCGATCGGAAGCAGCGACTCGCCCGAGTAGAGGAACACCGCGCCTTCGTTGCCGCTGCCGACAGGATTCTGGTAGCCCGTCGCGCCGATGGCGATGTCGGGGCGCCCGTCGTTGTTGATGTCGTCGATGAGTCCGACCGCGCTGCCGTAGTTCAGGTTGGCGCTCGGCCCGTTCCAGTTGATCAGAGCGA
>VGYZ01000092.1 GCA_016872795.1 Planctomycetota bacterium
GGCGGGCGTCGAGACCTCGCTTTATTATGGGCGTTCCCCAGGCCCGGCGAGCCGGTGCTAGGATCTCTTGATGATGTTCGTTGCTCAGCTTGGGGTCGGTGCGGCGTGCTTGCCGCTCCTCGCGCCATCGGGAGCCCCGCCTGCGGACGCGCTCGGGCTTGAGGCGGCGTCGCTTGCCCTGCCCAGCAATGTGCTCGTGATCACGCTCGACGATATCGGCGTCGACCTGATCGGTGCCTACGAAACTTGGTATGTGGCTCAGGGGCGTCCGCCGGGGCAGCCCGCCCACACCCCGGCCATCGACTCGCTGCTAGCCGCGCAGGGGATCCTGTTCACGGAGTGCTGGACCGCGCCGATGTGCACGCCGAGCCGGGCCCGCCTGCTCACGGGCAAGTACGGGATGCGCAGCGGCATCGGCGCAGTCCTGAAGGAGACCGAGACTTTCGGCTACCTCAATCCGGGCCTGCAGACGACGGAGGTGATCCTGCCCCAGCTCCTGCGCGCGGGGCCCTCGTCGTACACCTCGGTCGCGCTCGGGAAGTGGCACCTCGTCGACACGCCGATGCGGACCCTGATTCCGGCCCACCCGCTCGGCTCGCCGTCGGGAACCTGGTTCGATCGCTACGCCGGTGCGATGTTCAACCTGCAGAACCCGCAGCTTGGCAGCGGGGTCAATACCTACTCGAGCTGGATCAAGACCTACTGCTCGTTCCTCGACCCCAATGTGGCGCCGTGCCCGAACGGTGCGCTGCCCTGCGATGTGCTGAAGTTCGCGCCGCCTGCGGCGAACTACGCCACGGTCGACACGACCGAGGACGCGCTCTTCATGGTGGCGACGCTGACAGAGCCGTGGTTCTTGTATGTCGCCTACAACGCCGCGCACTCGCCGGTCCATGACATCCCAAGCGACCTGCCTTCCACCGCGTGTGGCAACTACCTGCCCAACGACAGCCCGTGCGATTCGGGGGCGAACCCGACCTTCGCCTCGCGACTGCGCTGCATGGTCGAGGAGCTCGACAACCAAATCGGGCGGCTGCTGTGCTCGGTCGACGCGACCGACACGACGGTGATCCTGATCAGCGACAACGGCACGGATCCCAACGGGCTGCTTGCGCCCCATGACCGATCCTCGGCCAAGGGGACGGTCAAGGAGGGCGGCATTCGCGTGCCGATGATCATCCGCGCGCCCCTGCAGGGCGCGGGCACTCCCGGACGCGTCTCGCGCGCGCTGGTCAGCTCGACGGACATCTTGGCCACGGTGGCTGCCATCGCCGGAGCGCCGGTGCCGTCCGGGATCGGCACGGACTCGGTCTCGATGCTCCCGTACATCGCCGGATTCCAAGGCAGCCTGCGCAAGTTCGTCTACAGCGAGAGCTTCTTCCCGAACTTCCAGCCCGATCCCGTGACGGGTGGTCCGCCGGCGAGCTATGTGACCAATCGCCACATGCAGGCCATCCGCGAGCAGCGCTTCAAGCTGATTCGAAGAACCGACCGCGACCAGAACATGGGCAGCACCGTCACGGTCACCGAGCAGCTCTACGACCTGCTCCAAGGCGGTGTGCCGGATCCGGTGACGGGCGCGACGACGCCCGACTGGTTCGAGGAGAACGACTTGCTCGCTTCGGGCTTGCCGCTCTCCGCGCGCGCCCAACGCGCCCTGCAAGTGCTGCGCAACAAGCTCAATGCGCAGTATCCGTCGCTCTGCCGCTGAGCGCGCGACATTGGGGCGGCTCGCGCGCTGCCCGCGAGCGGCCTCGCGCGCTTCAGGGCGAGGAGCGCGCCTTGGCGCCGTTCGCCCGCGGCGTAGGGGACTTCGCGGGTTTCTTCTCGGACTTGGCGACTGCGGCGAGCGCGGCCTTGAGGTCGTTGATGATGTCGCTCGGACTCTCGAGGCCGATCGAGAGGCGCACGGCGCCGCCGCGCTTGCCGTAGGAGCTGTGCGTCATGGTCGACGGAAGCTCGATCAGCGTCTTCGTGTGGCCGAGCGAGACTGCGAGCGTCACCGAGTAGGCCGAGTGCGCGAGCGCGTCGATGAACGCCTCGGGCTCGGCGCGCGCGCTGTCGAGCTCGAAGTAGATCATGTTGCCGGGCGCGAAGTCGCCGTCGAAATCGACCAGCTGGTGCTGGGCGAGCTCGCGCTGGGGGAAGCTCGGCAGGCCCGGGTACATCACGCGTGCGACGCAGCTGTGCTTTTCGAGCCACGCCGCCACCTTGCGCGCCGTGAACTGCTGGCGCTTGAGGCGCAGCGGCAGCGTCGGCAGCCCGTACACGAGGATGGCCCAAGCCGCCTTCGAGGAGAGAATGCCGCCGAAGTCCTTGCGATAGAGCAAGAGACGCGCGTGCATCGACTTCGGGCAGATCACCGCGCCGCCGAGCTCTGTCCCGAAGCCGCCGAGGTTCTTGGTCAGCGAGTGCAGCACGACATCAGCGCCGAGCCCGAGCGGACGTTGGCCGAAGGGCGTGGCGAAGGTGCTGTCGATGAAGATGAGCAGCCTGCGGTCATCCGCGCGGCCGGCGTTCAGTTCGTCGACGAGCTTGCGGAGCGCGCGTATGTCGATGAGCTCGAGCGACGGGTTCACCGGCGACTCGAAGTACAGCACGCGCGTGTGTTCATTGACGGCGGCACGCACGGCGGCGAGCGCATTCATGTCGACGCGCTTCACGCCGATGCCTTGACGCGGATACCAGTTCTCGAAGAGCGAGTGGGTGCAGCCGTAGAGCACCGAGTGCGCGATCACTTCGTCGCCGCTCTTCAATGTGCAGCCGAGCGCTGCGGAGATCGCCGCCATGCCCGAGGCGAAGCTCACGCAGCTCTCGCCCTGCTCGATCTCCGCGAGCTCGCCCTCGAGGATCGAGCGCGTGGGCTCGTCGAGGCGGTCGTAGATGTAGACGGGCGTCTCGCCGGCGTCCGTGACGAGCTGGCCGAACTCCTGAAAGCCGCGCGCGCCGCGCTTGGCGCTGTCGAGTCGGTATGTGGTCGAGCTCGAGAGCGGCGGCGTGACATGGTGCGAGAAATCCCACTTGGCCGAGTGCTCGGGGCCGTGGACGAGGCGGGTCGTGACCTTGTACTGCTGCTTCTTCGTCATGGAATTGCTCCTGCGCCCGCTCCGCGGGGAGAGGAGACTGTAGTCCATGCGGCGCCCGCGGCGCTGCTACGAAGTTCCTTGCTCGCGCGCGGCGGGGCGGGATCGCGTCAGGGCAGGAGTGCGAAGCGCAGCGCATCGCTCGCCGCGAACGAGCCTGCGGGGTTGAGCGGGTCGCGCAGGTGCCACTGGGCGTGGACGACCGCGCCGGCGACGAGGCGCGCGTCGATGCCCGCTGCGATGCGCGCGTTGAAGTCGAGCGCCGCGGTCGCGCCGCAGCCGGCGGGACCCGAGCCTGCGGTGATTTGCACGGCCGAGCGGGTGAGAGGTGTCGCGAGACACAACGTGCCGCCGAAGAACGGCGTCGCAGCGGGGCCTGAGAGCGTGTAGACGAGCGAAGTGGCGCGCGCTGCGCTCGCCTGATCCAGCGACACGACGAAGCCCGAACCCGAGCTCGCACTCGGTGTTCCGCTCCAGCCGATACGGGGCGAGCAGCCGCTGCTCGTAGCGCGCGCGCTGCAGTAGCTGCCTACCAGCGGTGGTGTGAAGTCGACGACGAGCGTCGGCCGCTCGGCCGGATCCGCGGATTCGCGCGTCCCGAACACCTTCGTGGTCTGCGAGATGTTCTCGACATCGAGCTTGAGCAGCCAGCCGAAGTTGCTGGTGGGAGCGTCGAGCCAGCCCTGCACGTCGGCGACCGCGGTGGCGGTGGATGGCCATGTGTGGATGCCGAGCTGGTCGACGGCCAGCACGGTGCTCGCGCTCGCGGCGAAGTCTCCGCCGCTCGTCGTCCAATTCTGGCTCGGGTAGAAGCGGTGCAGCCATGTGGCGTCGTCCGCTTGCGCCGCAGCGCCCTGACCGCTCGATGTGCTCGATGCGCCCTCACCCCAATCGTTGAGAACGCGATGCACGCGCACATTGCGCGGGCCGATGTTGCCGCTCGGGTTGGCGAGCACGAGTTGCACCGAGTTCACCACCGAGCCCGCGGGCACGAGCGCCGCGATGTCGAAGCGCACGAGGCCGCGTCGGATCGGAGCCGTCGAGTTTCCGCCCGCGCGGCCGACGATCATCACAGGGCCGGATCCGTTCGCCACCGAGCCAGTGGCGTCGTTCCAAAGCGTCGTGTCGCGCACCGCCGTGAGGGAGAGGACATCGGCGCGCGCCGCCCCGGCGAGGGCGACGAGCGCTCCGAGGTGGGCGATGCGGAACATGGTGCGAGCTAGGGGTAGATGTAGAAACGCAGGGCGTTGGAGAGGTTGGTCGTGAAAGTCGCGGCGGGATCGCGGCTCCAGTACTGGGCGCACACGAGGCGCCCGACCGTGAGCAGCGGGTCGACACCGGAGGCGATGTGCACATTGAAGTCGTAGCTGTAGCTGCCGCTGCAGTCGTTGGCGGGCGTGGCGTTGCCGCCGGAGTTCTGGGCGAGCGTGCGCAGCACAGGCGACTGCACGCACATGGTGCCGCCCTGGAACGGCGACGAGGCCGGACCCAAAAGGCCGTAGAAGAGCAGGCCCGACTTCTGGTTGAGCGTGTTCGAGAGCGTGACCAAGAAGCCGGAGCCGGCGTTGAAGTCGGGGCTCCCGATCGAGTTGATCGTCGGCACGCAGCCCAGGCTGTTGGTCTTCGCCGTGCAGTAGGGCGTCGGCCCCGGCAGCGTGTAGGTGACGATCAGCTGTGGGTGGTACTGGGCCAGACTCTCGCGGGTCTCGAACTGCTTGGCGGACTTGGTGCCGCCTTCGGGCCCGCGCACGATCCAGCCGGAGTTCTGGCCGGGGTTGTCGACCCACGATTGCACATCGGAGACCATCTGGGCGGTCGAGCCCCAGGTGTAGAACATGTAGGTCGAGCCGACGCTCACCGTGGCGCTCGCCGTCGCCGCGAAGTCACCGCCGGGGGTCGTCCAGAACTGGTTGTTGAAAAACGTGTGCAGCCACGTGGGGTCGCCGACCTGCGCCGTGTTGCCGTTGCCGGAGAAGCCGCTCGTCGGCCCTTCGTTCCAGCCGCGCGTCAGCTTGTGGATCGTGAACGCCTTGGCGCCCACCACGGTCTTCGACATGTAGAGCTTGAGCTGGACCGCCGTGACGGTCGAGCCGGTCGGGATCGCGCTCGTGTCGAAGGCCACTAGCGCGCGCCGCGTCGGCCACATCGAGTTAGCGCCCGCCTGACCCGCGTACATCGTCGGGCCTTTCGAGTCCGTGCGGTTGCCGACGGTGTCGTTGTAGATCGTCGCGTCCTTGCTCGAGGTGAGTGTGGCGACATCGGCGCGGGCCTGCAGGGACAGGAGCAGCGCGAGGGGCAGGAACAGGACCGCGATCTGGGGCTTCATAGGCACTGGCATAGCTCTGAGGCATCTCTCAACACTAACTCGGTTTCGAAATTCCGGCTACTCGAGCCCCAACTCGGCCACACCGTCCTCGTCGAAGCCCAGATAGTGGCCCAGCTCGTGGTAAAGCGTCACTTCCACCTGCTCCGCGAGCTCGCGGCGTGAGCCGCAGGCGCGCTCGAGGTTGCGCTGGAAGAGGTGGATCGTGGGCGGCAGTTCCGGCGTGGACTCGGGCTCGCGCTCGGCCAGCGAGGCGCCCGTGAAGAGCCCGAGCAGATCCGGCGGGGTCTCGCGCGGGTCGTCGCCGCACAGCGCGCGCGCGGGCATGGGTTCGACGATCACGGGCACATGCTCGAGGGCTGCGCGGAACTCGTCGGGCAGTCGCGCGATCGACTGCTGGAGCACGCGATCGAACTCGGACTCGGAGAGCCGCTGCGGCGCGGAAAAACCCTGCGGGTCGAGGCGCTGGGCGTCGCGCAGCAGGCGATCCGCGCGGCCGAAGTCGCCCTCGAGGTCCGCGAGCAGCGCGAGCTTCGCGAGCACCACCGGACTCTCTCCGAGTGCCTGTGCGCGCGCGAGCTCATCGCGGGCGGCCTCGAAGTCCCACAGCCGCAGCGCGATCTCGGCGCGCACGAGCGCGAGCTCCATGTCTTCGCTGGCATCCTCGCGCTGCGCCGCCTGCTCCGCGGAGGCGCGCGCCGCATCGAGATCATCGAGTGCGAGCTGCGCCGTCGCGCGCAGCACCCACATCTCCGCGAGTTCATCGCTCACGGCGCGCGCGAGCTCGAGTGCTGCCTCTGCATCGCCCGCGTCGAGTGCTTCCCACGCTCGATCGAGCGTCGCGTAGTCCTGTTCGTACTCCACGGCGCTCACTCGACGGACTGCGGCGGCGTGCGCTCGAACTCGGCCGACAGGTCGCGCAGCAGTCCCCCGCTGATGTTCTCGAGCTTCCAATGCTCGTCGAACAACAGCACGTAGCCGCGCGAGAGTGCCTCGAGCTCACCGTAGTCGAACGAGGCGTTGACGCCGCGGGTCACGTTCACGCTCGCGCCCACTTGCCAGCCTTGGTGCCGGTACGCGCCGTACGCGATCGCGATGGCGTCACCGCGCCGCTCCCACACGAAGTTGGGAGCGCCGAGAACTGCGAGGCAGTGCTCGAGATCGCTCTCGCCGGGAGCGAGATGCTGCAGCCCGTCCGCCGCGACCGGCTGCAGCACGATGTGGCGCTCGTACTGCGCCTTCACGCAAGAACTCGCGAGCAACGCGAGCCCGAGCGCGGCGCTCACTCGTGCGAGTCGACCCACGGCAGTACCCACTCCGAACTCGAGGCCTGCAGGGTGGAGCCGAAGGCCGCGAGGCGGTCCTGATCGTCGAAGAACAGCCACAAGCGGTCTTCCTGCGTGTCGGTGTTGAGCGCCGTGACGACGAACAGCGTGAGCCCCGTGCGCTTCGTGCGCTGGTGGTCATAGCGCCACGCCGAACGCCGACCGAGCTGCACGACCTCCATCGGACCGCCGAGCAGCTCGAGCACATCGCTCGCACTCATATGACGCGCGAGCTTCACGACGCGCGCTTCATCGAGCGGCTGGTTGACGGTGTCGCGAGTGAGGAGGCACCCCTGCACGAGCGGCAGCAGGAGCAGCGAGGCGAGAGCGATGGTGCGCATGGGGTAGAGGCTAACAGGCGAGGCGTGCGCCGAGCCTCGATCACGGTGCAAATCCGCACAGCGGCGCGTAGGCTCGTAAGCGATGAATGTGCACCGAAACATGGGGCTGGGGCGGCGGGCGGTGTTGGGGCTGTTGCTGGCGCTGCCGCTCGGCGCGTGCGCGGCGACGGGCGGCGCGGCGTGGCAGCGGCCGCAGGGCACGGTGCGGCTCGTGGTGCTGCACACCAACGACATCCACGGGCAGGTCCTGACGCGCAAGGCGACCTGGATCGACCGACAGGCGCCGCCGCAGATCGGCGGCCTGCCGCGCGTCGCGGGCTATGTGAACGCCGTGCGGCGCGAGCTCGCGGGCAGCGGCACGGAACTGCTCGTGCTCGATGGAGGCGACTGGTACCAAGGTACGCCGGAGGGCGGACTGGAGCGCGGCCTGCCCTTCGTCGAGGCGCTGGCGGCGATCGACTTCGATGCGCTCGTGATCGGCAATCACGAGTTCGACCACTCGACGGCGAACCTGCAGCGGCTGCTCGTAGCCACGGGCGGGCGCGCGGTGTGCGCGAACCTGCGCGATCCCGCGAGCGGAGAGCGTGCGCCCTGGATCGAGCCATGGCGCATCGTCGAGTGCGGCGGCCTGCGCATCGCGCTCGTCGGCCTGCTCACGCCGGAAACGCCCTCGATCTCGCACCCCGACACGCGCGCGCTCACCTTCGTGGATCCGGCGCTCGAGCTCGCCACCGTGAAGCGCGAGCTCGCGGGGCGTTGCGACTTGATCTTGCCGGTTTCGCACATGGGCGTCGAAGAGGCGCTCGCTACCGCGAAGGCGCATCCCGACTTGCCGCTCTTCGTCACCGGCCACTCGCACACCTTCCTCAAGGAAGGCAAGCGGGACGGCGGAGGCCTCGTCGTGCAGGCGGGCGCGAAGGCTTCGGCGGTCGGTCGGGTCGAGCTCGAGATCGATGGGCCGAGCGCGGTGGTCACTTCGGTCCGCTCGATGCTCGTCGACTTGCTCGTGGAGCCCGCGGATCAGGATCGCGATGCGGAGGTCGAGCGCCGCTGTGCGGAGCTCGTGCGGCGGGCGGAGGTCGACATGCAGCGCGAGGTCGGGGAACTGGCGACGCCGCTCAAGGCTGGTCGTGGCCCGTTCTCGACGCTGGCGGGCAACTGGGTGGCCGATCTCGTGCGCGAGCGCATGGGAGCGGAAGTCGGGATCCACAACCGCGGCGGCACGCGCGCGGAGATCGACGCGGGGCCGGTGACCGTGCGCGAAGTGTTCGAGATGCTGCCCTTCGACAACGATGTCGTGCTGCTCGAAGTGCTCGGGGCCGATCTCGAGAATGTCGTGCGCGGCGCGATCGAGGGCACCGTGCACTCGGGCCTCGACTACAGTGGCCTGCGCGTGTTCGTGCGCTCGCGCAAGGAGGATGGCGCGACCCGCCTCGAGTTCGTGCGCATCGAAATTGGCGGCCTGCCGCTCGATCCGCAGAAGACGTACAAGGTTGCGCTCAATTCGTTCCTCGCGGGCGGTGGCGATGGCTACAAGGAGTTCGCGCGCTCGCGCAAGCTCGCGCAGGATCCGATCCTGTTGAGGGAGCTTGCGGAAGCGGCGTTCGTTGGCGCGGGCCGCATCGAGCCGCAGCTCGAAGCGCGCATCGTCGCGGAGTCGCAGCCGTGATTGCTGCCTTCGCGCTGTGCGCCGCGCTCCTCGCGCCGCAGGGCTTCGACGAGCTGGCGCAGAAGCTCGTCGACAAGGATGCGCGCGTGCGGCGCGACGCGGTGATCGGGCTGGCGAAGCTCGACACGCCGCAGGCGTGGGACAAGGTGCTCTCGGGGCTGCGCGATCCCAAGCCAGAGGTCGCGGACGAGGCGCAGCTCCAGCTCGCGGGACTCGCCGGACGGGCCGAGCTCGCGCTGCTCTACAGCAAGGACGCGCTCGCCTCGAAGGACGAGTTCGTGCGGCTGCGCGCGGCCGAGGTGCTCGGGCGCCTCTCGGAGACGCCCGACGCGGCGCCGGTGCTCAACGCGCTCGCGGACAAGGATGTGAGAGTGCGACGCACGCTGTGCTGGTCGATCGAGAGGCTCGCGATCGCGGGCAAGTGGAGCGCGTCGACGCCGACGCTCGGCGAGCTGGCGCGCAAGGACAAGGACGGTGGCGTACGCGGCGCGGCGCTCGTCGCGAACGCATTGCTGCGCGGGGAGACGGCCGAGTCCCTCGCCGCGCTCGCGGGCGATGGCGATGCGGAGCTGCGCGCGGCGGTCGTGCTCGCGGCGCGCGCCCTTGACGCGGACGCGGCCTACGCGCGCGCCAGCGCGGCAGCCAAGGATGGCGCGCTGGGAGTGCGCCTCGTCGCCGCGGAAAGTCTCGCCGCGGGGCGCGATGCTCGCGGAGCGCGCGCGCTCGTCGAGTGGCTCGAGGCGGAGAAGGAGCTGCGCGGTCGCTGGCATACAGTCGAGCTGCTGCGGCAGCTCTCCGGACTGCAGCACCGGCTCGATCCGCGGCCGTGGAAAGTCTGGGCCGCCGCGCTCGCCGACGGTCCGCTTCCGGAGCCTCGGAAGGCGGAGCGCGCGGACGAGGAACGCAGCGTGTCGTTTGCGGGTCTGCCGATCCGCTCCGAGCGCGTGTGCTTCCTGATCGACCTCTCGGGTTCGATCTGGCAGAAGCGCGCCGATGGCCGCACCCGCAAGGAGCTTGTCGACGAGGAGCTGCGCAAGGCGCTCGAGGCCCTGCCGGAGAGCACGCGCTTCAATGTGATCCCGTACACCGCGGCACCGGTGCCGTGGCAGAAGTCGCTCGTGCCGGCAGAGCGCAAGAACATCGCCAAGGCCCTCGAGTGGTTCGTGGGGCGCAAGGACACCGGCACTGGGGACCTGTGGGGTGCGCTGCAACTCGCGCTCGCTGACCCCGCGGTCGACACGCTGGTCGTGCTCTCCGACGGCGCGCCCTCGGGCGGACGGCGCTGGAACTTGGGGCTCATGAAGCAGCTCTTCGCCGAGCAGAATCGCTTTCGACGGGTCGAACTCGACGCGGTGCTCGCGGATGCCAGCGGGCGATTGGTGCGCGAATGGGACGAGATGTGCGGGGGGAGCGGCGGCCGCATGGTCCAGATCGAGCTGCGCTGAACCGCTCGCGCAGCTCCGTGCTCGCTCGAGCTTCGGCTGTGGCCGTGCGCTGGGGTATCTTCTTGGCGCTCATGCGCTGCGCTCGCCTGCTGCTCGCTGCCGCCTTGCTCGCCGCCTGCGGTCGCGAGCCCGACACCGCCACCGAACCCTCGGGCGCGACCTCGAGCGCACCGACGCCGACGCCTTGGGCCAGCGCGCAGCGAGCAATCCCCGTCGCGCAGCCTGCTCCGCCGCTCGCGGCAGAGCCCAAGCTGCTCTTCTCGGAGCCCGAGGTGTCGAAAGACGCGTGGAATGCGGAGAACCACGCGCGCATGGATCCGCGAGTCGACGGCTGGCCGCTCGAGGCCGTCCATGATCTCGTGCGGCCGCGGCTGGTCGCGCTGGCCGAGCGCGCATGGGGGAGCGATCCGGCCGCGATCGAGGAGCTGCTCGCCGGTGACTTCGCGGGAGCGACGGCGCTGCGCGGCGAGCTCGAGGTGCTGCGCGACGATGGGCAGTTTTCCGTGGCCGTGCTCGCGCCTGCGGAGCGCAGGCCCGCTCCCGTCGGCGACTGGCAGGCGGCCTGCGCGGCGCTGCGCGTGCCCTTCGCAGGCGTGCGTCCCACGCTGCAGGTGTGGATCGAGGATGTGCAGGCGGAAGGCGCGTTCGTCGTCGTCGATGCGCGTATCTGCGCTTCCGCCCAGCTCGGGAGCGGCGTCGTGCAGCACAACGCGCGCTGGCGCACACGCTGGAGCCCCGGTGTCGATGCAAGCGCGCCGCGCACGCAGTCGCTCGAGGTGCTCGAATTCGAAGAGCTGCTCGCAAAGCGTCGCTCGTTCGGTGATCACACCGCGCGCTGGATCGGATCGCCGCCGTGGCTCGAACGCGAGTTCTTGCGCGGCTTGGGCGAGTCGTACTTCAAGCAGGACAAGCTGACGGGCAACCACTTGCTCGGCGGCCACGGGCTGGCGGTGGGGGACGCAAACGGCGACGGTCTCGACGACATCTTTCTGTGCACGGCGGGGGGCACGCCCAATCGCCTGCTGTTGCAGCAGCAAGACGGCACGCTGCGCGACGGCACCAGCGAGGCCAAGGTCGCGCTGCTCGACACGACGCGCTCCGCACTGATCATCGATCTCGACGGCGACCGCCACCGCGATCTCGTGGCAGGCGTCGGACCTTACTTGTGGGTGGCCTACAACGATGGCAGCGGCGTATTCGGCGAGCAGCAGCTGCTCGGCAGTCCCGACCTCGGCGAAGAGGACATCTTCTCGATCGTCGCCGGCGATCCCGATCGCGACGGCGACCTCGACCTCTACTGCTGCCGCTATGTGAAGGGCGGAATGATCTCCGGCGTGCCGCGGCCGTACCACGACGCCCACGGCGGCGCGACGAACCTGTACTGGCGCAACGAAGGCGCTCGACGCTTCCGCAACGCCACGGACGAGGTTGGTTTCGGCGCGGCCAACGACCGCTACAGCCTCGCGGCCCTGTGGCAGGACCTCGACCTCGACGGCGATCTCGACCTGTATGTCGTCAACGACTTCGGCCGCAACAACCTGTTCGTCAACGAGGGCGGCAAGTTCCGCGACGAGGCGCTCGCGCGCGGTGCGGACGACATGGCGGCCGGCATGGGCGTCACGAGCGCGGACTTCGACCTCGACGGCGAGCCGGACCTGTACACATCGAACATGTACAGCGCCGCCGGCCTGCGCATGACCGCGCATCCCGAGCGTTTTCTCGACGGCGAACATCGCGAGCTGCACCACCACTTCCGGCGGCATGCGCGCGGCAACACGCTCCTGCGCGGGCTCGGCGGCGGTCGCTTCGAGGATGTGACCGAGTCGGTCGGCGGTGCGCGCGCGGGCTGGTCGTGGGGCGGTCTGTTCCTCGACTTCGACAACGATCGCTACGCGGACTTGCTCGTGCCCAATGGCTTCATCAGCGCGTCGCACACGCGGGATGTCGAGAGCTTCTTCTGGCGTCGCGTCATCAGCCAGAGCCCGCCGGACGCGAGCGTCGACGAGGACTATCGCCGCGCGTGGGCCAGCATGCAGCAGATCGTCATGGACGAGGACGCGTCCTACAACGGCTGGGAGCGCAACACGGCGTTCCGCAACCTCGGCGGTCAGCGTCTGGTCGATGCGAGCGCGCTGGTCGGCTTCGACACGCTCGACGACTTCCACTCGGTCGCGCGAGTCGACTGGGACGACGATGGGCGCGAGGACGCGATCGTGCGCAGCCGCACGGCGCCGCGCCTGCGCTTCTTGCGCAATCAGGATGCGAGCGCGAATCACTTCGTGTCGCTCAGTCTCGCGGGCAGCGGCCTCAACATGGACGCGATCGGGGCGCGCGTCGAGCTCGCAGCGGGCGGCAAGCTCGTGCGCAGGACCGTGCACGCGGGCGAGGGCTATCTCTCCCAGTCTTCGCGGCGCCTGCACTTTGGTCTCGGCGCGGAGACGCGCGTCGATTCGATCGCGGTCCACTGGCCGGATGGAAGCGTGCAGCGCTTTGGCCCGCTCGACGCGGACGCGCGCTACGAGCTCGTCCAAGGCGAGCCCGCGCCGCGCGTGCGCGCACCGCGCAAGCTCCCCACCTTCGAAGGACTCGACCCCGCGCCGCTCGCGCCCTCGACCGCGCGCGTCGAGCGCTTCGTGCTCGTCGAGAAGCTTCCCATGCGCGAGTTCACGCTGCCGCGTTTCGATGGAGCGGCACCACGCGTCGCCTCGCTCGCGGGCTCGTTGCCGGTGATCGTGCTGTGGTCCGTGGACGACGCGAACTCGCGCGCGCAGCTCGAGTCGCTCGCCCTGCGGCTGCCCGAGCTCGATGTTGCGGCGGTCCGACTTTCGCTCCTGTGCGTGGACGACGGGCCGAAGCTCGCGGCGGCGCGCCGCTGGCTGCAAGAGCGCGGGCTGCTGCACCTCGGCGGCGCAGCGGATGGCGCGTGGACGCAGCGGCTGCAGGTTCTGTACCTCGAAGTGCTCGGCAATTCCTCGCGCGCCTTGCTGCCGCAGTCTTTGGTGCTCGACGGTGCGGGCCAGTGGGTGATCGGCTACGACGGGACATTCGCCGTCGACACGCTGCTCGCGGATGCGGCGGCGATGTCGGCGCTCGATGCACGGGCGCCAGGGACGGGCAAGCTCATGGGCGGTCGTTGGGCGCTCAAGGCGTCTCGCGACTGGCAGCTCCTGATCGACATCTACAGGGAAGTCGGCGCGGGCGAGCTCTCCGCGCTGTACGAGAGCCATCGCGCGAGCCTGTCGCAGGACCGCTAGGGGCTCCCCGAGGCCGCGGTTGCG
>VGYZ01000093.1 GCA_016872795.1 Planctomycetota bacterium
GATGGCGAGCGCGCGGTCGGCCTCGTGCGCGGCGAGCACCTCGGGTTTCTCGGCCCCGAGTTTCCAGACGGCGAAATTGCTCGACCCGGGGAGTTTCTGGAAGGCCTCGATCACTGCCGGCCAGTCGGACAGCGCCTGCGTGGGCACGCCGAAGAAGAGCATCACGACCGAGTTCGGAGCTGCCGCACCAAGCCCGAGCGTCAGCGTCGCGACCTGGTCCTTCGCGAACGTCATCTCGAATACCGCGCTGTGCTCGGTCTTGCGCTCTTGCAGGCGCACGTCCGTCACCTCGCCGCACTGAGCGAAGTACTGCAGGCCGATGGCGCGCAGCCTGGCCGGCGGAACTTCCTTGAGAAAGGCCTTGTCGAACAGGTCGTCGGCCCACTTCGGCTCCGCGGCGATGATCGCGGCGACTTCGCGCGCGCGGCGCTCCAAGGCGTCCTGATGCGCACTCGCAGCGCGCCCCACGAACACCAGGGCGCACACGTAGAGAATGACGGCTCGCATGGCCCGAATTCTGCCAGGGGGTGCCGCGCGCGTCATCACTCGAGCCGCGCTGGCGCATCGAACTGATCCGCCCCCCGAATCCGGATCCACCCACAACGTTAGGAACCCGGGCTCAGGAGGCCCCAGTTGGGACGCAAGAAGCACACTGCAGAACAGATCATCCAGAAGCTACGTGGGGGATAGGAACTTCAAGCGGATGACATCCGCTTGAAGTTCCTATCCCCTGAAGATTCCGCCTCGCCGGCGCCGGTGCGGCTTTTCAGGGCGCTCGTTCTTGCCGCGTCACGATCGGCACGTAGCCGACCTCGAGGCCCTTCGGCGGAGTCACGAGCAGCGGGGGGTCGAGCTTGACCAACTTGCCGCGCGTCGGAGGCGCCATGTAGTCGCGGTCGATGGGCCACGCGCGGTGCAGCTTCTCGACGAAGGCCTGCAGGGCGGCCTTTTTCTCGGCGCTCCAGCCGTATTGCACGAACGAGGGCTGGTCGACGAAGCGGTACCAGCGGTAGGTGACGAGCGAGCCGTCGCACAGCCGCACTTGCTGCGCGTCGGTGGAGGCGTCGGGCGTGGTCCACGCGCCGCTCGACGGCGACGTGAACGGTTCGCCAGGCTTCGCGAGTTTGAACTCGGCGGCGTGCAAGCCCGTGTCCTTCGGAACGGCGCTCGGCGAGACCGCGACGCGCCGCTCGCCGTCGTGGCGGTAGTACTGCGGAAACTGCCCGCGCGGCGCGTGGTCGCTGTCCTTCCACTCCAGGCCCCAGGTGTTGTCGTCGAACACTTTGGTGTCGAAGGTGCTTGCGACTCCGTCGATCGGCTTGCCGTCCTGATCGAAGCCCGGCGTGCGCGTGCTCAGCTTCGCGACGAACGCACCCGCTGCGTCGAACTTGCCGGACGGCGCCGAGCCGCCGAGCCGCCAGGCGAGGAAGGCGTCGTACAGCGCCTTGCGTGAGTAGTAGGTCACATCCTGCACGAGCACGGCCTGACCGCGCTGGTCGACAGGAAAGCGCAGCGCGGGAATCCTCGAATAACGCACGCCGTCGCGCGCGCTGGCGACGAGTTGCGGCACGGTGTTGATCTCCATTGCGCCGCCGCCCATCAAGCCCTGGCGACTGTCGAGGCCGCGGCCGTGCAGGAACGGGTAGTCGAAGATGTCGGCGATTTTGCTCCACGTCTCCGGGATGTAGTACGCGATCGGTCCCTTGAAGTTCGCCGTGGAGAGAAAGCACGTCCACGCGTGAGCGCCGGTCGGCGCCTTGCCGTCGGCGCTCGGCACGGGATCGGTGAACGGCAACGCCATGTAGCTGTAGCCGAGGAATTGACCGTTCGGGCTGCCCTCGAAGGGCAGCGCATCGGGCGGAATCAGCAGGCGGTTGCTGAGCTGCGCGATGCCCAGGCGGTTGTCGGGCAGAGCTTCGGTGTCATAGAAGAACGACCAACCCGGCGAGCCGACCTCGTAGTCGTAGCACTGCGGCGTCGCGTTCATGCTGAACTTCGGCGGCCCGTAGCGAAAACGGCTGCGCGCCCAATAACCCAGGCCGCCTTCGACGGTCTGGAACACGCTGTCCCACGTCGGGCCGCGCTCCTTCCACGTGCGCGCCAACGTGCCCTCGGGAGCGAGCGGCTTGTCCTTGTTGTCGCGGTTGTCGGGCAGGATCCAGCCGCTCGCGAGCCCGATCTGGAAGTGCGCGATGGGCTTGTCGATCAGCGACCACGCCGCGGAATAAAAGCCCATGCCCATGCCGTACTCACTGCGATCGGCGGGCGGCGACGCTTCGTAACCGATGTAGCCGTGCAGGCCCGAACTGGTCTGCTCCGGCTGTTTGCGGTCGCCGGCCTTCGAGTCGCCGGCGCCTTGCGATGGAAACAGCAGTGCGAGTGGAAGCAGCGGCAGAGCGAGGTTCATGGCGCGAACTTAGCGCGAGTTCGCGCCGCCGCGTTCAACTCTTCGAGCGCGACTTGCGCACCACGCATCAGCGCCGCTTGGAGTAGCCCTCGGCCCCGCTCCTCGCCCGCGACCCGCGCCGGCCTAGTAGGCCCGGTCGTATCCAAAAAGCCCGCACCACCGCCCCAGCGGGCCCCGAACGCCTCGCCAGCCCGCCACCGAGGCCCGATCTGGGCTCTGGTGGACCACTGGACGGATCGCCCAGCCGCGGCGAACCTCCCTATCGCGGTCGACGCCGACCGCCTCCGGCGGAAGTCATCCGCTTGGAGTTCCTATCCGCTGGGGCGTCCTGGTGCGCATGGCGCCCTCGCAGGCGCTGGAGCGGATCGCGCGCGGCGACCTGTCGGGCTCGGCGGGCATGGAGTTCGCGGGCGACTGGAGGCCGATCCAGTCGAGCCTGGAGAAGACCGCCAAGGTGCTCGAGTCGCTGGTCGGTGAGACCTGCAAGCTGATCGAGGCCTCGAGCGCGGGCAAGCTGTCAGAACGCGCGGACACGTCGCGGCTCCGCGAGCTTCTCCACCGTGCGAAGCAACGCTGTCCGCTTTGGCATCGGCCTCTGACGGCGGCGGATCGACACGCGCAAGTCTGGCGTCGCGCCGGACGTTTCACCGGACGCGTCGTACGGCTCGAGCGCGGGCACAAGAGATCGCCCGCGCCCCAGCCGAGACATTCCGCGTCCCTCCGCCGGCGCGTCCGCCCTGGCCGCAGAAAAACCGCGCTGCGTCAAGGGAACTTTCGGTTCCGAACCTCCGTCCGAGTTGCTGAAGTCGAGAGTCGCTGCGAACTCGCCCAATCGACATCGCGGTGGCTTCCGAGCCTCGTGTGTGAGTTGTGGTCCCGCCCCCCCTTGGAGGTCCCCACATGAAGAGTCAGTTCCGCGTCCTGGCACTGTCGCTGGCTTCGACCCTCGCGCTCACCTGCTTGACCCTCCGAGCCGGAGCTCAGATCACTCAACCGTCGGTCACTCAACCGTCGGCGTCGCCCATCGCGAG
This sequence comes from Planctomycetota bacterium, assembly GCA_016872795.1. Classification (GTDB taxonomy): domain Bacteria; phylum Planctomycetota; class UBA1135; order UBA1135; genus F1-120-MAGs118. Next base: position 3,439 of record VGYZ01000093.1, read on the forward strand.
CAGCAAGTTTCGCGCTCTGGACAACATCGAGGGCGATCAAATCGACCTGTTGTTCATGCCCGTCGACCCGATGGTGCTTTCACCCGATGGTGTTTCGCTCTATGCGGTGAACACCCACGGCAGCGAAGTTCGTCGTTTCATCGATCTCGGCGGCCAGCCGGCCCAGACCTACGCGGTGCCGTGGGGCCCGGTCTCGGTCGCCTACTGGGTTGCGCCCGACGCTCACGAGGAATTGCTCGTCGTCAGTCGCGGCACGCACGCCCTGACGCGGATCGATCCCATCAGTGGCCACGTGTTGAACGTGCTCGAATTGCCGTCGGAACCAGGCGGAGTGGTCTTGATCGGCAATCACCTGTTCGTCGCGTGCTCGGCCGATGATGTCGTGTGCGAAATCGATCTGCTCACGAACACGATCTTCGACCGCTTCGAGATCATGACGTCGCGCCACGTGCTCTTCCTGTCGAAGGACGGAAACAACGTGCTCGTGTCGCCGATGCTGTCGGGCAACAACACGATGGCCAAGGCCGGAGGACCGATCGTCAACGCGGACTCGACTGCGCCGGTGTTGGACATGGCCGACCCGGCCGTCGCAGCGATCGGACTGCCGGACGAGGACCTGTTTCGCCTGATTCCCGGTGCGACTCCGTTCACCGGACAGGTCGAAGTGGCAGCCAAGGGTCTGGGCACGAACCTGTTCGCTCACGGGACAAACCCGGCCACGGGCAAGTTCTGGATCCTCAACACCAATTCGCGCAATCAGGGCGCGAATGCCAAGGGGGTCGCGGCATTGAAGAGCACGTTCACGACCTCGCGCATCACGCTGACGAACCTGCCCACGCCGGGTGGACAGCCCGCGACCAATCACACCTTCGTCGGTCTGGACAATCTGGATCCCGTGACCTTCGCGCCGGGCCCGTTCCTCGCCGGCGACAACTGCACGAAGCCCTATGACCTGTGGTTCACCACCGGCGGCTTGGGATTCGTCGTCGGCACATCGACCGACAACGTTCGCATCTTCAACCAGAACGGCGCACGGATCGGACAGTGGTCCTTGCCATCCGGCTCGCTCCCTCGCGCGGTCCTCGTCCACGAAGGGTACTGGCTCGTCGCGGTCTACTGTTGGGGAACGAACGTGATCGACATCCGCGATCTCACCGGCACTTCGGTCGGCGAGTTGCAGCTGGGTTACGATCCGGCGCCGTACGCGATCAAGCAGGGTCGCAAGATCTTCTTCGACGCGCGCCACTCGGAGTTCGAGAACGCCACCTGCGAGAGCTGCCACGTCGAAGGGTTGATGGACTTCCTCGCGTGGGACAACTCGTCCCTGCCGCTCGACGACAAGGGCCCGATGTTCACGCAGAGCCTGCGCGGAATCGCGGCGATCCGGCCGTACCACTGGCGCGGTGAACAGGTGGATCTCGCCGATTTCAACGGCGTGTTCGCCGACCTCTTCGGCAGCACCCCACTCGGGACCGGGCCAGGCAGCGATTTCGAAAAGCTGCAGGCCTACATCTTCCAGCTCGAAAACCCCGCCAATCCCAACGCGCACCCCAACCGGATCATCACCAACAGCAAGCAGGTGACCAAGTTCAACCCGGTCGACCCGACGCACAGCGCGTTGAGCGCGATCAACGGCCAGGATGTGTATTTCAGCAAGCCGAACGTCGGCGTCTCGACATGTCAGGACTGCCACACGCTGCCGACCGGATCGGACAGCGACATCTTCGAGGACGGTCTCCTCGATCAGCACCACCGCTCGGGCTTCGACATTGCTGCCTACAACGGACTGTGGCGCAAGGAGCAGAAATCGCGCGTGGACGTTCAGCTCGTCGGGTCCACGATCGAGCCGAGAGCGCCGCTGGGTTCGGGCGCGAGTCACGCTGGAATCGTGCCGGGCGTGTTCGAGTTCATCCGCGACCTGTTCCCGCCCTTGACGATGAACGAGCGCCAGGACGTCGCGTTCTTCATTCACCAGCTCGACAGCGGCCTGGCCCCGGCGGTCCATCGCTCGCGGTTCATCGGGCCGGGCTCGACGAGCGGAACGTGGGTATCGACCTACCTCATCGCTCAAGCGAGACAACGCAACTGCGACATCGGGGTGTACGGAACGGTCAATTGGCTCGGCGTCCCGCGCAATCTGCGGTGGTTCTGGGACCGGAATCTGACGTCGTCGCAGTTCACCTGCGAGGATCCGACGATCCCCAATCAGAATCTGGCCTTCTTCGTCAACCAAGCCGTCGCTGGCACCGGTCGCAACGTCTTCCTCGGCCTGCCGGTCGGCATGGGCCGGCGCTGGGCGGTGGACTTCGACGACGACGGGTTGTTCAACGTGCCCGAAGTGGCGCTCGCCACGAATCCGACGAAACCCGACACCGACGCCGACGGTTTCCTGGATGGGACGGAAGTCACGTTCGGCAGCAACCCGAGCGACCCGCTGAGTCTGCCGAACGACAACGTCGCGCCGATCGTGCGTTCGGTGCGCTTGATCTACAAGACGGCTCGCATCGCCAAGTTCATCATCGAGACGTCGGAGCCGACCAGACTCATGGTGAACTACAGCGATGGAATCGCTCCCCCGCAGGCGCAGCCCGCTCGCGGCTGGAAGCGCTTGCACACGGTGTTGTTGCGTGATCTGGAGCCTTCCTACTCGACCAACAACTTCACGCGCACGTACATGGGCTCGGTGATCGCGACGGACCAGGCGGGCAACACGAGCTTGCCGAGCCCGTTGCCGCAATTCGCCACGGAGTCCTTCATCACGGCCTTCGAGGCGTTCACCCCGCGCGAAAACATCATCAGCAACCTGACCACGCCGACGGTGGTGCTCTTGCCGAACGGGAACTACCAGGTGACCTGCTCCGCGACCATCGTCGACTTCAAGCAGGTGCCGCCCTCCCCCTTGGCGAATCACTGCGCCGTGGGACGTGTGATCGTCAACGGTCAGGTGAGCGGAGCCTTCACGGCCAACGGCGGCAATCCTCCGCAGTTCCTGCTCTTCGCGGGGCTCCTGGGATTCAACGGCGTCTACAACTACCCGCTGAGTCCGTACCTGATCGGCAGCGTCACGACGAACAACGGCGTAAGCACGTTCCAGTTCGAACTGACCAGCGCCGTGGCCGGCGACAAGGTGCAGATCTCGATCGAGACCGCGGGCGAGATCGACGCGACGACCTTCAATCCGGTCAATTTCGCAAGCTTCCTCCAGACGAGCCGGTTCGAGTTCCCGACGACTCACAAGCAGAATCAGGTGTCCACGGTCGTCACGCTCTGATCACGTGAAGTCAGGTTCCGGTCTCGCACGGCCGGAACCTGATGTTCCTGTCTCCGGCCCGCGCTCAGCAATGCGTTCGCGCAGCGCGTTTCTACGACAGGCCGGATGTGTCGCCCACATCCGGCGAACCCGAAATGGTCGCGCCCCCGGCGGCGGTCTCGTGAGGGACCGTTGCCGGGGGCGCGAGAGTCGAGCGGTCAGTCCTTGGCGATCAGCTTGCCGAGGGCGACACCATCGGGCGTGAGCAAGTCGACGATCCGCGGAGCGTGGACATCGGCCACGATGATCTGGCCCACCTCGGTGCTGACTCTCGAGAACAGCCCTGCGTTCCTCATTCTCTCCGCTTGGCCTCGGTTGTCTTCGGTCGGGCTCGGCACACGCCCCAGGGCCGATCTCGACCGACAACCTTTCAAGTCAGGCTAGCGCCCTCAACGCGCGCGGCCTCCCCGGATCGAGGAGGCCGCTTGGGAGCATAGTTCGAGGCTCAGGGGGAGGTGCTGCCGGTCACATGACTGCCAATATTCACCGTCGAGCCGCAAACACTGTCGCCGGGATGGCCACGCCATCTCGGAAACAATTGCGTGGAGCGCCACAATGAACCTCGACGGTCAGGACGGCGTGGACACCACAGTATCGGCTGGAGACTCGGGTGACGCGAGCGGAACCGCCCACCCGAAACTGGTCCGATAGGGCCATCACTGGCCGTCCTCCTCCGATTCACCAGGTTCGCGACCAGCTGTAGTGCGGAAACGCATCCTCGAAGTCTGCAACGCGCATCACGTTCCAGCCACTTATCACTCCGTCGTTGTTGGGATCCGACAAGTACACAATATCAGAACCAACGTTGATTGTGTGGATCCGCCCCTGCCGCGCAAAATCGCCAGCGCAGATTCTCGCCGATCCTGCCCCCAGCGACGGGCACTGCTGCGAGGTCACCAAATCCACAATGGGCCCGACTGGAGATAGCGGAACTTGGCTGACCACGGAATCGCCACTGGCGGTGCGACGAAGCAGGATCAAGAAACGACCATCCGGGTCGATATTGGCCGCCAAAACCCTTCCAACGCCGCTAAGCGCAAGCACCGGCGACCTGCCAACGTCTGGGCGGGGAAAACGATCACGAGGCTCTACAAACACACCACCCTCGACCTCGACGGTAGTATCGCCGGTTCGAACAGGGACGCCGATAGGCTGCACGGTGGGATCAAGCTCGGCATAGTAGGCTCCGAGTATCTTCGGCCACAACCAACGTTCAACTGCGAGATCTCCATTCTGCAGTTCGCCAAGAACAATGAACGCGTTCGAGTGGAGCATCGTCGGAACGACGCGCTCAAAGGCCGTAGGCTCCCGTCGCGTCCACAGCGACCAGTCGTTCGCAGCTCCGTCTAACTCGCGACCTCTAATCACGATATCCGACCCGTCTGCCTCGATCAGCACTCCGAAGCTGGATCTGACGAAAGCGTCAAACGGACTCCGCCCTGGAGTCAGCCATTGCGCCGATGCCTCCGCACCCGCCTTCATGTCGTTTTCGAGAGCGACGAACCTGAAGCGCTGTCCGGAATCGGCGCGCGGCAGGATCGCGCTGACTCGACCTTCGCTCCCTCGAGGCGCTGGCGCCCCGCATCCCCCAACAATCGAGAGATAGGACATCGCGACCACGAGCCGTCCATGAACTGTCTTCATTATTCTTTCTTCTTGACTCAATGTTAGTAGACCCAGTCGACCTCTCGACAGCCCGATTCCATTGAACAGCACTCGGGGCAGCAGCCATCGAAGACCTGACTATCTGACACATCGACGTCATTCGTAGCCGTTGTGCAAATCCCCGCTGCCGCGGCGGATAGGAACTCCAAGCGGATGACTTCCGCCGGAGGCGGTCGGCGTCGACCGCGAGGTGGCGGTTGGCCGCGGGGCGCCTTGGATACGAGCGGGGTTGCTCGGCCGACGCGCGTAGCGATCGAGGGCCCGCGGTGTCAGGGTGGTTGTCGCCTCGTCGGCAGAGGGAGCTCGAGCGAGACGACGAGCGGCATCTTCGGGATACGGATCTGGACGAAGGTGACGAGATCGGCGGGCCGTTGGCATCGTCGGCGCGAACGGCCCAGGACTCGACGCGCTCTTTGTCGCATCCGGCATTCACGAGGGTGCGCTGCACGACCACGCCGGGCTCGACCTCGCGGCAGTGGCGAGGACTCTCGCCCAAGTCGAGGCCCACGCGCGATACGCCATGGCCGAGCTCGCCCGAGCGAGCGACTGGACATCCCGCGCCGCCACGGGGAGAATTCGGTCCTTTCCATGCACAACCTCGCCCTGATGCTCGTTCTCGTCTTGCTCTCCGCCTGCCGCGTTGCGAGACCGTCGGAGCTCCCGAACGACCAGGACTGGATCGTCGCCGTGAAGAGCTGCGGAATTCCGCAGTGGATGCCGTGGTACTCGCATTCCGCGGAGCACACATGGATCGACATGAAGGAAGGCGACGAGATGACCTGGTCGCGGGTCGAGGTCGCCGGCAAGTTCTCCGGCGCGACGCTGGAGCGGATCGGCGCCCACTCCGCACGGCATGACTTGCGCTGGTCCGACGAGCCCGTGCGCGTGCACGCCGTGTTCTTCGGGCAGGAAGCCTCACGGATTCAGCGGCAAGTCGCGCACCTCACCCGGCAACTCGGCGCCCGCTACGCCGATGGCGGTTACGAGGCTTGGCCGGGGCCGAACAGCAACACATTCCTGCGCGAGTTGAGCCAAGAGATCCCCGAGCTCGCGTTCGCCTTCGACCACAACGCCGTCGGGAAGGACTACACCTGGTTCGATGCGGGACTTGCACCTTCGCGCACCGGCGTGCACCTCGACACCTGGCCGATCGGAGCCACGATCGCCGCCAAGGAAGGCCTCGAGCTGCACTTCCTTCAGCTCACATTTGGCCTGAGCGTCTGGCCGCCGCGCCTGAAACTGCCGTTGCTCCCCGCGATTCCGTGGGAACGTGCGCCGGAGCCCGAACCTGCCTCCCGCGCGCCGGCCGACGGCGAGCAAGTGATCGTCTATCCGTTCGACGACGCCGATTCCGCGAGTGAGCCGGCAAAATTCGAGATGATGGTCTCGGTCCAGCCTCCGATCACTTCGGGGCGTTCACTGCGCGTCGAAAGCTCGACCGCGCACACCTGGCTCTCGGTGGTCTTCAAGCTGACGCCGTCGACGGATCCCGCGATGCTCCACTCGGTCCGCGCGGAAACCGTCGTCCATTGGATGGGCTCCACGGATCTCGTCTTCCCGATCGACCTTCGTCGCGACGGACTCCTCGAGAGCATCGGACCGTTCGCCCTCGACGGCGCGATCGTGTCGATTCAGCTGCGCGCGATGCCCGACGGTACGGTCGACACGCTCGTCTCGGTGAAGAGCAAATAGGCGCCGCTCACTGCAGGATGCCGAACAGGAACATCGTCATCGAAATAGCCGTCCGCGTCTGCGCTGGGCGCCGCTGCGCCTCGACCAGATAGCGCGCCAGCTCCTTCGGATCCTCGGCCGTCTTGAGCCGCTGGATGTCCGCACAGGTCGCGCCGGCGTTCGTGCGCAGCAGGTCGATGATCTCCGGCTCCCCCATCGCCTGGCGTGACGGCACGTCGGCCGTCTGCTTCGACCCGCTCACCTTCATCGAGCGCCTCGCCGCACGGATCCTCTTCGCAACGACGCCAAGGCGTCGTTGCGATTCGTCGCTGCGCGACGAACCGAGGCTTACCTCCCGCCCCCGCGCGCCCACTTGTCTCACCTACCACGGCGTGCTCGCGCCCGCCTCCGCATGGCGCGACCTCGTCGTCCCCAAGCGCGCGCCTGCTCTCGATGCACCATGTCACGGCGCTCTCGCTCCCACCTCGCCGACCGCGCCCAGTTCCTCCGCCCGCTCCCATTCCCGCCGCTCGACCTGGGCCGAGCTCCTGCGGCGCGTCTTCGCCGTCGACGATCTCACCTGCCCGCATTGCGGCGGACCCCGCCGCCTGATCGCACAGCTCACCGACCCCATCGTCGTACGCAAGATCCTCAGCAGCCCTCGGCCACCCGACCGAGCCTCCACAGCCCGCACCCGCCCGCTCGCCCGAGCTGCTCGACTTCGCCTGAGCCGGCGCCCCTTGCACCGCCGAGCACACTCCTCGCCCGCGACCCGCGCCAGCCCAGCAAGCCCGGTCGTATCCAACGCGCCCGCACCACCGCCCCAGCGGACCTCGCCGGCCTCGCAACCCCGGCCCACCGAGCCCCTAGCTGGCCTCAAGGCGGCCGCTTGACGGATTTGACCGCCGCGGCGGTCCTCCACCTCGCGGTCGACGACGCCGACCACCTCCGGCGGAAGTCATCCGCTTGGAGTTCCTATCCGCGCCGCGCGTTCGTGGAAGCCCGGCGTGGAGCACTTGTTCGCCCGCACGCCGAACGACTTCAGCGCGCCGCGCATGTGGTTCACCAGGCGGGTGCGTTCGGTCACCAGGCAGGCGCGCGCGCGCACCAGCGCGAGATCGACGCGCGCCGCACGACCGCGGTGCTCGATCGCGTACAAGAGCGACGGATTCAGGCGCGCCACGCGCGCGAACTGCCGGGCGTCGAAGCGATCGTTCTTCGAGGCGCTGTCGAAGATCATGCGCAGCCTGCGCGCGTTGGCGACCAAGACCTCGTGTCCGGCCGCCTTCAACAACTCGCACACCCAGGGCGAGTGCGTCCCCACCTCGAGCGCGATCCGCGCCCGCGCCGCGCCACCGAAGCGCACGCCGAACGCCGCGGGGCTGGTCGTCAGGCGGCCCTCGTCGACGACCGAGCCGCCTTCGTCCAGCACGCAGTACTGGCTGAGGCGGTCGCCCAGGTCGATGCCGATGGTCACGGTCGGAGTGATGGAGGCAACTTCCTGCATGGTCAGTCTCCTCCTTGGGCCCGCGAGCCCGTCAAGTGATTGGGGACCTCACCGTACCCCGCTCAGGAGGCTGGCCTTCTCATCCCATCTATCCGCCTTTTCCCCGACTGTTCCGATCGCTATGGCTCGATGGGTCTCGAACCGCCCTCGTCGGACTCTGTTCGCTGCCCACTGCGCACGCAATGCGCCCAGCGTGCCGCCGAGTTGCTCCACCGCGAAGCGTCGAGCGTCGTAGGCCCTGCATAGCGAGCACGCGCGGCCGTCGCGGTGAGACGCCAGCGGTCACCGCTCGGCGTGGACCGGGCGATGACCGCGCGGATCGAACGAGCGCAACGCTCATGCACGAGCGCTGCGCGATCGACTGCGAATCGTCAGGGCAGGATCTCGGCGTACAACGCGTTCGACAGGCCGAAGGTCGCCGGGTCTGCCGGGTCGCGGTACCAGTACTCGCAGAAGATCGTGCTGCCGACCATGAGCGCGTTGGCCGCCATGTACGCGTCGCTGAAATGGAAGTCGAAGGTGCCCGAGCAGTCTTCCGGAGGAGGATTGCCGCCCGAGTTCTGCAAGGGGGTGCGCCGGACCGGCGACGCGACGCACTGCGTGCCGCCCCCAAAGGGCGCATTCTTGGGACCCGTGCCCCAGTACATGATGCCCGACTTGTTGTTGATCACGAGCATGCAAGTGACATGGAAATCGTCCGGTGCCGCAAGTGTCGGCAAGCCCGTGAACCCAACGGCGGGGACGCAACCCTGGCTGTTCGTCTTGCCCGTGCAGTACGACGCCGGGTTCGAGCAACCCGGGACCATCTGTCCGCGGATCTCGCCGCCACCGAAGGCAGTGGTGTGGATGTTCACGTACGCGAGTCCTGCCAGGTAGCTCGCTTCGTCCGCCGCCGGATAGGCGAGCGTGCCGTTCTTGTGGAAGCCCAGCGGGAGCGCGATCTTCACGCCCGAATTGACGCCCGGCGAGGAGAACCCGTGCACATGCGCCGACATCTCCGCTGCCATCAAGCCGGTGTAGGTGAACGAGTACTGAAACGAGTTGGCGATGGTGTTGAACCTGAACCAGCCCACGCCGCGACCAACGCTGGGAGTCGGAGGAACTTCAGCCATCCCGTGCGCGCTCGCGGTCATCGTGAAGTGCGCATTCGAGCGCACGATTTGCCCGCGGATCTCGCCGCCGCCGAAGGCCGCCGTGTGAATGTTGAAGTAGGTCAACCCGGCCAGGATGCTCAGCTCGTCGGCCTCGGAATAGGTGATCACACCCGACTTGTGGTTGCCGAGCGGCAGCGCGAACTTGACGCCCGCGGCGAGGCCCGGTCCGGCGAAGCCATGGATGTGTGCAGTTGTCTCCGCCGCCGTGCTGGCGAACGCGAGCTCGTAGGTCAACGTGTTCAAGTCGCGGTCGACGAGCATGTAGGCCGTGCCTTTGCCCGGGGAGCCGTTCGGCGGAGTCTCCTGGGCTCCATCGAGCACTGCCGTCATGCACACCTTCTGGGCCAATGTGGTCGTTGCGAGCGTGGCGACGACCGCAGCCATCGACGCACCGCGCAGCCATCGCTTGAGAGATCGGTTCATGGGGATTCCTGATTGAAAGTGCCGACTCGGCAGCGCCTCGCGTTGCGGAGCCTCGAGTTGCCTATGCAAATGTCGAGCGTCGACGCAACGCCTCGGTCGACCCGTCGCGAGCTCGCCTGCGCGAGCTCATCGTTCCTGTCTCGACGCGCCGCTCTGCGCCAATGCGCCCACGCCCAAACGCCCGTCGAG
>VGYZ01000094.1 GCA_016872795.1 Planctomycetota bacterium
CGGGAGCCGCGAGCAGCACGGTGGCGGCGGCGGGCATGGGCGGGGCCCAGAGCGGCCGGGCAAGGTGACCTCGCCGCGGCGACGGGGCGCGAGCACGGCGGCGTCGAGGGGTCGCGAGGTCGAAGGCGTGGGCGAGGTGGTCGGCGCACGCGCAATCGCGGGCGAAGAGCGTCTTGCCGCTGCCCGAAGGGCCCGTGATCCCGAGCGGCGCGGCGCCGCGGCCCAGCCACGGAGACAGCGCGCGCTCGATCCACGCGGCGCGGCGCTCGAGGCACGGCACGAGATCCGCGCGAGTCGCGCTGCGCGCTTGCGCGTCGAAGTGCTCGTCCACCGTGGCGTACACGCACGCGAGATGCACATGCGACTCCTCGACGCTGCGCTCCATGACGCGCGCGCGCGTCTGCGCCGCGAGATCGGGAAAAACCGCGGCAAAAACCTGTGCGAGCGGAGGCCCACGATCGACAGCCACTCGCGCGGGCTGGGCACCTCGCGCGCGAGGCCAAGCTCCGCGATGGCTAGGGGCGCACCGCGCTCGGCCGCAGCTCTCCAGAAGGCGTCCGTCGCGACCAGCGTGCCGTCGAGTTCGAACAGCACGGCGTCGAAGAGCACCTGTCCGTGGCGCGGGGAACCTAGCACGCACGCGCCCTCGTAGGTCACAATGACGCCATGACGAAGGCAGTGCTGGAGCTTGCGGGCGTCCGCAAGGGCTATGTCGCGCCCGACGGCGCACGAATCGAAGTGCTCGATGTACCCGGGCTCGCGCTCGCGGCGGGCGAGCAGGTGGCGCTGCGCGGCGCGAGCGGCACGGGCAAGTCGACTCTGCTGCACCTGATCGCGGGGATCGTTCGCCCCGACGCCGGCAGCGTGCGCGTCGCGGGCGAGGACATGGCGCGGCTCGACGAGGCCGCCCGCGACGCGTGGCGCGCACGGCATGTCGGCTACGTGTTCCAGACCTTCAACCTGTTGCAGGGGTTCAGCGCGCTCGAGAACGTCGCGCTCGCGTCCATGTTCGCGGGACCGGCCAAGGTCGCGCGCGCGCGGGAGCTGCTCGAGCGCGTCGGGCTCAGCGGTCGGCTCGACTACCTGCCGCACAAGCTCTCGATCGGCCAGCAACAGCGTGTCGCCGTCGCGCGCGCGCTCGTGAACTCGCCGCAGCTCGTGCTCGCCGACGAGCCGACCGGCAACCTCGATCGCGCGAATGCCGAAGCCGCACTCGCGCTGCTGCGCGACACCTGCCGCGAGAACGGAGCGGCGCTGCTCGTCGTGTCGCACGACGAGCGCGTCGTCGAGCGCTTCGAGCGCGTGCTCGATTTTGCAACGCTCAACCGCGCCGCGGCGCTGGGAGCGAAGGCATGAGCGCGCGCCGCTATTCGCTCTGGCTCCTCGCGCGCCGCAGCCTGCGCCAGCACGCGCTGTCGACCACCGTGACTGCATTGTCGCTCGCGCTCGCGAGCGGGCTCGTCATGGCGGTGCTCGCCATCGGTACGCAGAGCCGCACGGCCTTCACGATCGAGAGCACGCCCTTCGACGCGGTGCTCGGCGCCCGCGGCAGCCAGCTGCAGCTGGTGCTGAACAGCGTGTTCCACCTCGAGACATCTCCGGGCAACTTGCCTTGGAGCACCTACGAGGAGGTCAGCGAGCGGCCGGGAGTGCGCGCCGCGATTCCGTACGCGGTCGGCGACAACTGGCGCGGCTTCCGCGTGGTCGGCACCGACACGCGCATGTTCGATACGGAGCTGCTCGGTACGCGGACGCCGCGCGTCGCGAGCGGACGCATCTTCGACGAGACGCTGCGCGAGGCGGTCATCGGAAGCTTTGTCGCGGCGCGCACCGGCGCGCGCGTGGGCTCCGAGATCCATCCCTCGCACGGCATCGACGAAGCCCACGAGCACGACGAGGACTACATGGTCGTCGGGGTACTCGCCCCCACCAACACGCCGCTCGATCGCTGCGTGTGGATCCCGATCGAAGGCATGTTCCGCATGGGCGGGCATGTGCTGCGCGGGAGTGGCGAGGAGTACCACGCCGAGCACGACGAGGAAATCCCCGACGAGGTGAAGGAGGTGAGCGCGGTGCTGCTCGCCTTCGAGTCGCCGCAGGTCGGACTCGAGCTCGATCGCGAGTACAACCGGAACGGCAAGGACGCGACGCTCGCGTGGCCGATCGCGCGCGTGATGGCGGAGCTGTTCGACAAGCTCGGATGGATGGATCGAGTGCTGACGCTCGTGGCGCTGCTCACGATGCTCGTCGGCGGCGCGTCCATCGTCGCGAGCCTGTACGACGCGATGCACCAGCGCCGGCGCGAGCTCGCGATCCTGCGCGCGCTCGGCGCTCGGCGAGGCCAGCTCTCGACCGTCATCGTGCTGGAAGCCGCGACCATCGCGACCTTCGGCGCCCTCGGCGGCTTTGCCGTGTATGCGGCGATCCTGCTCGTCGCCCGCGACATCCTGCGCGCGGAGACCGGCATCGTGCTCGACCCCGCGGAGGGGCACGCGGCGCTCGCGCTCGTGCCGCTCGGGCTCGTCGCGCTCGGAGCGCTGTGCGGCGTCATTCCGGCGTGGAAGGCCTATCGAGTCGAGGTCGCGCGGGATCTCGGCCCCACGAGCTAGCCATGCGAACCCTGTTCCCCATCGCCGCGCTCGCGCTGCTCGGCGGCTGCACCGACGAGCGCGCGGTGGATGCCGAACCCTCGGGCGACATACGCGGTCGGCCGATCGCCAGCGCGCCTGCCGCGAAGCCCAAGCTGCCGCCCGAGGTCGTCACGCTCACCGGCGCGAACGGCATCAACCTCGCCGGCGACGCGCCGCCCGTCGATCCACCGAAGGAGAAGAACGGCCATCGCGAGGTCAAGTTCGAGCTGCTCACGAGCTACGACTACGAGTGGTCGCAGACGACCGGCATCGTGGCTCCCGGGGCGGCAGGCGGCGCGCAGATCCCGCCCGAGGTGCGCGCACTCGATCGAGCGAAGGTCTTCATCGTCGGCTACATGCAGCCGATCGACTTCGACAACGAAGGCGTGCGCACATTCCTCTTGACGAACTATCCCGGCGGCTGCTGCTTCGGGATGGTGCCGCGCCTGAACGAATGGGTCGAAGTGAGCCTCGCGGGCGACGAGCGCGTCGAGTACTCGTACTTCGATGCCATCGAGATCCACGGCAAGCTCGAGGTCGGCGAGGCGAAGAGCGGAGAAGTGGTGACGAGCTTGTACCGCATGACGCCCGACAAGATCGAGATCGCCGACGCGCGTTGAGCGCAGGAAGTCCCTAGACTTCGGGGGCTTGCCATGACTCTCGCCCACCTCTTGGCCCTCGCGCTGGCTTCGAGCGCACCGCAGGAGAGTGCTCCCCCGCGCTCGCGCCAGTTGATGCTCGAGCTCGCGGCCGAGCCGCGTCTGGCGGGCACGAGCGGCGGGCTGCAGGGCGCCAAGGTCGCCGCGCGCCAGCTGCGAGCCGCGGGCTGGCAGGTCGAGATCGACGAGCGCGTGGTCGTGCTCTCGCTCCCGCGCCGCATCTCGGTGCACGCATTCGAGAGCGCGACTGCCAAGCAACCCTTCGAGTCGCGCATCGAGCGCTTCGACGCCGACGCGCTGCCGCCCGGCGATGTGCCGCTCTACAACGCCTGGAGCGCGAGCGGCAAGGTGCGCGCCAAGGTCGTCGATGTCGGCTTCGGGCTGCGCGCGGACTACAAGGCGCTCGCACAGCGCAAGGTCGATGTGCGCGGAGCGATCGCTCTCGCGCGCTACGGCCGCGCGTACCGCGGCGTGAAGGTCGACCTCGCCACGGAGCACGGCTGCGTCGGACTGCTGCTCTTCAGCGAGTCGTCGGGAGATGGCGGCGAGCGCGGAGCAGTCTGGCCCGATGGTCCGTGGAAGCCGGACTGGGACGGGCAGCGCGGCTCGATCCTGCCGCTCGCGAGCACAGCGGGCGATCCGAGCACGCCCGGCTGGGCCTCGCCGCGGCCGGGCGAGGAAGCGCCGCGCCTGACGCTCGATGAGCTCGATGCGCGCTTGCCGCGGATTCCGTGCACACCGCTCGGCGCGCGCGAGGCGCGCGCGCTGCTCGCGCGGCTCGACGCCTCCGTGGGCCCGGGGCCGGTCGAGGTCGAGCTCGATCTCGATGTGCCGCGCGAGCGTCGCACGATCCGCAATGTGCTCGCGCGACTCCCGGGTGCGAGCCAGGATCCGGAGCTCGTCATCGCGGGCGGCCACCGCGATGCATGGGTGCGCGGCGCCAACGACAACGCCAGCGGCTGCGTCGCGCTCGTGCGTGCGGCGGAACGACTCGCTGCGCGGCGCGAACAAGGCTGGAAGCCCGCGCGCACGCTCGTGATCGGCCTGTGGGACGCCGAGGAATTCGGCCTGATCGGTAGCACGGAGTGGGGCGAGGCCAACGCCGACATGCTCAGGCGTCGCTGTGTCGCCTACATCAACTGTGACGCATCGATTGCGGGAACGCAGTTCTCGGGCGGCGGCTCACCCGGCATGTTGCGCGCGCTCCGTGCGGTGGCCGAGCACATCTCCGTGCCCGGGGCGAGCACGAGTCTCTGGCAGGACTGGTGTGCGCGCACCAAGGACGGCGCGCCCCAGCTCGGTCTTCCGGGCGCGGGCTCGGATCATGCGGTCTTCGCGCACCACCTCGGGATTCCCGTGGTCGAGCCGGGCTTTGGAGGCCACTCGGGTGGCCAGTACCACGCCGCGTTCGACGACTACTCGATGGTGCGCGATCACCTCGATCCCAACTGGACCGGCCACGAGCTCGCCGGCGAGTTCCTTGCGGAGTTGCTGGCCCAGCTCGCTGACGCGAGTGTGTCTTTCGACGCCGCCGAGGCGGCGCGCTCGTTCGTCGCTCGTGTACGCTCGCTCGGCGACGAAGCATGGTTCGGGCACGAGCGCGGCGCCAGGCTCGCGCGCGAATTCGAGCTCGTCGCGACCACCGTCGCGAGCGACCCTGTGCGCAGCACGGAACCGGACATCTACCGCGTGCTGAACCGCCCGACCCTCGCCGGTCGCGAATGGTTCCGCAATGTGCTGTGGGCGCCGAATGTCGAGGACGGCTACAGTTCGGTGGCGTTCCCTACGCTGCGCGCCGCCGCGCGCGAGGGTAGCGCCGCACTCGACGCGGAGCTCGCGCGCATCGCTCGCGAGCTCGCCATCGTCCGCGGCGAGGCGAGATAGCGGTGCGCGAGCTGGCGGTACTGTTCCGGCGCTTCCTGCGCCACAAGTGGACGCTGCTCGCCGGCTTCGCGTGCATTCCGCTCGCGTCGCTCGGCGATGTCTGGATCACGCGCCTGATCGGCGACGCGCTCGATCGCCTGCGCACGGGTTCGGACGCCGACTTCCTCGTCGGGCTGTTCTGGATGCTGCTGGGCGTATCGCTCTTGCGCGGCACATTCCGTTTCCTGCAGCGCTGGTGGCTCGTGTGCGTTTCGCGCTGGGTCGAGGTGCGGCTCAAGCAGGACCTGTTCGACAAGCTCGTTTCGTTGCCGACATCCTTCCATGTCCGCAATCGCTCCGGCGATCTCGTGTCGCGGCTCACCAGCGATGTCGAGAATGTGCGCATGTTCCTCGGACCCGGCCTGATGTATGTCGCGGGCGCGCTCGTCATGGTGCCGGCGAGCCTCGGCTACCTGCTGCTGCTCGACTGGACCGTCGCGCTGTGGATGGTCGTGCCGCTCCTGTGCATGGGAGTGGGCATGTGGTGGATGTCGGCGCGACTCGAGCGCCACTCGCTCGCGGTGCAGGAGACGCTGGCGGAGATCGGCCATCGTGCGCAGGAGAGCTTCGCCGGAACGCGCGTCGTCAAGGGCTACAGTCGCGAGGAGCAACAGGCTGCACGCTTCGACCAGAGCTCGCGCCGCAACCTGCACCACCAGATCGAGCTGGCGCGCGCGCGCGGCATCACGCACGCGATTACCTACACGAGCAAGGACCTAACCCTGCTGCCCATCCTGCTCGTCGGCGGCCTCGCGATGATCGATCGTTCGCTCCCGGCCGGCGAGCTGTTCGTGTTCATCGACCTCACGGCCAAGGTCTTCTGGCCGATCATCGCGCTCGGCTGGATGGTCGGCGTGTACCCGCGCAG
This sequence comes from Planctomycetota bacterium, assembly GCA_016872795.1. Lineage (GTDB taxonomy): Bacteria > Planctomycetota > UBA1135 > UBA1135 > F1-120-MAGs118. The sequence continues at coordinate 6,081 of VGYZ01000094.1, forward strand.
CGTCGTGAGCGCGCGCCGCATTCAGGAGCTGCTCGCCACGCCGCGCGAGATCGACGAACCGGCGCAGCCGATCGCGCTCGGCGAAGTGCAGGGCCGCATCGAGCTGCGCGATGTGACCTTCACCTATCCCGGCGCGAGCACGCCCGCGCTCTCGAACATCGACCTCGCGATTCCCGCGAACAGCGCGCTGGGCATCGTCGGACCGACCGGTGCGGGGAAGACCACGCTGCTCAACTTGTTGGCGCGCATCTTCGACGCGCAGGGCGAGGTCCTGCTCGACGGTGTCGACATCCGGCACCTGCCGCTTTCGACCTTGCGCGGAGCTCTCGGCTATGTGCCCCAGGACAGCTTCCTGTTCAGCGACACATGGCGGAACAATGTGGCCTTCGGCGCCGAGCGCGAGCTCGACGACGCCGAGATCGACGACCTCGCGCGGCGCGCCTGCATGGCGGGCGAGCTCCAGCGCTTCCCCAAGGGATGCGACCAGAAGATCGGCGAGCGCGGCGTGACGCTCTCCGGCGGGCAGCGCCAGCGCACCTGCATCGCGCGCGCGCTCGCGCGGGATCCGCGCGTCCTCGTGCTCGACGACGCGCTCAGCGCCGTCGACACGGAGACGGAGTCGCAGCTGGTGCGCAACCTCAAGTCCGCAAGCCACGGGCGCACCGTGATCCTCGCGGCGCACCGGCTCTCCACGGTTCGCCACGCCGACCAGATCATCGTGCTCGACGAGGGCCGGATCGTGCAGCTTGGCACACACGCGGAGCTGCTCGCGCGCCAAGGCTGGTACGCGGAGACATGGAAGCGCCAGCAGGTCCAGCAGGAGCTCGCGGGCCTGTGAGCAAGCCGGATTCGAAGGCCAAGTGGCCGCGCGTCGAGGACGACGACGATGCTCCTGAGGAGTTCGTCGCCGGCAAGGTCTGGGATGTCCGCCTCGCGCTGCGGCTCGCGCGCGAGGCGCGGGCGCACTGGAGGCTGTTCGCGGGCACATTCGGAGTGCTCGCGGTCCTCTTCGGGCTCGAGCTCGCGGGTCCGTGGATCCTGCGCGAGGCGATCGACGGCCCGGTGCTGGGAGCGGTGGCGGAGCGCGCGGCAAGCCCGAGTGCTCCGGCATCCGACGAGCGACTGCGCGAGCTGTGGCTGTGGGCCGCGGCCTATCTTTGCTGCGCGACGCTCACGGCGGGCTTCCGCTACCTCGAAGTCGCGCACCTCGGCCGCACGGGCCAGACCGTGGTCGCGGACCTGCGCACCAAGATCTTCCGCCATATCCAGCGGCTCGAGCTCGCGTGGTTCGACAAGCGACCCACCGGCTCGCTCGTCACGCGCGTCACCAGCGACATCGAGAACCTGAACGAGATGTTCACGTCGGGACTCGTCACGCTCGGCTTCGACTGCATCCGAATCGCGGTCCTGCTCGTGGTCCTGTTCGTGCTGAACTGGAAGCTCGCGCTGGTCGTGACGCTCCTGATGCCCTTGCTCGTCGGAGTGAGCATCGTGTTCCGCGGCGGTGCCCGCAATGCGCACCGCGATGTGCGCGGCCGGCTCTCGCGCCTCAACGGCTACCTGCAGGAGGTGCTCTCGGGCGTGCGCATGGTGCAGGTCTTCCGCCGCGAGCAGCGCGTGAGCGAGCGCTTCGCGGGCCTGCTCGATCACTACCTCGACGCCAATGTGCGGACGATCCTGCTCTTCGCGCTGTTCTTCCCGGCTCTCGACCTCCTCGTCAACGGCATTCAGGCGGCGACGGTGTGGGCCGGCGGCGTCGACATCGCCTCGGGCACGCTGCAAGTCGGGCTGTTCTTCCAGTTCTGGCTGTACGTCAACAAGTTGCTGGACCCCGTGCGCGAGCTCGGCGAGCGCTACAACATCCTGCAATCCGCCTTCGCCTCGTCGGAACGCATTTTCCAAGTGCTCGACACCGAGCCCGCGATCGCGTGCCCGTCGCCCGAGCGTGCACGGTGCCCAGCCGCACGCGCCGGCCATGTGCGCTTCGAGAATGTGAACTTCGAGTACCTGAGCGGAACGCCGGTGCTGCAGGATGTGAGCTTCGAGATTCCGCCCGGCGCGACGGTCGCCGTCGTCGGCGCGACGGGCGCGGGCAAGAGCACGCTCGTCAACCTGCTGCTGCGCTTCTACGAACCGACGCGCGGTCGCATCACGATCGACGGCGTGGACCTGCGGGAGTTCGACCTCGCCGCGCTGCGCTCGCAGTTCGGCCTCGTGCTGCAGGAGGACTTCCTGTTCGCCGGCACGGTGCGCGAGAACCTCGTCATGGAGCGCACCGAGGTGAGCGAAACTTCGTTGCAGCGAGCGCTGGACGCAAGCCGCGCGGCCGAGGTCGTCGCGCGCCTCCCGGGCGGCCTCGACGCGCCGGTCGCCGAGCGCGGCGCGACGCTTTCCACAGGCGAGCGCCAGCTGCTCGCGATCGCGCGCGCGCTCGCGGGCGAGCCGCACTTCGTGGTGCTCGACGAGGCCACCGCCAGCGTCGACTCGGAGACAGAGCACCGCATCGAGGAAGCCAAGGCGAACCTGCTCCAAGGCCGCTCCGCGCTCGTGATCGCGCACCGGCTTTCGACGGTGCGCCGCGCCGACCGGATCCTCGTGATGCACCGCGGCGAGCTGCGCGAAAGCGGAACGCACGAGGAGTTGCTGCGCCGCGGCGGCATCTACGCCCGCCTCTACACGCTGCAGTTCGAGCACGCGGCCCCAACCGGGAGCTAGCCGCTACTTCGTCTCGAGTGCGGCGGCGAAGCGCGAGCGAAGCTCGCGCAGCTCGGACTCCTCGCTCTCGGCGAGCAGGGCGTCGACGAGCGCGAGCGCCTCCTCGAACCGCCGGGTGCGCTCTTCCGGAGCGCTCGACTTCATCGCGAGCTCCGCGGTCACCACCGCGAGCCGTCGACGCAGGTCGCGATCCTCGCCATCGAAGGCTCGGGCGGCGCGGTACTCCGCCTCCGCGAGCGACCAGTGCCCGAGGTACTGGCGAATCGCGCCGCCGAGCACGTGGGCGCGGTAGCGCTCTTGGGCATTGCCGCGCTTCACCACGCCTTCGAGGAGCCGCAGCGCGCGCTCGATGCGCTCGCCCGCTTCGACGGGCACGCGCGCACGCGCGGGCAGTGCGTCGAGGCTGCGACGGGCAAGCCGATACGAGAAATCCGCAGCCAAGAGCTTCACGCGCGCGGAATCGCCACGCCGCTCCAGCAGGCCATCGACCACCGTCGCGGCCTCGTCGAGGTCTCCGGCCTCGACTAGCGCGACCGCGAGGTTGTGGTCGCGCTCGTCGAGGTCTTCCGCGCCCTCGGACGCCGGAATCACGGGCGTGAGCACCAGCCCCGCGGCCATTCCAAGCAGTCCGAGCCGCCAGCACAGGGAGGAGAGCCGCGAACCCGAACCGGACCACGGCAGCACGAGCAAGGCCGCGAAGGGAGCAAGCAGCGGCACGATCGGCAGGCGGATGCGCTCCGATGTCACGGTCAGCACGACCGTTCCGACGTAGAGCACGAGCACCAGCGCGAGTTCCATGGCCCCGCCGACATCGACGAAGGACCCGATCCGCGCGCGCAGCAGTACGAGCGACAACAGTCCGGCGATCCCGAGCGCGCCCACGAGCGCGAATCCGGGCAGCGGCCACGCGAGCACGGGCAAGTAGCGCGCGTCCCACTCGAGGAAGTGGTTGTCGGGCACCTCGTAGCTGCCGAGGGTCAGCCGCAGCTTGTTCCAGAGGATGCGGGCGTGCGCGAGCGGCGCGCTCAGAATCGAATCGAGCGTCGCGCGCATCCAGAAATCGCTCGACTCCGTGGCATCGAGCTCGCGGCCAGCGCGCCGGCTCGCCTCACGGCGCCAGTCGCCCGCCTCGTGCTCGGGAATCCCGCGCACCCAGTCGAACTCCTTCGCCAGCCCGTAAGGGTTGTCGAGGTTGTTGCCGCCGTAGAAGTTCGTCCCAGCACCGCTCGTCGAGAGCACGAACCGTCCGCCGACATGGTGGTTCCGCAGCGCGACCGGAGTGAGCAAGAGCGCCGCGCCGAGCACGAACGCGAGCGAATCCCCGAGCACACGCACCTTCCAGCGACGCTGCGCCAGCGCTCGTCCCGAGGGCCAGACGGCGAGCGTCGGCAGCAGCACGAGCAGGTTGCCGCGCAAGAGAGCGCCGATCGCTGCGAGGCACCCCAGTCCGAACCAGCGCGCAGGATCCAGCGCCTTCGCGCGCGTGGCGACGATTCCTAGCGCGAGGGCGGCGAGCACGAGCACGAACAGGTTTTCCTTCAGCAGCAGCGCGCAGAACCAGATCGACGGTCGGTGCAGCGCGACCAGCAGGCCCGCGATCCAGCCCGCGCGCGTGCCGAAGAGCCGCGTCGAAAGCGCGGCGGCGACGCCGGCCGCGAGCGCGCCCAGACCCGCCTGCACCCAACGCGCGGCGCGGCGCTGCTCCGCAGGCTCGTCGCCTGCCAGCGCGTACACGCCTCCGAGCGCATACGGATACAGAGGCTCCTGAAAGAAGATCTCGGCTCCGAGCAGCTCGCCGCCCGCGATCTCGCGCGCCCAGCTGTCGTAGCTCGCCTCGTCGATCGCCGGACGCTGCGCCAGGGGATGGCGCGCCTCGTACTGCACGACCGAGAGGCTGCGCAGAGAGAACGCCAGCGCGATCACGAGCAGCAGCGGGCCCCAGCCGATCCGACGCTCGCTCATCGGCGCGCCGTCTCCCAGCGCTCCCCCATCGGCGCGCGCGCCTCGAGCGCCTCCGCGATCTCCATGCGCGAGCGCACGATGCGCAGCAGGATCCACGCGGGCAGGAACACGAGCGCGTTGAGCGCGCTCACGGCGATCGCGGTGTTGGGACCGACCCACCACCCCGCCGCGAAGATGCTCCCGAGCACGAAGATCGTCCACGGCCCACGCGAGCGGCCGGCTTGCAAGTAGAAGGCGGCCTGCCGACGCGCGAGCCACGAACCGGCCTGACGCAGCTCGAGGATGCGTGGATGACGCAGGAACTGGTGGAAGGCCCGCGCCCTGCGGATCACTTGCTGGCGACGAGCCTCGCCGCGCGGTGCGCGCACCTCGTAGAAGCGCGCTCCGCCGCAGCGCACGATGCGCGCGCGCGCCACACGCGCCTGCAACATCAAGTCGAGATCGTCCGCCGCGACCCCCTCGGTCGGCCTCAGCGCGAGCGAGCGCCTCCACGCCATCAACTGCCCGTGCATGCTGAACACGAGGCCGAAGCGCGACTCGATCGAGCGCACGAACGCCGACGCGTGGTCGTAGAAGCTGTCGGCTGCACGCAGGTCGCCTCCACCTCGGGCGGTGAGCGAGCCGTCGTCCGCCAGCGACTCGACGAATCGCTGCGCCCCCGTCGCCATCCCGATCCTCGGATCCGCGGTGAATGTCTCGGCGAGCGCGACGAGTCCTCCGGGCGCGAGCGCGACATCCGCATCCGTGAGCACGACGAGCTCTTCTCCCGCGCACGCCGCGCGCAAAGCCGTCTCGAGCGCCCCGACCTTCCCGGGCCGAACGACATTGGGCAGCACCTCGATCTCGAATGCGCGGCCGCGAAGCTCCGCTGCGAGCTTGCAAGCGATCTCCGCGCTCCCATCGTCGCTTCCGTCATCGATCACGAGCACGCGGTGCGGCACCTCCGAGCGCGGCCAATCGCACGCGGCGAGGTTGCGCAGCTTACGCGTGATCACAGCCTCCTCGTTGCGACACGGCACGATGACGAGCAAGCAGGTCACGGTCCGCTCACCACCGCGCGCGCGAGACGCGGCCACGCGCGCTTCCGAAAGAGCACATTGTCGGCCTGCGCGCACTCCCATGTGCAGGCGCACTTCGTGCGCTCGATCTCCGCGCGCAACGCGTCCGCCCCCGACGAGGTCCAGACGCGCTCGAGGTCCCAATCGTGCTCGCGCAAGTTGCCAAGCTCGCGTCCGAGGATCTCACAGGGATGCACTGCGCCGCTCTCGAAGATGACAGCGGAAAGCGTGCCGGCCGTGCACGGCAGGTGCGCGCGGCGATCACCGCGCGCGACACGCTCGAGGTGCTCGTACATCACTCGATCGCGCGCTGCGGCGAGGCGTGCGAGCGGGAAGTCGAAGTACGGAAGGCGCTTCTCGCGCTGCAGCCGCGCCTTGGTCGCGACGAGCTCGCGGTAGCGGTCGAGGTTCACGCGCAACAGAGTCTCGTCGAGCGCGGTGCCGCGCGCGAGGTTGAGCGTCGCGTTGTCCGGTCGCAGCTCGTCGACGAGTTCCTCCAGATGCGCCGCGAGCGTGTCCTCGTTCTCGCGCGTCAGCGTGACGAGAATCCCTACGCCCAGTCGCCGTCGCAGCTCGGGCGCCAGTCGCTCGCGCTGCGACTTGAGGTCGCGCACGCTCTGGCGCGAGCGCTGATGCCCGCCGGGCACCTGTCGGATCGCGTCGTGGATCTCGGGCGGCCCATCGAACGACACCGCGACCGACAGGAATAGCTCCGGATTCTCGCGCAGAATGCGCTCGACGCTCTCGCGCTCTTCGACCAGCCCGTTCGTCGGGATCGCGAGGTGCCGCAGGCCGCGGCGTCCGAACGAGTGTGCGAGATCCGCGAGGTCACGCCGCAGGAACGGCTCACCGCCCCCGAAGCTCACCCACAGCAGCGGCCCCATGCGCGCCGCCGACTCCGCCAGCCGCTCGACCTCCGCAGCGCTCGGTCCCTCCACGCCCTGCGCCACTTCCTTCCAGTGGAAGCAGTGCCGGCAGCGCAAGTTGCAACGCCCCGTCACGAACAGCGTCAGGTGCAGCGGCGCTCCCCGTCGCACGAAACCGCGCGCCGCGAACGATGCATAGCGAAGGGCGTTCAAGCCCTCTCACGATACCGCCGGTGCGCGGCCCCGCGTGCCTCGACTATGGCGCGATCCGTCCGTCGCTCAGCGGCCGCTCACGGGCACAGCGTCCACTCCAGTCCCTGCGACAGGTTCGTCGTGCCGGGAGCGGACGGATCGCGGAACCAGCACTGCCCATTGAAGACCTGACC
>VGYZ01000095.1 GCA_016872795.1 Planctomycetota bacterium
TGATCCTGTTCGACGAGGACAACTCGTCTGGTTATTTCCCGCAGGGCTCGTCGACAGTCGCGCTCACGCCGGTGCAGTTCTTCTCGAACGGACGCATCGCCGACGCGGACATCCTGTTCAACGGGTCGGGGCACCAGTTCACGACCAGCGGCGAGATCGGAGCGTTCGACGTGCAAGATGTGGCCGCGCACGAGCTCGGTCACCTGCTCGGTCTCGATCACTCGGGCGTGGCCGGTGCGACGCTCTATCCCTACGTCAGTCCGACCGTCATCGGCCATCGCAGCGTCGCCCTCGACGACGCGAACGGCATCCGCGCCAATGCGCCCGAGTCCGGCGCGAGCATGAGCACGATCACGGGCACGGTGCTGCGCGACACGGATCTCACAGTGGTTGCGGGTGCACATGTCATCGCGCGCGACGCAGAGGGGCGCAACGCGGGCGCGGCACTCTCCGGCGACGACGGCACCTTCGCCTTGCGCGGACTCGCCGCGGGCAGCTACACGCTCTTCGCCACGCCGCTCGATGCACCGGTTTCCGCCGGCAATCTGGGCGGTGCGCGCACGATTGTGACGGACTTCCAGCCGCGGGAAGGCGTCTCGATCGGCGTCGGCAGCGGAGCGAGCGCGAGCGCGGGCCCGTTGCTCGTCGGAGCGGACTCACCCGTCTCGCTCGGCCGCAACTACGATGACTTCCCCCTGCGGGCGGAACGCGGACGCGCGAGCGCTCACTTGCTGCGCGGCGCGGGCATGGGCGCTGGAGCCTCGCTCGTGAGCAGCGATCCGTCGGTCACGCTCTCGAACATCGCGTGGATCGGGACGACCAGCGTCAGCTTCGTCGTCAATGTGCCCGCCGACGAGCCGCTCGGACATGTCGATCTCGAGCTTCGCAACGGCGCACTCTCGGTGCTCGCGGGCGCGATCGAGATCACGCCCGTCGATCCCGTGCTCACTCTGGTCTCGCCCTCGCAGGGATCGCTGAGTGGTGGCACGCTCTTGACGATCGAGGGCAGTGATTTCCGCGCGGGCGCGACGGTGGTGCTCGGAAACGAGCTCTACAGCGACGGCATCGCCGGTGGCTGCACCGTCGTCGACGCGAACACGATCACGCTCGTGACGCGAGCCGCGGCCACGGGCGGAACCTACGATGTGGTCGTTCAGGACGCGAGCGGAGTCGAGGGTCGCGCGTCGGGAGCGTTCGAGTTCGTCGACATGCCGCAGATCGACGGGGTATTCCCCGCCGTCGGCAGCGACATGGGCGGTACGGTCGTCAAGGTGAGCGGCGCGGGGCTCGTGGCGCCGCTGGTCGTGCGCATCGACGGCGTGGTGCAGACGGATGTCACGATCCGCGACTCGGGCTTCCTGCACTTCGTGACGGAGCCCGGCTTCGCGGGCGGACCGGCGGTGCTCGAAATCGAAGACGCCGATGGTGACGTCGCGAGCGCCGCGTTCCTGTATGTCGCGCAGGCGGACCCTGTGATCGCGCAGGTCTCACCGTCGAGCGGGCCGAGCGCGGGCGGGACGATCGTCGGCATCGATGGCGCTCACCTGCAGCCGGGCTGCGAGGTGCTGTTCGGCATGGACGCGGACACTGGCACGGGCGGAACACTCGCCGCGGGCGTCACATGGATCGATGAGGGTCGCATCGAGGCGATCAGTCCAGCGGGCGCGGCCGGTGGCGTGACGGTCGCCGTGCGCGATACCCAGACCGGCCAAGTCACGCTGCTCGCCGGAGCGTTCCAGTTCCTGTCGAGCTCTGGCTCGGGTGGCGGCGGCGGGTGCGGCAGCGTCGTGGGCGCGCCACCGATGCAATTCGGTGACCGGCTCGCGAACGCGGGTTGGATCCCGGCGCTGATGGCGCTGCTCGCACTCGCGCAGCTGCGGCGTCAACGCGCCGTGCGGCTGGCCACCCGCGGCGTGCGCGCGTCCTGAGCGGCGCCGGAGTGCGACCGAGCTCGCGCGGGTTCCAAGGGCACCGGGCTGCCGCGGTCTGCTGGTGCGATCGCGGTTCTCGCGCCCTAAGCTCCTCCGTGGCCCCATGACCGAGACCACGCGCCTTCGCCCGCTCGTGCTGTTGGCGCTGCTCGCGCTCGTGCTCGTCGGATTCGCCCTGCGCTGGTGGGGTGTCGGCTGGGGGCTGCCGCACCAGACATACCGCGATGGCATGGTGATCTCCACGCAGGTCGAGTACCTGCGCAACATGCCGGAGCACCCCGAGCGCGACGAGTTCTGGGGCTACTACCCGCACCTGATGTCGCGCCTGATCGCGGCGGCGCCAAACGACTGGGTGGGGGAGCCGCGCGAGCCGCTCGATCTCGAGGGACACCTCGCGCGCGCTTCCGAGCCGTGGCTCATGGCGCGCAAGCTGTCGGTGCTGCTCTCGCTGCTCGCGATCCCCGGAGCCTTCTTCGTGGCGCGGCGCTTCGTTGGGGACGGCTGGGCGCTGTTCGCGGCTGCGCTCGTGACCTTCAGCATCTTCCACCTCTCGTTCGCCCAGCAGGAGAAGCCGCACGGTCCCGTGAGCGGAACCGTGGTCATGGCCGTGCTCGCTGCGATGGCTCTCGCACGGCGACCGGGCGCGTGGACATGGCTGCTCGCCACGCTCGCGATGGCGTTGGCGCTCGCTACGGCGGTGAACGGTGCCTTCGCGCTGCTTTCCGCGGCCGGAGCGGTCGTGGCGATGTTCCTCGCGCGCACGGAGCGCGCGCGACTGTGGAAGCTCGTCGGCTGGGGAATCATGCCCACCGTGTTGCTGCTCGCCGCCACCGTGCGTGTCTTCTATCCGTTCCTGTTCGGAGCACAGGAGCAGGAGAAGCTCGGCGATCACGCGCTCAACATCGGCAACCACCCGCTGATGCTCGACAAGCTCAACTTCGCGGGCTCGAAGAACATGTTCCTCACGCTGTACCTGTACGAGCCGGTCGTGTTGGTGCTGGGCATCCTCGGCGTGGTCATGTTCCTTGTGCGGCGTCGCGCGAAGCTCGCTGTCGCCATCGAGCGACGCCGCGACTTCCTCGTGATCCTGCCCTTCGTCGCGAGCTATGGGCTGTTCGTGTGTGCCTATGAGGACGCGTTCGATCGCTTCCTGATGCCGCTCTTCCCGTTCCTCGCTGCGCTCGCGGCCTACTCGGCGAGCGCGCTCGCGAGCCGCCTGAGTTCGCGCGCGGCCATGGCGGCGCTCGCCGCCACTCTGCTCGTCCTTCCGGCGGCCGCCACGCTTCAACTCGCGAGAGTGCGCGCGACGGACGACACGCAGACGCAGGCTGCGCGCTGGATTCGCGAGCATGTGAAGCCCGAGGAGCGCGTGGTGGTGCTGCCCTACATCGACTTGCCGCTTTTCTACAGCGCGGCCGCGGTGGCGGAGAGCCCGGACGCGAGCGCGGTGCTCACATGGATGGCATATCAGGCGCGGCTCGACGCGCGGTGGAAGCTCGGACCCTCGTTCACCGTGCTGCCGCCGCGCGGAGTCAAGCAGGAGTTGGCGCAGCTCGGCGATGCTCCGCTCGAGGCCATCTCGCGCCGCGGCGCGGACTTCGTGCTCATCCAGTCGTTCGGCGAGCGCTACCGCTACAAGGTGCTCCTGCAGCTGCTCGACGAGCTGCGCGAGCGCGCGGAGCGCGTCTTCGTCGCCTCGCCGCGCGCGGACGGCGAGGAGTCGGGGCGGGTGTGGATCCGGGAGAAGATGACGCTCGCGCAGGTGCCGACTTGGCTGCGCGTGTTCCAAGACCGCAGCATGGGCACCGTGCTCGAGATCTATCGCATGCCGAAGGGGGAGCCGCGATGAGCGCTCGCATGCGCGCCGGAGTGGCGCTCCTCGCAATCGTGCTCGCGGCGCTCGCGCTGCGGCTGCATGGCATCGGTTTCGGCCTGCCGCACATGACCTACCGCGACGGCATGGTCCTGTACACGCAGGTGAAGGAGATCCGTACGGGTGATCCGGAGCTGCGCGCGGACGAGTTCTGGGGCTACTACCCGCAGGTGACCGCGCGCTTCGCCGCGCTGTTCTCCGACGCGGATCTGGCGCCGCTCGAGCGACCGCTCGACCTCGCAGGACACATCGCGCGCGCGTCGCAGCCTTGGATCGCGCTGCGCCGCGCCTCGGTGCTGCTCTCGCTGCTGACCGTCGTCGGTGCGTATTGGATCGCGCGCCGTTTCCTCGGAGCGGGAGGATCGTTGCTGGCGGCGGGGTTCGCGGCGACGAGCTTGCTGCATCTGTCGTTCTCGCAGCAGGAGAAGCCACATGGTCCTGTGAGCGGCACCGTCGCGCTGGCTCTCGCCGCGGCCCTGTGGCTCGCGGAGCGTCCGAGCGCGCCGCGCATGCTGCTCGCGGTCGTGGCCGCGGTGCTCGCCGCATGCACGCTGCAGAGCGGAGCGATCGCGCTCGGAGCGCTCGGCGTGCTGTGGTGCCTGTGGTGGCTGGACCGTCCGCGTCCGCTCGCGGCGCTCGCGGGCGCCATTCCGCTGCTGGTCGTGGTCGGCGCCCTGTGCGTGCGGTTCTTCTATCCGTTTCACTTCGTCGACGGCGTCGCTCAGCCGCCCGAGCACGAGCGGCAGGGCCGCGAGGCGGTGCTCGACCTCGCTGGACATCCGATGTTCCTCGAGGGTTTCGTCTTCAGCGGCTGGAAGGTCGTGCTCTCGACTCTGATGAGCTACGACCCGAGCCTGCTCGTGTTCGGGCTCGTCGGCATCGGGTTCTTCGTCGCGGATCGCCTGCGGGGCGTGGCCGCCGATCCGCAGCGCCGTCGCGCGCTCGCGGTGCTCCTCGGCTTCGCGCTGCCGTTCCTGTTCGTGCTCGTCGCCTACGACGCCAAGGTGACCTTCGAGCGTTTCTTGATGCCGGCGGTCGCCTGCCTCGCCTGCCTCGCCGCCTACGGCGCCGTCCGAATCGCTCGCGCGTTGCCCCACGCGCTGCGAAGCGCGTCCGCGCTGACGGCGCTCGCGCTGCTCGCCGTGGCTCCGGCGGCCGCCGCGGCATGGAAGCTCTCGAGCGTGCGCGCCGCGCCCGATACGTGGACGCAGGTGGCGCGCTGGATTCAGGCCAATGTCGATCCGCAGGCGAGCGTCTACACCGTGCCCTACATCGATGTGCCGCTCTTCAAGGATGAGGAGTCGCTGCGGCAGTCGGGTCGCGCGGAGGAGATCAACTACTGGGCTCGCTACGCGCGCGAGATCCCCGCGAGCATGCGCACAGGGGCTTGCTATCGCATCGTGATCCCCAAGTCGCCCAAGCGCGCGCAGGAAGAGTTCGGTGACGACCCGCTCGCGCACCTGCGCTCGCTCGGCGCTGACTATGTGGTCGTGCAGGCCGCTTCCGAGGACTCACGCAACGTGTTGCTGGCGAAGACGCGCCAGCAACTCGCCGAGCACGAGGAGCTGGTGTTCCGCACCTCGCCGATCGGCGATCCGGCCACGGGGCGGGGCCAGTTCGCGCTGCGCTATACGCAGGAACTCGGCGCCAAGCCCCTCGCGCTGCGCGTGTTCGAGGCGAACGCCTACGGCAACACGATCGAGGTGTACCGGATCCGGCGCGAATAGCGCGGCGTTTCGCTAAGGTGTCGCCCCATGCCGACGATCGTGTTCGATATCGAGGTGGCGGGGCTTCCTTGGGAGGAGGTCGACGAAATCACGCGCGGCTACCTGCTGTCGCGCGCGAAGTCGTCCGAGGAGCGCGATGCGGTGCCGGAGCGCACGGCGCTCGTGCCCGGGCTCGGCAAGGTGATCGCCATCGGGATGTGGCTCGTCGGCAAGGACGGCAAGGGTGCGGAGCTCGATCGCGGCTTGCTGCTGCTCGAAGGCGAGAGCGCGCCGGAGCACAGCTGGGAGAAGGTGCCGGGCTCCAAGATATTCCGCGGCGACGAGCGGGCGCTGCTGACGCGCTTTTGGGAGATCGTCGGCCGAGAGCGGTCCGTGCTCGTCACGTTCAACGGCCGCAACTACGACGGGCCGATGCTGATGACGCGCTCCGCGCAGCTCGGCGTGCGGCCGAGCCGCCAGCTCGTCGGCTATCGCTACGACCTCTCGGACCACTGCGACATCGCCGAGGTGCTGAACTTCCAGGGCGCCGTGCGCGAGAACTACAAGCTCGACTATTGGTGCCGGCGTTTCGACATCGAGAGCCCCAAGGGTGGCATCGACGGCAGTCAGGTGAGCCGCTGCTATCGCGACGGGCGCATCGAGGACATCGGCGAGTACTGCCTGCGCGATGTGCGCGCGACCGCGGCGCTGTATCGCAAGCTGCGCGCGACGATCCTGCCGTTGTTCAAGGGCGGCGAGAGCGAGTGACGCGCTCGCGTCGGCGCGTGGACGCACGGTCGGCCGCCAGCGTACGCTCCATGTTGCGATGAACTCTGAACGGCTTCGTCTCGGCACCTTCACGGCGGCCTCGTTCGGCGTGCTCGGCGTGCACGTGCCGTTCTGGCCCGCGTGGCTCGCGCACCGCGGCATGAGCGAAGTGCAGATCGGACTGCTCGGCATGGCCTACATGTGCGCGCGCGGTGCCGCGTCGCCTCTGTGGGCGCACTTCGTCGACCGCAGCGGACATCGACGGCGCTGGCTCGTCGCGTTCACATGCACCTCGCTGTTGGCCTTCGCGCCCTTCCCGCTCGCGAGCGGGTTTCCCTCGCTGCTCGCAGTCACGCTGGCGTTCGCGCTCGTGAATGCGCCCGTGCTGCCGCTCGGCGAGAACCTGCTCGTGCTGCAGGCTCGCGAGCGCGGCTTCGACTACGGCTCGACGCGCCTGTGGGGCTCGATCGCCTTCCTGCTCGCGAGCTGGGGGGCCGGCTGGGTCCTCGATGGCGGGGGGCCCGATCGCACATGGTGGCTCGTGATGGGACTGCTCGCACTGTCCGCGGCGAGCACGCTGCGGCTGCCCGCCGATCCGCCAAAGCCGCGCCGCGCACCCCAGCTCTTCCCGCTCGGCACTCTGTTCCGCGACCGCCGCGTGCTGGCACTGCTCGTCGGCGGCGGCATCGTGCAGGCCGCACATGCGATGTACTACCTGTTTTCGACGCTGCACTGGGAGCGCGCGGGGCTCTCGACCGCAACGATCGGGGCACTGTGGGCCGAGGCGGTCATCGCCGAGACGATCTTCTTCGCGCTCGCGCGGCGCGTGAACGAGCGTTGGTCGGAGCGTACGCTGATGCTCTCGGCGGTCATCGCGGGCGCCGTGCGCTGGAGCGTGCTCGCGAGCACGACGGATGTCACGGCGATCGCGCTCGTGCAGTGGCTGCACGCGTTCACCTTCGCGGCCGCGCATCTCGCCGTGATCCGGCGACTCCAGCATGTCGTCCCCGTGCAGCTCTCGGCGAGCGCGCAGAGCCTCTACGGCGCGCTCAACATCGGCGCCCACGCGCTCGTGATCTCCGCCATCACAGGCCTCTACGCGAGTCATGGCGCGCTGGCCTACTGGCCGATGATCGCGGTCGCATGCGTCGGAGGCGCGTGGGCGATGTGGGGGATGGGGAGCGCCGTCGCGCGGAGGAGCTCGTGACGAGCTTTCGCGAGCTTCTCGATCTGCACCGTGAGCTCGATGCGCTGTTTCCTCGGCATCACGAGGCGCTCGTCGAGCGCGGTCTGCCAGCTGCGATCGGCTGGTTCGCGCGCCACCGCGAGGCGGTTGTGCGCCACGCGCAGGACGAGGAGCGCGAGCGCTCGCAGCTCTTTCCAGCGCTCGACGAACTCGTGCCCGAAGGAGAGCGCGCTGCAATTCTCGCGCGCATCACATTCCGCCCGCTCGGCGATCGGGGGCGTGCGGGCTAGACGTACTCGAGCCGCGTGAGCAGAGACGGCAGGCGCTCGGGAGCAGCCGTCATCGAGGTCGGACGCGAGCCACAGCGAACATAGGCCTGCGCGCGCTCGCTCCCCGTCGGCAGCTCGAAGCGTGCCAGAGTGGCTGCTTCGCTCGGCGGCACGAGCTGGACGATGCGCTGGCCGACGCAAGAGGTGAGCGCGGCGCGCTGCAAGGCGCGCGTGTCGTCGTGCTCAGGCTCGCCGACGATCAGGACATGCACGGTGTCCTCCAGCAGCAGGTGGGCGGCCTGCGCGAAAGTCGAAGCGGCGTGTCCATGGCGCTGGAACTCACCGGCAAACGACTCGAGCGTCGCCTTGGCGATCGAGTGCCAGCGCGGCTCGAGCGTCATGAACGACAGCCTGAGCAGGCCTTGCGCCATGCGCGCGTTGTCGGCCAAGGAGCGGCGACGGCGGCGCAGGGCTCCGTGCGCTCGCGGATCGAGGCGCAGGTCCCAGAAGCCACCTTCCTCGCTCGCCAGTCGCTCGACGGTCAAGCTGGCGAGTTCCGTCGCGAACGCGAGATAGCGCGCGCGTCCCGTGTGCTCGAACGCATCGAGGATCGCAGCGAGCGTCAGCGACTGGTCCCGCAGCAGGATCGGAGGACGGGCCGCACCGCGCCAGCCGTGCAGCACGCCGTGTTGCGGGTCGTACAGCTCTTGCAGCACGAACTCGAGCGCGCGCAGCGCGTGCTCGGCGCAGTCCGGCTTGCCGAGGGCATCGCCCGCCGCGAACAGTGCGCTGGCCGCGAGTGCGTTGCCGTCCGCGTACACGCTGGCGTCGCATTCCGGCGCGCCGTGGGCCGCGCGAGCTTCGCGCGTGCGCAGGTGCGCGTGGAGCGGATCCGCGAGCTGGCTCGATCCAAAGGCGCCGGTGCGGCGGTCGAGTATCGTGTCGAGCAGCCACGCGAGAGTGGACTCCGCCGTCCCGCGGAAGCTCTGCTCCTTGAGCGCTTGGAAAGCTCCGGCATAGGCACGCAGCCACTCGGCATTGGCATTGAGCAGCTTGGCATGGTGCGGCCCGCTCCAGTCCTGAGCCGTCGCGCAGCGGTAGAAGCCGCCTTCGACGCGATCGTGGATCTCGCCGGACTGCATGTTGCAGAGCGTCCGCAGTACGAGCTTGCGCATCAGCTCGTCGCCACTGTGCGACCAGCGCAGGAGCGAGTATTCGAGGGACTGTGGGTGCGCGAACTTGTGCGGCGAGCCCCAGCCGCCATGCACGGGGTCCGCGCTCGCGCACAGCCAGCGCGCATGCTGTTCGAGCAGCTCCGCGTTCAGCTCCGCGCGCGCGACGGCTCCGCGCTCGCCGAGGGCCGAGTGCGACTGCGATCGCTCGTGCACGCTCGCGCGTTGCTCGGCCCAGTAGCCCGCGACCAGCGCCAGCCGCGCCAAGAGCTCGTCGACCTCGAGGAACCCGTCCGCTGCGAACAGCTCTCCGTGCTCGTCCAAGAACGCCAGCGTCGGCCAGCCGCCGCGCGAATAGCGCGCCGCGAGATCCGGGCGGTCATCGCGCTCGACCGCGATGCACACGAAGTCGCGGCGCAGGGCGTCGACGACGCGCTCGTCGACGAGCACGCGCTCGCGCAGGTCACGGCAGAAGCGACACCAGCGCGCGTGCACGAGGAGCAGCGTCGGGGCGCGCCGCGCGCGCGCCTCGTCGAATGCAGCCTCGCCCCACTCGAGCCACTCCATCGCGTCGGCGCCGCCCTCAGGCTTCGCCGCGGCGCGCGCGACGATTGCGCGTCGAGGGCAGCGCGGGACGCTCGACCTTGGACCAATCGACCTCGCGCGCCTCGCGGTACAGCCCGTCGAGGTCGTAGTACTGCCGCGCCTCGGTCTGCATCAGGTGCACGATCACATCGCCGAAATCGAGCAGGATCCACCAGCCGAGGTCGACGCCCTCCGCGCGCGCGTGGCGCACTCCGGCGGCCTTCATGCGCGAGTGGATTTCTTCGTACATGGCGCGCACCTGCGGGCGCGACTTGCCCGTGGCGAGCACGACGAAGTCGGCCACACGAGCGGACTCCGCGAGTTCGAGCACCTTGATCTCGGTGCCTTTCTTTTCATCGGCGAGTTGGGCCGCGGATGCGGCAAGCTCCAGGGATTCGATGGTAGGCCTCGGGTGCGGTTCTTTGAGCCGGAGTCGGGAGTCTAGAGGTGAGCTGGGGCGGCGTCCAAGCGAGCCGCCACAAAGCGCGAGCCCCGCTCCGGCGCGTGTCGGCCGGGGCGGGGCTCGCGGATGCGCGCTGCCGTGGCCTTAGATAAACCAGGGCAGGAAGATCAGGCCGACGACGGTCATCAGCTTGATCAGGATGTTCAGGCTCGGGCCCGAGGTGTCCTTGAACGGGTCACCGACGGTGTCGCCGACGACCGCCGCCTTGTGGACCGCGCCGCCCTTGCCGCCGAACGCGCCGGCTTCGATGTGCTTCTTCGCGTTGTCCCAAGCGCCACCGGCGTTGGACATGAAGATCGCGAGCATCACCGAGCTCACCAGCGAGCCGGCCAGCATGCCGCCGAGGGCTTCGATGCCCATCAGCTTGCCGACGATCAGCGGGATGGCGACGGCCATGACGCCGGGGAGCACCATCTGCTTGATGGCGCCTTCGGTCGCGATGGCGACGCAGCGCTGGGTGTCGGGCTCGGCCTTGCCCTCCATGAGGCCCTTGATCTCGCGGAACTGGCGGCGCACTTCCTCGACCATCTTGTTCGCGGCGTTGCCGACCGCGCGCATGGTCATGGCGCTGAACAGGAACGGCAGGAAGCCGCCGATCAACAGGCCGATCGTGACGAGCGGCGTGTTGATGTTGAGGGTCAGCGAGCCGTTCGAGACGAGCTGCTTGAGGGCCTCGCTCGCGCCTTCCTTCGTCGAGAGTTGGCCGGCGCTGGTGCAGAAGGCGCTGAAGAGCGCGAGGGCCGTCAGGGCCGCCGAGCCGATCGCGAAGCCCTTGCCGATGGCCGCGGTGGTGTTGCCGCAGGCGTCGAGCGAGTCCGTGCGGTGGCGCACTTCCTTGGGCAGGCCGGCCATCTCCGCGAGGCCGCCGGCGTTGTCCGCCACGGGGCCGTAGGCATCGACCGCCAGCGAGATGCCGAGCGTCGAGAGCATGCCGACCGCGCTCATGGCCACGCCGTAGATGCCGCCGTAGGTGTACGACACCCAGATCGCGGCGCAGATGAAGATCACCGGCAGGGCCACCGATTCCATGCCCGTCGCGAGGCCGTGGATGATGTTCGTGGCCGGGCCCGTCTGGGACTGGGTGGCGATGTTCTGGACCGGCTTGTAGCTGCCCGAGGTGTAGTAGTCGGTGAGCTTGCCGATGATCACGCCCGCGACGAGGCCCGCGTTGATGGCGATGAAGAGGTTGAGGCCGCTGACGCCTTCCGGCAGAGCCAGTGCGCCGTTGCACAGCCACCATGTCGCGGCGGCGGTGATGACCGAGGCCACCACGAGGCCGCGGAAGAGCGCGCTCTGCAGTTGGCTCTCGTCCTTGGCCTTGACCGAGAACGAGCCGATGATCGAGGCGAGGATGCCGAGCGCGGAGACCGCGATCGGGAGCACCACCATCGAGGTCATGTTGGCGTCCTTCATGTAGGTGAAGTAGCCGATCGACATGGCGGCCACGATCGAGCCCGCGTAGGACTCGAACAGGTCCGCGCCCATGCCGGCCACGTCGCCGACATTGTCACCGACGTTGTCGGCGATCACGGCGGGGTTGCGCGGGTCGTCCTCGGGGATGCCGGCCTCGATCTTGCCGACGAGGTCGCCACCGACGTCCGCGGCCTTGGTGTAGATGCCGCCGCCGACGCGGGCGAAGAGCGCGATCGAGCTCGCGCCGAAGCTGAAGCCGAGCACCGCGTTGAGGGCGCCCTCGTTGATGGTCGTGAGGCCGTCCGTGTACAGATAGGTGAAGGTGCACAGGCCCACGAGCGCGAGCCCCACCACCGTCATGCCCATCACCGAGCCCGAGCCGAAAGCCACGCCGAGGGCGTCGCCGAGGCTGGTGCGGGCGGCCTGCGTCGTGCGGACCGCGGCGCGAGTCGAGGTGTACATGCCGAAGTAGCCGGCGAGGGCCGAGGCGCTCGCGCCGCACACGAAGGCGATCGCGGCCTTGGGCCCGAGGTTCGCGGCTTCACCCGCGAAGGCCATCACGGCCGCCACGATGGCGACGAACACCGCCAGCCACTTGTACTCGGCCGCGAGGAAGGCCTTGGCGCCGACCTGCACGCGGCGCGAGATTTCCTGCATTTTCGCGTCGCCAGGATCCTTTTTCATGATCTGGCCGAACATGAAGAAGGCGAAGCCGAGCGCCAGCAGCGCGCAGCCGCCGGACACATAGAGGAACTGAAGATTGTCCATCCGGGGATCGGGGGCTTGAGAGGTGGGGACGGCGGGGCGGTGTGCCCTGCCAAGGTGGGTGGGACGATTGCGCGGGTGCGTCGTCGGGCCCCGTTCCCTCTCGGGAGCGGCGTCCGGGGCGACGGCCCGTGGTTTTGGGCGAGCAGTCTACGGCGGCCCATTCGCCGGTCAATGTTAGGTTAGGTCGCGGCGCTCCGTCCAAATAGTGGACTGGAGCGTCTTGGGCCGTTTTGCGTCCGGTCGCTTCGACGGGCGCTGCTCTCGCCCTGCCGAGTGCGGCATCAGGCCTGCGGTTCCTGGGCCGGGTCCGGCGGGGAGGGCGGTTGCTGGCGCTTGCGCAGGAAGCGGCCCGCGAGGGCCAATACGACCACGATCGCGATCAGGATCAGGAGCTTGCCGATGCGCGAGTGCCCGCCCTCGGCCAGCTTGCCGGCCGCGTAGCTCGCCGCCCAGATCGAGGAGGGCACGCTGAGCGCCACACCGAGCGCATCGATCAGCAGGAAGCGCCCGTAGCTCATCTTCATGGTGCCGACGAGGAAGTAGCCGGCGATGCGGGCTCCGGGCATGAAGCGCAGCACGAAGGTGGCCCACAGGCCGTGGCTCGTGAACTTGTCCTCGAGCCGCGCGAAGCGTTCAGGATGGAGGATGCGGCGCACGAAGCGTCCCTGCAGGGCCCGCATGCCGTAGATGCGTCCGAGCCAGAAGGGGATCGAGTCGCCGAGCAGGATGGCCGCGCTGCAGATCGCCGACACGCGCCAGAACTCGACCACGCCCTCGTGCATGAGGTAGCCGCAGGCCACCAGCGTCACTTCCTCCGGCAGCGGCAAGCCGACG
>VGYZ01000096.1 GCA_016872795.1 Planctomycetota bacterium
GAGCTCGAGCGCGCGCTGCCACGCCGCCAGCGAATCCTCGAGAAAGTTCGCGTCCCCGCGCGCCGTCGAAGCCTCGAGCAACGCCTCAGCTCGCAGCCGCCACGCGGCCAGCGACTGCGGCGCGAGCGCCAGCGCATCGTCGAGGGTCACGAGCGCGTCGAGCGAAGCTCCGGCGTCGACCTCGGCCCGCGCGCGCTCGAGCAGGGGCGCGAGGCCGTCGGGCTCGGCGGGCGCGGCGGAACGACAGGCGGCGAGGGCGACCACAAGTGCAAGAACGAGCGTGCGGCGCATGGCGGGGTGACTTCTCTGCGCACTCTACCCAGCTCGCGTGGCCCGGCCACACTGGGACGACTCCAGCCTGCGCGCATTACCATGGATCTACGCGGATCTCCTGCGCACCGCAGCCCCACCTCCCAAAGTTCCGCGTCCCCGCCCATGCGCCCCATCGCCCTCTTGCTCGTCGCCCTGCTCGCCACCGCGTGCACGAATCTCTCCGGCACGCGCGTCGATGTCGAGCGGCCTTCGGCCAACCCCGGCCCGCGCGTGCTCGGCGTGATCGCGCATCCCGATGACGAGATCGCGTTCGGAGCAACGCTCTATCGCCTGTCGCACCAGCTCGACGCGACCTGCGACCTGCTCGTGATCACCAACGGCGAAGGCGGATTCAAGTACGCGACGCTCGCGGAGCCGCTCTACGGCGCGGCCTTGTCCGACGAGGCTACGGGGCGCGCGCTGCTGCCCGCGATTCGCCAGCGCGAGATGCGCGAGTCGGCTCACATCCTCGGCGTCGCGTCGATCACCTTCTTGAGCGAGCGCGACCACCGCTACACGCAGGACTTGAATGAGGTGCTCGGTCCCGATGCGACGGCGTGGGACCTGCCGCGCGTGCGGCGCGCGCTCGCGAGCGCGCTCGCCAAGGGCTCCTACGACTATGTGCTCGCACTCGCTCCGCGCGAGGACTCGCACGCACACCACAGGGCCGCGACGGCGCTCGCCGCGGAAGCGGTGCTCGCCGTGCCCGAACAGCGGCGCCCCGTGATGCTCGTCGCCAATGTGCGCAGCGCGACGGATCCGCTGACGCTCGTGTACGCGCCAGAGAGCGGTGCCAAGGCGGGGCCGTTCGTGCTCGACCGCCGCGAGAAGTTCGGCCATCAGGCCAAGCTCGACTACGGCATCGTCGTCAACTGGGCCATCGCCGCGCACAAGTCGCAGGGCTCGATGCAGCTCTACATGGGCCGCGGCGATCGCGAGGAATTCACGCTCTTTGGAGACCGCAGCGCCGTGGCGTCGCGGCGCGCGGAGGCGTTGTTCCTGCGCCTGAGCGAGGTCAAGCCGTCCGTGCGCGAGTACGAGGAGAGCGCGGGGACGAACTACGAGGGCGTGCAGTGAACGCCTCCGCCAATCGCCTGCGCTCGCTCGACGCGCTGCGCGGCTTCGACATGCTCTGGATCGCCGGCGGCGGCGCGATGCTGCAGGCGTGGGCCGACTCGAACGACTGGGCATGGCTCGACGCGGCGCGCGCCCAGACCGACCACGCGAAGTGGAACGGCTTCACCTTCTGGGACCTGATTTTTCCGCTGTTCCTGTTCCTCGCCGGCGTCTCGCTGCCCTTGAGCTTCGCGCGGCGACGCGCGGAGGGAGCGAGCGACGGCGCGCTCGCGCGACACGCATTGCGGCGCGGACTCACGCTCGTGCTGCTCGGGCTCGTCTACAACGGTCTGCTCAGGTTCGATCTCGCGACGCTGCGCTGCGCGAGCGTGCTCGGTCGCATCGGGCTCGCGTGGATGTTCGCGGCGTGGATCGTGCTCGGTACGCGCAGCACCCGGGCGCGCGTCGGCTGGCTCGCGGGCATCCTCGTCGGCTACTGGGCTGCGCTCACGCTCGTGCCCGTGCCGGGGTTTGGCGCGGCGAGCCTCGAGCCCGGCACGAACCTCGTCGACTGGTTCGACCAGCGCTTCCTGCCGGGGCGCCTGTATCGCGAGGTGCGCGATCCCGAGGGACTGCTGGCGACGATTCCGGCCATCGCGACGGCGCTGTGCGGCGTGCTCGCCGGAGAGTGGCTGCAGCGGCGCGACCTCGAGCCCGCGCGGCGCACGAGCGGACTCGCCGCGGCCGCGCTCGGTTGCCTCGCGCTCGGCGCGCTGTGGGCACTCGTCTTCCCGCTCAACAAGAACCTCTGGACGAGCTCGTTCGTGCTGTGGTGCGCGGGCTGGAGCCTGCTGCTTCTGTGCGTGTTCCACCTCGTGATCGACCTGTGGAAGTTCGAGCGCGGTGCGTTCGTCCTCGAGGTGATCGGCGCCAACGCGATCACGATCTATGTCCTGCAGTCGTTCCTCGATTTCGACGCGCTCGCGAAGCTCCTGCTCACGGGCCGCGGGGCGCTCAAGCTGCACCCCGCGCTGGTCGCCGGCGGCGGGCTCGCGCTCAAGTGGACGCTGCTCTACGCGCTGTGGAGAGCGCGCATCTTCCTGCGCGTGTGAGGCGCGGGACGGGGTCGGGATCCTAGAATCAGGCCCGAGGGGGGGAGCGTCCGATAGCTCCCCCGACCCCAGATGACCCAGACCCGCGACAAGCGCCACTTCGCCCACTTCGAGTACGACCCGGTCGCCGACCGGCTCGGCGAGGGGCCGCTGTCGGCGGTGTACCGCGCGCGCGATGTGCGGCTCGAGCGCACCGTGGCGCTCAAGATCCTGCGTGCGCATGTGGAGATCGACCCGGAGGCCAACCAGCGCTTCGAGCGCGAGGCGCGCCACACATCGAACCTCGTGCACCCGAGCATCGCCACGATCTACGAGTACGGCGAGTTCCAGGGTGAGCGCTACATCGCCATGGAGTACCTCCAGGGCCGCACGCTCGACCGCATCATCAAGGATCAGCTCCTCGGCCTCGACGAGGCGCTGCGCATCGCGCTGCAGGTGACGAGTGCGTTGGCGCTCGTGCATCGCCACGGGCTGATCCACCGCGACCTCAAGCCCGCGAACATCATGGTGCTGCACGATGGCTCCGTGAAGCTGCTCGACTTCGGCATCGCGCGCGCGCGCGGCGAAGCAACGATCACGCAGCAGGGCATGCTCGTCGGCACGGTGCTCTACATGAGCCCCGAGCAAGTGCGCGGCGAGGGGCTCGACGCCCGCAGCGATGTGTTCGCGATCGGCTCGGTGCTCTACCACGCCGTCTCGGGCCAGCTCGCGTTCCCCGGCAACTCGTTCCCCGAGGTCTGCATGGCGATCCTCGACGCGCGGCCGCGGCCGCTGTCGCAGGCGCGCCCGGGCGTGCCGCAGTCGCTCGAGGACTTCGTCGCGCGCTGCCTCGATGCGGATCCCCACAAGCGCTATCCGAACTCCGAGGTTGCGCACGGCGCGCTGCTCACGCTGGTCGACGGTCTCGCGCCGCGCGGCGCGCACGAGCAGGCCGCGCATCTCTCGGGCCACCTTGCGCTGGCGCCGATTCGCTCGGGCCCCAGTCGCGTGGGCCTCGCGGCGGACCTGCGCAAGGACATTGCCTCGGAACTGGCGCGCGCGGGGCTCTCGACCACGCTGCTCAGCGACGACCGCGTCCCCTCGAGCATGGGCGCAGACTTCACGCTGCGCGGAGAGCTGTCGGTCGACGGACCGCGAGCGCGGCTCCTCGTCGTGCTCGAAGCGAACCCGCAGCACGATCTGACGCGCGCACGCGAAGTCTGGCGCGACACCTTCGAGCACAGCGACCCTGACGAGTTTGCCGTGCAGGGTGCGCTCGTGCGCACGACCGTGCGCCACCTGCGGCGTCAACTCGCGGAACAGCCGCTGCACCAGAACGACGAAGCGCACGCGAGAGATCCCGAGGGGGCACGCGCGACCGCGCTGCGCGGTCACGAGATCCTGCACCAGGGGATGACCAAGCATCTGCTCGCGTCGATGTCGCTGTTCCGACGCGCGCTCGAGCAGGACTCGCGCTGCGCGCTCGCCCACGCGGGACTCGCCGAGGCGCTCGTGCGCAAGTACCTGTACTGGGATGGCGCCGAGTCGTTCCTCGTGGAGAGCCGCGAGGAGGCGCGGCGCGCGCTGGCCTTCGATCCCTCCTGCGCGGAGGCGCACACATCGCTCGGCTTCGGCTACCACCTGACCGGGATCGTCATCGACGCGCAGCGCGAGTATCGCCTCGCGATCCAGCTGAACCACGAGGAGTGGCTCGCCCACCGCCTGCTCGGCGCGCTGCTCTCGCGCGAAGGCAACTTCAAGGGCGCGTCGCCGCTCCTGCAACGCGCGATCGCGATCCGCCCCGGCTACATCTCGACCTACGACCACCTGTATGTCGTGCTGCAACGCCTAGACCGCTACGAGGAGGCCATCGAAATGGCCGATCGCGGCATCGCGGCATCGCGGCGCCAGCTCGCGCGCGTGCAGGACGATCAGGACACGCGCCTGCACCTCGCGATGCTGCTCGCGCGCATGGGCCTGCGCAACGAGGCGCTCGCCGAGCTCGACACGGCGCACCAGATCGCTCCGAAGGACGGCTACACCGCGTGCATGAGCGCGCAGGTGCACGCCCTGCTCGGCAACTCCGACGAGGCGCTCGCGCATCTCACTCTGGCCCAGTCGCGCGGCTACTTCATCCGCAGCGAGCTGCGCAGCTCCGAGTTCGAGATGCTGCGCGGCCTGCCCGCGTTCCAGGCGCTGGTGCGCTGAATCGCTCGCGTCTCTGCTAGCCTGCTCTCGGCGCTCGCGGCTCGCGCAGCGCCCCACGAGGTCAACCCATGCTGATGCTTTTGATCCTACTCGCACTCGGCCCCGCGCCGAGCGTAGAGAGCGCAGAGCTCCTGAGCGCGCCGCGACAGGACGCGACCGCGATCTATCCGGGACTCGTCAAGGAGTTCGAGAATTCCGTGAAGGCGTGGCGCGACGAGCTGCGCGCGCTCTCGAAGACGGACAAGGCCAAGGCCAAGACGCTCGAGAAGCAGCACCCCGTGAGCGCATTCTGGCCGCGCTTCGAAGAGCTCTCCGAGAGCGATGGTCGTGCGCTGCTGTGGATGCTCGAGGAAGGCGACAAGCTGCCGGGCACGAAGTCGCAAGCCGTGGAAACGAAGGCGCGTCTGGTGGCGGAGCTGCTCCACAAGCACGCGAGCCAGCCGTGGGCCGGCAGCGACCTGCCGCGAGCGCTCGCGCGCCAGCGCATCTGGTTCGACGAGGAGTGGGTGCGGACGCAGCTCGATGCGCTCGCGAGCGCCTCGAAGTCCAAGGAAGTCTCGGCCAGCGCGCTCGCGGCGCTCGCGGGACGGCTCACGGGCAGGAATGCCACGCCCGAGGAGCTCGCGCGCGCCAAGGCGATCGAGGCGCGGCTCGCGACCGAGTTCGCCGAGACGAGCGCCGCGAAGGCCGCGGCGGAGAAGAACGCGGGCGCAAAGTATGAGAAGGGCGGCGTGCCCGACGACTTCGAGGCCTCCGACACCGATGGCGTGAAGTTCAAGCTCTCCGACTACCGCGGCAAGGTGGTCATGCTCGACTTCTGGGGCTTCTGGTGACCGCCCTGCCGGGACATGATCCCGCACGAGCGGTCGCTCGTGGAGAAGTACAAGGACCGTCCCTTCGCGATCCTCGGCGTGAACACGGACACATCGAAGAGCGACTACGCGAAGAAGGCTGAAGAGCAGAAGGTCACATGGCGCAGCGCGTGGACCGGTTCGACGAACAACGCGATCTCACGCCAGTTCAAGGTGAAGAGCTATCCCACGGTGCTCTTGCTCGATGGCACGGGCAAGGTCCGCGAGAAGTGGCTCGGCGCTCCGCCGCCGAAGGCGCTCGAGAGAGCGATCGAGGAACTGCTCGCGGAGCTCGAGCAGGCCGCGAAGTAGCCCGCAGAGCGTCCTGAGCGTGCCACGCCGCGTTCCCGTTGAGGGATTCAGGGTGCGGCTCTATGCTTTTGGCCCTTCGAAACCGGCCGGGCCCGCTCCCTGCCCGCCCAGCCCGAGCCGTACGAGACCCTGTCATGGCCAGCCAGAAGCCCGCGATCAAGAACATCGCCATCATCGCGCATGTCGACCATGGCAAGACGACCCTCGTCGACGCCATGTTCCAGTTCGCCGGGACCTTCCGCGCCAACCAGAAGGTCGAGACCTGCGTGATGGATTCCGACGCACAGGAGCGCGAGCGCGGCATCACGATCCTCGCCAAGAACACCTCGCTCAACTATCTCGGCACGCGCATCAATGTCGTCGACACGCCCGGCCACGCCGACTTCGGGGGTCAGGTCGAGCGCACGCTCAACATGGCCGACGCCGCGCTCTTGCTCGTCGACGCCCACGAAGGCCCGATGCCGCAGACGCGCTTCGTGCTCAAGAAGGCCTTCGAGCGCGGCCTCAAGGTGCTGGTGATGGTCAACAAGATCGACCGTCCCGACCAGCGCACGCACGAAGTGCTCAACGAGGTGTTCGACCTGTTCATCGAGCTCGGCGCCCACGACGACCAGCTCGAGTTCCCGGTCGTCTACGGCTCGGGTCGCTCGGGCTTCGCGGTCAAGAACTTCGACGACGCCTTCACCGAAGGCGCGAAGGACATGAAGCCCTTGTTCGACATGATCCTCGAGTTCGTGCCCGCGCCGCCGCAGGACGACGACGCGCCGCTGCAGTTCCAGTGCGCGACGATCGAGCACGACGACTTCCTCGGCCGCATCGGCATCGGCCGCGTGTTCCGCGGCACGCTCAAGCCCGGCATGCGCGTCGCGATCTGCCACCCCGACCGCGAGAGCGCCGTGCTGACCTCGATCAAGCAGGTGCTGCGCTTCGAGGGTCTCTCGCGTCAGCCGGCCAGCGAGGTCTGCGCCGGCGACATCGCGCTCGTCGGCGGCGGCGTCGACGAGCTCAAGATCGGCGACACGCTGTGCCCGACCGATGTGCAGGATCCGCTGCCCTCGATCAAGCTCGAGGAGCCGACCATCGCCATGACCTTCGGCGTCAACAACTCGCCGTTCGCGGGCAAGGAAGGCAGGTTCGTCACCAGCCGCCAGATCGCCACGCGCCTCGAGCTGGCGCAGATGCGCGATGTGGCGCTGATCGTCTCCCCCACCGCCGCCGCCGACACATACGAGGTCAAAGGCCGCGGCGTGATGCACCTCGGCGTGCTCGCGGAGAACATGCGCCGCGAGGGCTTCGAGTTCGCCGTCGGCAAGCCGCGCGTCATCCTCAAGGATGTCAACGGCGAGCTGTGCGAGCCGATGGAGCGCGCGGTGATCGAAGTGCCGAGCGGGCACGCCGGCAAGATCATCGAGTTCCTCGGTCGCCGCCGCGGCGAGATGCTCCACATGGAGCCCTTCGGCGCCACCAGCGTACGCCTCGAGTTCCTCGTGCCTTCGCGCGGCCTGATCGGCGCGCGCTCGGCGATGATGACCATGTCGAAGGGCGAGGCGATCCTGAGCCATGTGTTCGACTCGTGGCGGCCCGATCAGGGCCCGGTCGTCGGCCGCACCAACGGCGTGCTGGTCGCCGACCGCTCGGGCGACTCGGTGCCCTACGGCATGTTCAACCTGCTCGACCGCGGCGAGTTCTTCATCGAGTCGGGCACGCCCGTCTACGAGGGCATGATCGTCGGCGAGAACAACAAGGACTCGGACCTCGACCTCAATGTGTGCCGCGAGAAGAAGCTCACGAACATCCGCTCGGCCGGCGCCGACGAGAATGTGAGCCTCCCGCCGCCGCGCCAGATGTCGCTCGAGGAGTGCCTCGAGTACATCGACGACGACGAGCTGGTCGAGATCACTCCGAAGAACCTGCGCCTGCGCAAGCGCATCCTGACCGCGGTCGAGCGCACGAAGGCCGCGCGCAAGGCGGCCAAGGCCGGCGTCTAGCCGACCCGAGCGACCGGACCATCCCGAGCGGGCCTGTGCGTGCCACACCGGCGCGCGCCGGCCCGCCGCGGTTCGACCCGTGGGCTCACGGTCCGCTTCGCGCTAGCTTCGGCGCTCCATGCAACATTCCACGATCACGCTCGGACTGCTCGGACTCGCCATCTCCTGCGCCGTCGCCACGGACGCGACGAGCTCCGCGGCATCCCCGTTGGCGGCCGCCGTGGCGCTCAAGGTCGAGGCCGGCGAGAGCGCGTTCCTCGATGCGCAACGCTGCGCGTTGTGCCACAGCCACTCGCCGCGCGCGCGCGCGATGACGACGCTCGGCGGGGATGACATCTCCCCGCACGGCACTTGGAGCGCAACCATGATGGCCAACGCGTTCCGCGACCCGTACTGGCGCGCGCAGATGGCGCACGAGGTCGAGACCGAGCCGCACAAGAAGGCCGAGATCGAGGAGCTGTGCCTGCGCTGCCACGCGCCGACCGAGAGCCACCAAGCGCGACTCGATCGCCGTCCGCCGCCGAGCATCGAGAGCACACTCTCATCGCAACTCGCAAAGGACGGCGTGACCTGCACAGTGTGCCATCAGGCTCAAGCCACGAACCTCGGCACCCCCGAGAGCTTCTCCGGCCAGCTCGACATCCGCGACGAGCAGCGCATCTTCGGGCCCTACGCGAACCCGTCCACGGGGCCGATGCGCACGCACACGGGCTACACACCCGAGCAGGGCGCGCACCTCTCGTCATCCGCGCTGTGCGGAGCATGCCACACGCTTTACACGCAGGCGGAAGGCACGGAGCAGACATTCCTCGAGCAGGCGCCGTACCTCGAGTGGCGCAACAGCGTGTTCAGCGACGAGGGCGGGCGCACGGACGAGTCGCGCGGCTGCGTCGACTGCCACATGAGCGACGAAGGCTCGATGCGCATCGCGCGCAACCCCGGCGGCGGCGACTTCAACATCGCAATCCGCGACAATGTGCGCAGCCACGCGATGATCGGCGGCAACGCGTTCATGACGGATCTGCTGCGCAAGCACCGCGACGAGCTCAAGGTGACGGCGAGCGATGCTGCGCTCGAGCGCGTCGCGTCGGCCACGCGCGCTCAGCTCGCGCACGCGACGGCTCGCATCGAACTCCGCAATGTGCAGCGAGAAAGCGGCAAGCTGCAGTTCGATCTCGCGGTCGAAAATCTCACCGGCCACAAACTGCCGAGCGGCTATCCGTCGCGCCGCGCGTGGCTCTCCGTCGAGGTGCGCGAGGGCAACGCGACACTGTTCGAGTCGGGTGTCGTCGATACCGAAGGCCGCATTTCGGGGCTCGCGGACGAGCTCGCGCAGCCGCACTTCGATGTCGTGAGCTCGCCCCTGCAGGTCGTCGTGTACGAGATGATCGCGCTCGATCGCCGCGGCGCACCCACGATCTCGCTCGCGGAGATGGTCAGGCATCACAAGGACACGCGCCTCCTGCCGCGCGGCTGGCGCGCGGACGGGCCGCACGCCGACGAGACCGCTCCGGTCGGGACCGGAGGCGACGACGACTTCGTGGGCGGTGGCGATGTCGTGACATATTCGCTCGCGCTCCCCGACGGCGCCGACGGCGAGCTACTCATCGTCGCGCGCATGCTCTACCAGACGATCCCGCCCGCATGGGCCGACGGCCTGCGCGACTCGCGCACGCAGGAAGCGCGCGACTTCCTGCGCATGTACGACGGCATGGAGAAGCTGCCGGAGACGCTGGCGACGGCCGCGCTGGTCGTGCCGGCCAAGTGATCGGTGACGCGACGCTCGCGCACGCTCAGTAGCCGAGCATCTCGAGCATCCTCTGGTGCTCCGCGTCCCGGTCGGCGCCTTCCGTGGGCGCGCCGATCGGCCGCACGGAGCGCAGCAGCCGCCCGAGGCCTTCGCGGAGTCGCTGCGCGACCTCGGGATTCTGACCCGACACATCCTTGCGCTCGCCCGGATCGTCCTCGAGGTCGTAGAGCGCCGCAGGGCCGCCGATCTGCTGCACGAGCTTCCAGCGCCCCGCCTCGGTGCACGACATGAGGCCGCTCTCGAAGCGCGCGACATCGTGCTGCGGGTACTCCTTGCGCACCGCCGCGAGCGGCTTGGGGAACGGCCGCTGGTAGTCGGAGATCCGCACGCGGCTCGCCTTCGGCGCAAGCAGGCTCTGCGCGTGCCGCACGCCGAGCTCCGGCACGGGTACACCCGCGAGCTCGAGCAGCGTCGGGAAGAGGTCCATCGACATCACCGGACTGCGGTCGCGGCCCGGCGCGAAGCGCGCGGGGTAGCGCACGACGAGCGGCACGCGCACGAGCGCCTGATTGAGCGCGTACTGGTGGTCGAGCAGATGTTGGTCGCCGAGGTTCTCGCCGTGGTCCGCGGTGACGATGATCACCGTGTCGTCGACCATCCCGCGGGCCTCCAGTTCCGCGACCAGCCCCGCGAACAGGCCGTCGAGCTCGAGCAGCGCCGAGTCGTATATGTCGCGCAGCACCTCGAGCTGCTCCGGCGGATACTCGTACAGCCCGAAGCAGTAGGCCCAGGTGTCCTTCCAGCTGAACTCCGTCGCGTAGGTCGCATCGACCTCGGCCGGCGTGAGCAGCTTCTCGCGCATCTCGCGCGGCGGGATCAGCGGGCGGTGCGACTCCATGTAGTTGAAGAAGGCGAGGAACGGCTGCTCTTTTTGTGCGCGCGCGTCGAGCCAGCGCGCGAAACCCTCGCGACCGAGCTCACCCGCCGCCTTGATGACCCACGGGTTCGTGCCGCGATCCTCGGCGCGCTGCGCGAGCTCGCGCGTCGACACGCTCTCCGGCACCTTGCGCTTGAAAATCTGGATCGCACGCTCGCGCACGGCCTCGTCGAACGGATGCTCCTCGACCTCGAAGCCCTGCAGGAAGTTCTCCGTGCGCGAGATGTGCGGGTTCGCCGCCCACGCATAGGTCGAGTAGCCCGCGCCGCGCAGGTGTTCGGCCACCGTGACGAGCTTGGAGTCGAGAAACTCCGCGCCGTGCATCGCGCCGTGCTCCGCCGGCAGGAGGCCCGTGAACATCGAGGCATGCGAAGGCACGGTCCAGCACGAGGACGACTGGCAGTCCTCGAACACGCGCGCTTCCTGCGCGAAGCGCTCGAGAAACGGCGTCGTCTTGCGCTCGTACCCGTACAAGCTCAGGTGATCCGCGCGCGTCGTGTCCCACACGACCCACAGCACATTGGGGCGCTTGGATTCCTGCGAGCAGCCGAGCAGCGCGAGCGCACAACCGAGTGCGAGCGAGCTACGCATGGGCACTCCGTCCCTTGAGACGATCCGCCACGGCCACCACGCCTGCGCCCGCGCACAGCATCAGGAGCGGCATGATCGGGAGCCGGAAGCGCGTGAGCCCGAATGTCACCATGTGGATCGCCGAATAGTAGTAGATGAGCAGCAGCGTGAGCGCGACGAGCGGCGTGCGTGCGCGCGCGTACATCCACGGCAGCGCAAGGACGAGCACAGCTACATAAGCGAGTACGCACGACCAGGTGATCGCGACCTCGAGCCCGCGCGGAATCTCGCCGTAGCCGCGCTTGAAGAGGTGCCGCATCACGAACGATGTGGGATTCCACAGGTCGACGAGCTTGTACCAGCTTCGCTCCGCGGTCCACTGCAGGTCATCGAGCGCGAACTCGACCGCCGCCGCCTGACTGCCCTGCATCATCTGCAGGTCGGTCGGCTGCTCGACGCCGAGTCGCTCGCGCACGACGCGCACGATCTGGCTGCCGCCGACTTCCGCGACGGGCGCGTTGGTCCACGCGCTGAACGGCGAGGGAAAGCGCACATTCCAGTCGGAGCCGAAGCGCCGCCGCGCGTAGGCCGCCGGCTGGTTGCCGCGCCAGAGGTTGTACGGCCCGCTGGAGTCCATCAGCACGAAGCCGCCGTGCACGCGCGTGTTGCGGATCGCCCACGGCGCGACGCACGCGCCCCACGCCAGCGACGCGACAAGCACGAACGAGAGCGCGCGCCGCCACTGCTCGCGATTCCACAGCATGTACCACGCCGCGAGCAGCGGCAGCAGGTACAGCGCCGAGGACTTCACATACGACGCCGCCGCGAAACACGCGCCCGCCGCGAGCGCCGAGCCAATGCGCCAGCCGTCGCGCGAGTGCACGACCAGACACAGGCCCGCGAGCAGCAGGGAGATGAACAGCGTCTCGTTGAACAGGTAGTGCGTGAACGACACGAGCGTCGGATCGAGTGCGAAGAACCACGCACCGACGAGCGCCGCGCGATGCCCGACGAAGCCGCGTCCGAGTCGGTACACGAGCCATGTCGACAGCGCGCCGAGCAGCACCTGCACGAGCTTGACCCACTGCTCGTCGCGCCCCAGAAATCCCATCACGAGCGCCATGAACGCCGAATATCCGGGCGCCTGATACGCGCCGGGATAGCGCTCGAGCGTGTGCAGTTGCCGCTCGCCGGGGTTTTGCACCCACGACTGGTACGAACCCGTGTAGCCCTTGCCGTCGAGCAGGTCCTCGGCGCGCTGCACATATGTGATCTGGTCGTTCCACGGCTCCGCATCGCGCGCGAGCCACAGCACCGCCAGACGCACGGCGAGCGCCGCGAGCACGACCAGCCACACGCCGCGCCGCTCGCGCCGCGCCACCGCGGCCCCATCCTCCGCCGGACTCTCCACGACGCGTCAGGGCCGCTCGCCCTGCTCCTTGGGCTCTTGCGACTGCGAAGCCTGCGGCGCGCTTTCCGACTCGTCCTCCGACGCGTCCTCCGGCGGGTCCACCGACTGGGGCTCCTCCCTCGGCCGCTCCGACTCGCCGTTGCGACCGTCCTCGCCGCCGAGATAACCGAGCGCCTGCATC
>VGYZ01000097.1 GCA_016872795.1 Planctomycetota bacterium
TGCGTAGGTCCACGCGTGGTGGTTCGCGGCAACGGAGCCAGCGGCGACGCTTCGTAGGCCATCCCCAGCGTAGGAGAGGTGGTGCCCTCGAGTGGATTCGAACCACCACGGTGTTACCCGCCAGCACCTCAAGCTGGTGCGTCTGCCAATTCCGCCACGAGGGCACCTTGGATCGCGTCAGTCGGGGCGTCGCAGGGCTCTGGGCAGACGGGGGTCCGTCCCTGCGCGCCGCCTCGGGCGAAACCCGAGGGGCGGGGAGCATATCAGCGCACGCGGCCGGATCAAGTGGGCTGCGCTACGACGCTCGACGGCTTGGCTAGGACGGAGGTGGGAGCTAGGTTCTCGGGCTTGCATGGGGGGCGACACATGTGGCGCGACCCCCGCCTCCCGCGACCCGTCCCCCCGAAGAAACTTCGAGCGACCCGTGAGCGCACCCAAAGGCAATGTCCTGATCGGCCAGTCGGGTGGTCCCACCCATGTCATCAACCAGAGCCTCGTCGGCCTCGTGGAGACGGCTCGCTCGAGCGCGGGCGTCGAGAATGTCTGGGGCACGCTGCACGGCTTCAAGGGGGTGCTCGACGAGCAGTTCGTCGACCTCGGCGCCGAGCGCGCCGATGTACTCGAGACCGTGGCGCAGACCCCGGGCGCGGCGCTGCGCTCGGTGCGCAAGAAGCCGACGCGCGAAGAGTGCGAGCGCGCCCTGTCGGTGTTGCGCCGCTACGACGTGCGCTACTTCTTCTACATCGGCGGCAACGACTCGGCCGAGACCGCGCACATCCTCGCGAGCATCGCGGCGGACATCGGCTACGAGCTGTTCGTCTACCATGTGCCGAAGACGATCGACAACGACTTGCGCGGCACGGATCACTGCCCGGGCTACGCCTCGGCGGCGCGCTATGTGGCCTCGTGCTTCCTCGGCGACAATGTCGATGTGCGCAGCCTGCCGGGCATCAAGATCAATGTCGTGATGGGGCGCAACGCCGGCTGGCTGACGGCTGCGAGCGTGCTCGCGCGCACGCACCTCGACGACGGCCCGCACCTCGTGTATGTGCCGGAAACAGCCTTCGATCCGTACGAATTCGTGACGGCGGTCGACTCGGTCTACAAGCGCCTCGGCCGCTGCATCGTGGCGGTCTCGGAGGGCGTCCACGACGCGCAGGGCCGCCTGTTCGCGGAGTCCAAGGAGGTCGACTCCCACGGCAATGTGCAGCTCTCGGGCTCGGGCGCCCTCGGCGACAAGCTCGCGGCGCTGCTCAAGAGCCAGCTCGGTGAGAAGCTGCGCGTGCGCGCCGACACCTTCGGCTACGCGCAGCGCTCGTACTTCGGCGCGGCCTCGCCGGTCGATGCAGCCGAGGCGCGCGAGGTCGGTCGCCTTGCCGCGCGCGCCGCGCTCTCGCGAGAAGCGCTGTGCGGCACGCTGTCGATCGTGCGCGAGTCGAATGCGCCGTATCGCGTCAGCTTCCGCCGCAACGAGCTCGCGCTCGTCGCGCGCGAGACGCGTCCCATGGAGGCCTCCCTGCTCGCCGGTCCCCACGATGTGGCCCTGCCGTTCCTCGACTACCTGCGCCCGCTGGTGGGGGACCTGCCGCGCCCCGCGCGGCTGTCCGACCTGCCCGTCGCGCGCCGCTGAGCCCAAGGCGGCAGTCCGCTGCCAGCTACCCCTCGAGCCCCTCGTCCCAACGCGTCCCGAGAGCCTCCCCTTGAGCGATCGCACCATCGAAGTGCCGGATCCAGATCCGGCCCAGCCCGCCCCCGAGGCGCCCCAGTCGCCGTACCAGAATTTGCTCGTCCCGCTGGTGGTCGTGCCGTTCATGGTGGTCGGAGTGCTGGTGCTGGTGTTCGTGTTCTTTGGCGCCGTGGCGGGGGAGGAGACCTCGATCGAGGACAACCTGCGCCGCGTGGTCGACGGTGGGCTGAACGAGCGCAAACAGGCCGCCATGAGCCTCGTGTCGCAGGCGCTCGAGAACCAGCGCGCGCGCGCCGAGGGAGCAGCGGAGCCTTGGCCGGTGGGGCCGGAGTTCGCCGAGCGCCTCGGGCGGGCATGGGAGGATGTCTCGAAGGATGCCGGCCCGACCGCGCGACGCTTGGCCATCGCCCAGCTTTCGGCGCTGTACGACGATCCGCAAGCATTCGATCGACTGTCCATCTTCCTCGATGCCACCGACGAGCAGGACGCCGATGGCCAGCTGCGCGTGTCGGCCTTGATGGGCCTCTCGTGGCTGTCCGACGAGCGCGCGGCTGCGCGCATCATCCCGCTGCTCGACTCCCCGGAGTCGTTCCTGCGCCAGACGGCGGCGGCGGTGCTTCAGAACCTGCCCGGCGACGCTACGAAAGAGGCGCTCGCGCGCCTCTTGGGCGATCCGGCGCTCGAGCTGCGCGGTCAGGCCGCCATCTCCCTGTCGCATTTGGGCGACGCGCGCGGTGTCGCCGTGCTGCACGAGCTGGTCGACCCGGCCAGCTACAAGACGGTGCACAGCGCGCAGCCGAAGAAGTTCGCTTCCGAGCGCCTCGTCGAGTCGACTCGCCTGCACGCCGTGGTCGCGCTCGGCCGGCTGGGGCGCGCGGAGGATCGGGCGCTGCTCGAGGCCGTGGCCAAGGACGACGCGAGCCTTCAGGTCCGCGAGGCGGCGATGCGGGCGTTGCAGTCGCCTTGAGCCACTTCGTGCCCTGTCCGAGGTCCCCAGCGGGGTGGGAATCGGAGGCCTTCGGGGCTTGCGTTGGGCCCCGGATTTCCCCATCCTCTCGGTCCCCATGTCCGCGGCGATTCTGCGCCGTACTGACGCCGCTTGTGGGCGGCGTCGGTCGGCACCGGTCGCGGCGGCGCAACCCGAGCCCTCGCGCAACCTCGATCCCCTCCGATCCCCGTGGCCGACGAGAAGCCCAAGACCCCTTCCGAACCCTCCCACCAGCCGCCGCCCCTGCGCACAGCTCCGTTGCGCGGCGACGTCTCGCGCCGCGGCCTGTTTTCGGTCCTCGGGCTGGGTTGGGGCGCCTTCGCTGCCGCCAGTGCCGCCGGCGGTGGCGCGATGCTGCGCTTCATGATGCCCAATGTGCTCTATGAGCCGCCGCAGGAGTTCAAGGCGGGCTACCCGACCGAGTTCGCGGTCGGCGCCGTCGACGAGCGCTTCAAGGCGGCCTACGGCGTCTGGATCGTGCGCGAGCCCACCGGCTTCTATGCGCTCTCGACCGTTTGCACGCACCTTGGGTGCACGCCCAACTGGCTGCAGACCGACGAGAAGTTCAAGTGTCCCTGCCACGGCTCGGGCTTCGTGCGCACGGGTGTGAACGTCGAGGGTCCGGCCCCGCGGCCGCTCGAGCGCTACAAGATCGCGCTGGCCGAGGACGGCCAGATCCTGATCGACAAGAACACCAAGTTTCAGGAAGAGAAGGGCCAGTGGTCGCTCGACGGCGCCTACCTGCCCTATGCCTGAAGGTCTCGCCCCCAAGCTTGATGGGCCGACAACTCCGCCCCGTCCCGCCCCGGCCTTTCGCTGCCCCTCATGACCAAGCTCTTCACGTACATCCGCGAGTCGCAGATCTGGAAGTCGATCTTCCGGCACGGCTACCCGGACACGCCGCGCAACCGCACGCTCGCGGTGCTCTCGAATGTCTTCCTGCACCTGCACCCGGTCAAGGTGCGGCGCAGCGGCATCCGACTCAGCTACACATGGTGCATGGGAGGACTGACATTCTTCCTGTTCCTGATCCTGACGCTGACCGGCCTCTTGCTGATGTTCTATTACCGCCCGACGGCGGACAAGGCCTACGAGGACATCTTCGCGCTGCGCGAGCACGTGCCGATCGGCGTGATGCGCGAGATGCACCGCTGGGGCGCGCACCTGATGGTGATCAGCGTCTGGCTGCACATGTACCGCGTGTTCTTGACCGGCTCGTACAAACCGCCGCGCGAGTTCAACTGGAACGTCGGCGTGATCCTGCTCGTGCTGACGCTGCTGCTCTCCTTCACCGGCTATTTGCTGCCGTGGGACCAGCTCGCCGTGTGGGCCATCACCGTCGGTACGAACATGGCTCGCGCCACGCCGTTCCTCGGTCACGAGGGCCCGGGCGCCGCGCTGGTCAGCTTCGGCGGCATCGACTTCATCCACGCGGGTGACGATGTGCGCTTCGGCCTGCTCGCCGGACGCTTCGTCGGCGAGGGTGCGCTGCTGCGTTTCTATGTGCTGCACTGCGTCGGCTTCCCGCTGATCGCGGCGACGCTGATGGCGGTGCACTTCTGGCGCGTCCGCAAGGACGGCGGCATCTCGGGTCCCCTCTAAGGAAGCCAAGCGATGCACCTCGCTCTTGCGACTTTGCTGGGTGGCGGCGGCGCTCCCGTCCACGACGGACCGATCGCGGCCGGCCTCAAGAACTTCTCGAACTGGCTGACCGAGCCCACGCGCTACAGCGTGGCGAGCATCCTCGCGGTGGTGGGGATCCTCTATTTTCGCAAGTTCTTCGCGCAGGTGTGGGTGATCACGGCGTTCTTCGCGCTGTCGACCGCCTACTTCGTATTCGCGTTCCAGGACCCGAACTTCAACGCGATCATCACGAAGCCCGACAATGTGCCGATCGTGATCCTCTTCGCGACGGTGATCTTCTTCTCGTGGCTCGCGCTGCGCCGCGCCGTCATCAACGACGAGCGCACCAAGCGCGGCGAGCCCACGCTCGAAGGCGAGCTCGCCAAGCAGAAGGTCTTCACCTGGCCCGACCTCGTCTACACCGAGCTCATCTGCCTGATTCTGTTCACCGCGGGCATGGTGGTTTGGTCGATCCTGATCACCGCGCCGATCGAGGAGCCGGCCGCCACGGCCCGCACCCCCAACCCGTCCAAGGCGCCGTGGTACTTCCTCGGCCTACAAGAGCTGCTGGTCTACTTTGACCCTTGGCTCGCCGGCGTGCTCCTGCCGAGCTTCATCATCGTCGGCCTGTGCGCCATCCCGTACCTCGACCTCAACCCCAAGGGCAACGGCTACTACACCTTCGAGGAGCGCCCGTTCGCGATCGCGTTCTTCTGGGTCGGCTTCCTGCTCTTCTGGGTGTCGTTCGTGATCCTCGGGACCTTCCTGCGCGGGCCGAATTGGTCGTTCTTCGGGCCGTTCGAGTTTTGGGACCTCCACAAACTCGAGCCGATGGTCAATGTCGATCTCTCGACTTACTTCTGGGTTGAGCTAATGGACAAGCCGAGGCCGGACAATCCGTTCGTGCGCGAGGCCCCGGGCATCGTGGCGCTCATCGGCTACTTCCTCGTCCTGCCTCCGCTGTTCGGCAAGACCGTGATGAAGAAGCTGGTCGAGGAAATGGGCATGGTGCGCTTCAATGTCTTCATGCACCTGTTCCTGTGGTTCGTGCTGATCCCCGTGAAAATGGGTCTGCGCTGGACCGTCGACCTGAAGTACTTCATCGGCATGCCCGAGTACTTCTTCAACGTCTGAACCGCCTGCGCATCGTTGCGAACCCCAGGCACCTCCCCGCACCTCTCGGACTATCCCCATGGCGGATCGTGGCGACACCCACTACAGCGTCTCTTCGCTGAACCGGTGGTTCCTCCTTTCCAGCGTGGTCATCCTGCTGGCCACCGTCTGGATGATGATCGACGACTGGGAGCGGCCTTGGAAGCACTACCAGCGCGACTTCCGCGAGATCGAGATTGCGAAGGCGCGCGCGGCGGAGCAGGAGCTCACGGCGGCTGGCGCGGCGGCGCGCGAAGCCGAGCTCGTGAAGAAGGTCTCGGAGGCCGAGCAGCGCGTGGCTGCCAACGAGGCCAAGATCGCCGAGGTCGCCGAGCGCCAGCGGCTCGCCCGCGGCGAGCTGTGGAAGGCGATCGAGACGGCCAAGAAGAAGAAGAGCGAGTACAACTGGGACCGCTACCTCCTCGAGGAGAAGCGCCTCAGGGAAGGCAATCCGGCCCTCGATCAGGAAATGCTCGACGAGACCGATCTGGCGATGAACGAGGCCATGGGTCTGCAACAGGACCTCGAAGCGAAGAAGCTCGCGCTCGACATCGAGCTTTCGGACCTGACCCGCGAGCGCGACAGCGCCAAGAAGGCGCTCTCGATCGGCTCGCGCGACCTCGAGCAGGTGCGCAAGCGCCTCGTGCAGCTCGATCGCGCCGCCATGAGCGCTCCGGAGAAGGTGGCCGACATCATCCGCGACGCGCCGGGTCTCGACTTCGTGAAGCCCAACCTGAAGGTCAACAAGGTCGTGCTCGACAAGCTGACCTTCGAGCTCAACTTCACCAAGAAGAAGCGCATCGACATGTGCCACACCTGCCACCTCGGCGCGGATCGCGCCGGGTTCGAAGGTGAGGACCAGCCCCATGCGACACACCCGCGGCTCGACCTCTACCTGAGCTCGAAGTCGCCGCACCCGCTCAACGAGTTTGGCTGCACCATCTGCCACCGTGGCTCGGGCGAGGCGCTCGACTTCGTGCGCTCGGACCACCGCCCGACCGACTCGGGCGAGCAGGCGGCATGGGAGCAGGAGTACCACTGGCACAAGCAGCACCACTGGGACTATCCGATGCTCGCGAGCGAGTACACGGAAGCTTCGTGTGTGCAGTGCCACAAGAGCTCGATGGAGCTCATCTCTGAAGACGCGCCGACCGTCTCGAAGGGCTACCAGCTCGTCGAGCGCTACGGCTGCTACAGCTGCCACAAGATCGACTGGTTCCCGGCCAAGCGCCGCCCGGGCCCGAACCTGCGCAACCTGCAGGCCAAGCTCACGCCGGAGTTCGTGACGGGCTGGATCACCGATCCCAAGGCTTTCCGTCCGACCACGTGGATGCCGCAGTTCTTCCACATCGAGGGCGGCAACTACGCCCCGGGCGAGACGATCACGAAGTCGAAGTACGGCGCGGGCCGCAACATCGAAGGGCGCGAGTGGGACAACTCGGCCATCTCCGCGATCACGGCCTACCTCGTCGATCGCGCTCCGCTCGCGGCCATGCCGGCCGTCCCCGTCGAGGGTGATGCGCACCGCGGCCGCGAGACGATGCGCCTCTCGGGCTGCTTTGCGTGCCACAACCTCGCGCCCTACGGCGAGGAAGCGACGGCCAAGGACCTCGCGCTCGCCCGCACCGGCGGGAACGAGCACGGCCCGAACCTGCGCGGTGTCGCCACGAAGGTCACGAAGGAGTGGCTCTTCGCGTGGCTCAAGGATCCGACCAAGTACTGGGAAGACACGCGCATGCCCAACCTGCGCCTGTCGGATCAGGAAGCGGCCGACATCACCGCCTACATCATGGAGGACCCCGACGGGTACTTCCGCGATGTGCCCGAGGGCTGGAAGCCCAAGCTCGTCGACATGGCCGAGCCCCAGCTGCGCGAGGTGCTGTCGGAGCAGGCGCGCTGGTTCTTCGCCCGCGACGGCCGCACGGCGGTCGAAGAGCGCCTCGAGCGCGGCGAGTGGGCGGACTTGGCCAAGCTCAAGGTCGCCGTCGGCGAGAAGCTCGTCGCCAACTACGGTTGCTTCAGCTGCCACGAGATCGAAGGCACGCAGGACTGGATGCCGATCGGTGCCGAGCTCTCCAACTGGGGCTCGAAGACCGTCGACAAGCTCGACTTCGGCTTCGTCAAGCTGGATCCCAACTACCGCGAGGGCTGGCTGATGCAAAAGCTGCACGCCCCGCGCTCCTACGACCAGCAGAAGATCAAGAACCCCAGCGAGAAGCTGCGCATGCCCTACTTCGGCTTCAACGCCGAGGAAGAGCAGGCCATCACGACCTTCATCATCGGTCTCGTCGACGATGAAGTGCAGCTCGCCAAGATGATCCCGACGCCGGCCCAGCACTCGATGGACGCCGGCATGCGCGCGGTGCGCCAGAACAACTGCGCCGCGTGCCACATGATCGATCCGGGCACGATCACCTTCACGGACGAGAACGGTCTCGCCCACACGATCGCGGCCGAGATCCAGCCCATGTCCGAGGACCAGAATGTGCCCTCGGCCCACGACCTCGCGGCCATCAAGGACGATGTCGAGAAGTACGAAGTCGACGAGCTCACCTTCCGCGTGCTGCGCCCCGAGCCCGGCGTCCAAAAGGGCATGGGCGACAAGGTGTTCGTGGCTCCCGAGCGGCTGGTCGCGACCACGGCGCCCCACGGTGGCGACTTCATCCGCGTCGTGACCGACTACTACATGAACGGCATCGAGCTGTACGACAGCTCGAAGGAAGGCGACGAAGCCTACAGCTATGTGAGCGGGGGTAGCGGCGACGAGTTGGGCGTCTACGACGCGGACGGCAAGCTGCGCGACCACTCTTCGGAGCCCTACGACAAGGTCCGCTGGACCTTCGCACCGCCGGTCCTGTGGGATGAGGGCGGCAAGCTCCAGCGCGGCTGGTTCTTCAGCTTCCTCCACGATGTGGTGTCGCTGCGTCCGCAGCTGCGCGTGCGCATGCCGTCGTTCCGCTACGACCCCGGCGAGGCCGAGGCGATCGCGGACTACTTCGCCCACAAGTCCAACAAGGCGTGGCCGGCCAATTTCACCCGCGCCGCTCGACTTGCAGCCAAGCAGGACAGCGCCGACTTCGCCAAGGCCGCGCGCATGGACATGACGGCGCTCACGGAGATCGAGGATGGCGTCTCCATGGCCATCGAGGCCAGCTTCTCGAAGGTGCTGGCGTACGCCTCATCGAAGGACTTCGCGACTGCGAAGAACTTCACGGCCCGACCGGCCGTGAACCCCGCCTATGAGGCTTCCGTGCTGCGCTCCAAGGTCCACCTCGACGCCCGTCGCGCGGTGCTCGCCAACCACTTGGAGCTGGGAGAAGCCATCGCCGTGAAGAGCGTCAACTGCTTCCAGTGTCACTTCCGCCTCGGCACGCCGCCGCCGGCGGATCCGATCGCCTGGGCCCCCGACCTCGAGCGCACGCGCGAGCGCCTGCGCGAGGACTGGGTCCGTGACTGGCTGATCAACCCCGCGGTGGTCTACCCGGGCACGGCCATGCCGGCCAACTTCGCCTCGACTCCGCCGCAGTATCAGGACCGCTACCCGAACTCGACCAACTCGGATCAGGTCCAGGTTGTCCTAGAATGGCTCTACAACTTCGACCGTATGTACATGGGTTCCCCGGGCCAATGAACTAGGGAACTCCGCCGGCGACCGCTGTGACGGCCGCACCTCCCGCCTCCTATCATCTCTCCATGAAGAACATCACCCTCGCCTCGATCGTGGCCGGTGCCGCTCTGGCCACCGCCTTCACCCTCCCCGCCGAGCCCGTGCGCGGCACCCTGACCGGCTCGATCCTCCTCGCGGAGACCGGCAAGGTCCTGTTCGAGGGCGAGAAGCCGGAAGTCAAGCCGCTCGTGATCGCAGCGGAAAAGTCGGAGGGTTGCGGCACCGTCGACACCCAAGACCAGAGCCTGATGATCGGCGCCAATGGCGGCATCGCCAATGTCGTCGTGACCGTCGAGATCGCCGGCGCGACCATCAAGGTCCCGGAGAAGGCCCTCGTCCTCGATCAGAAGTCCTGCCGTTTCGATCCGCACGTCGTGATCGTGCCGGTCGGAACCACGGTCGAGTACAAGAACTCGGACAGCGTCTCGCACAACGTGCACACCTACCCCGCGAAGAACGAGAGCCTGAACAAGATGGTCGGCGCTGGCGCGATGGAGTCCCAGAAGCTCGACAAGGAAGACCGCATCGAGATCAAGTGCGACATCCACCCGTGGATGAACTCGTGGCTGATCGTGGCGAACACCAACCACTACGCGGTCTCGGGCGCCGACGGCACCTTCACCATCGAGGGCCTGCCCGCGGGCGAGCACAAGGCCAAGTTCTGGCACGAGAAGCTCGGCAAGGCCGAGGCCACCATCAAGGTCGACGCCGATGGCAAGGTCGCGCCGGTCGAGGTCAAGATGAGCGCCGAGAAGAAGGGCTCCGGCCGTCGGCGCTGATGGGCCGCGAGGCTCTCCGTTCGCGAGCCTGACTCGGCTCCGAATCAGATCACAGGGCGCACCCGCTCCAAGCGAGCGGGTGCGCCCTGAGCGCTTGCGGGGAAGCACTTGCGCGCAGGTGCGCGTGTGGCAACCCTCTCCCCCGCGCCCAGAGCCGCAGCGCGCCCGTTTTCGAGCAGCGGCGGCAGGGCACGCAGTGCGCGCTCGCCCCGCTCCTAGGCGCGTCGATACGGCGCGAGGATCTCGGGGGCGTCGGCAGGACTCATCGGCCCACCACCGAAGTCGCCCGCGGCGGCGAGGCCGGTCGGGCGAGGCTGCGAAACGCGCCTAGATCGTGATCTGAGGCCGCATGGCCTCGGTGCGCTCGACCACTTCGGCGATGTGCTCTGAGCTCAGGCACAGGAGCGCGCGGGCCTCTGGGCTGAACACGACCGCGGCCCCGCGAAGGTCGCCATCCTCGAGGCGGTGGACCATCAGGTTGCCGAGGGCGACCAGCGCGAGGGTGGGGGAGGCGAGCAGGCGCTTGCTCGGGCCGTGGTGGTAGCGGCAGCACTCGGCGACGAGCTGCGGCAGACCCCACGAGCTTGCGATCAGGGCTCCCACCTCGCCGTGGTGGAAGCCGAAGCGAATCTCCTCTGCTCGGAACTCGGGCACGCCTCGCTCGCGGGCCTCGCGCACGCAGGCGAGGTAGGGCTCGGGGCTGCTCTCGAGCAGCAGCACCTTGCCGATGTCGTGCAGGAGGCCCACGACTTGAAACTCCTCGGGCGCGAGTTCGATGCGTGCGCGGGAGTGCGTCGCGAGCAGGCTGCACGCGAATCCATCGAGGATCGAGTGGCGCCACAGCGCCTCCACGCTGAAGTCCACCTGACCGCGCAGGTGCTCGTAGCTGCTGACGACCGAGGCCTGCATGGCGATCGTGCGCAGCATGCGCACGCCGAGCACGGCGGTCGCGTGCTCCGTCGAGAGCACCTTCTCGCGCAGCCCGTAGCGCGCGGAGTTCGCAAGCCGCAGGACGGAGGCCGCAATGGGTGCGTCCTCGGCCACCGCGGCGCCGATCTCCCGCACGCCGACTTCCGGGTCGTCGACCAGCGCGTTGATGCGCGCGACGACCTGCGGCAGCGTCGGGATGGCGACATTCGCGCGGATCAGGCCTTCGGCGGTGAGCGTCGTCATGCGGTCGGGCGAAGCAGGTGGGAGTCGGCGCGGTGGGAGGGGGCGCGGGCACACGCTGTGCCCACGGTCGACCAGCGACTGATTTCGGCGCGCCCGGGGCTGATTTCTTGAGCCCAATCGAGGTCGCGCTCGCGAATCCGGGGGGTGCGATCAAGGGCGCCGACGGGAAGGGACGAAAACTCGCCCTGCAGCGGCCCCATCCGGCCGCTCATCGCACCGGAGACCTCCGCATGAACCTCCACCGCCCCGTCGCACTCTCCTGCGGGCTGCTCGCGATCGCAGCGCTGCTCGCCCTCCGACTCACGCGGCCGAGTTCCCTCGAGGCCGGAACCGCCGTGCGTCTGGAGATCGAACAACTCGCGCAGCGTTCGGAACTGGTCGTCGAGGGACGCGTGCTCTCGACGCGCGCCTTCCGCGATGCGCGCGGCGACGTCCGCACCGAGTTCCTGCTGAGCGTCGACGCGACCTATGCCGGTGAGCCGCTCGGCACGCGGCGTTTCGAGCTTCCCGGCGGCGTGCTGGCCGACGGGTCGGGCACACTCATCGCCGGCATGCCGACGCTCGCGCTGGGCGAGGACGCGCTGCTGTTTCTGACCGGCGAGAGCGCCAGCGGGCTGCGCGTGCCGGTCGGACTGGCGCAGGGCAAGCTGCGTCTGGTGCGCGATGCCGCCGGGCGGCTCGGGCTGCTGCGCGACGCCGCCGAGCTCACGCTGCTCGATCCCGTGAGCGGCGCGAGCGCCCCTTCTCCCGCTCCGGCGATTCTCGACCATGCCGATGTCGTGCGCCGCGTGCGCAGCGCGCGCGCCCGCGGGGAGGCGCGCTGAACATGGCCCTTCGCCTGCGCTTGCTCGTGCTGCCCGCCGTCGTGCTCATCGCGGCGCTCGCCTCGACGCACGTGCGACTGCGCAACCCCTCGAACGGCGCCGAGCTCTTCTGGGAAACCCCGGGGAGCATCGGAATCG
Organism: Planctomycetota bacterium; assembly: GCA_016872795.1. GTDB lineage: Bacteria > Planctomycetota > UBA1135 > UBA1135 > F1-120-MAGs118. The sequence goes on from VGYZ01000097.1 coordinate 12,032, forward strand.
TGATCAACTCGGAGGGTTCGGACGACCTCGCGAGGGACGAGCATGTGCCCGCGCTGCGGCTCGCGATCGCCGAGTGGAATCGCGTCGACGGCAGCGCGGTGCAGCTCGTCGAGAACACCTCGCCTGCGGCGCGCGCGCGCACGGACTGGCAGGCCGACGCGGTGCATCTGATCCTGTTCGACGAGGACAACTCGTCTGGTTATTTCCCGCAGGGCTCGTCGACCGTCGCGCTCACGCCGGTGCAGTTCTTCTCGAACGGACGCATCGCCGACGCGGACATCCTTTTCAACGGGTCGGGGCACCAGTTCACGACCAGCGGCGAGATCGGAGCGTTCGACGTGCAAGACGTGGCCGCGCACGAGCTCGGTCACCTGCTCGGTCTCGATCACTCGGGCGTGGCCGGTGCGACGCTCTATCCCTACGTCAGTCCAACCGTCATCGGCCATCGCAGCGTCGCCCTCGACGACGCGAACGGCATCCGCGCCAATGCGCCCGAGTCCGGCGCGAGCATGAG
>VGYZ01000098.1 GCA_016872795.1 Planctomycetota bacterium
CACGCCCCGCACCCGCCCGCTCGCCCGAACAGTTCGACTTCGCCTGAGTCGACGCCCTTCACCACATCCAGCCCGCTCCTCGCCCGCAACCCGCGCCGGCCGGCAGGCCCGGTCGTATCCAAAAAGCCCGCACCACCGCCCCAGCGGGCCTCGAACGGCTCGCCAGCCCGCCACCAAGGCCCGATCTGGGCTCTGGTGGACCACTTGACGGATCGCCCAGCCGCGGCGAGCCTCCCTATCGCGGTCGACGCCGACCGCCTCCGGCGGATGTCATCCGCTTGAAGTTCCTATCCGACGGTCCGTGGCGCGGGCGCTTTGCTCAACCAGAGAGAAGCAACGCGCTCTCCCCCAAGTCCGTCAAGGGGGCGCACTAGGGCCGATAGCGGTACAGCCGCACCTCGTACTCGTCCGATGCTCTGCGCAGCAGGCGCGCGGCTCGGAAGGGCGGGTGGTCTTCGAGCAGGCGCACATCTTTCACCTGCGCCGCCGCGCGCGCGTGCAGTTCGAGCTTGGCGCCGGCGGCTTCCACTAGGCGCTGCTCGGCGCCGTTGAGCCGTGGGTAGTAGCCGCAGGCTACGAATGTCTCGCGCGCATCGCGTTCGAGGCGTTCGAAACACTCGGGGCCGCTGACGCCTTGCGTGTCGCCGACGCCGCCGCGCACGAGGTACCACGCCAGCGCCGGGTCGCCGAGCACGAAGACACGTGCGCCCTGCGGCAGTTTCGCGGCGAGTTCGGATGCTGCACGCTCGACGCCGCGCGCAGCGCGCCAAGGGTCGCTCAGATCGTCGCGGAAGTGCGCGCCAACCGCGGTGAGTGCGGCGAGCGCCGCAGCGAGCGAGGCCGCGAGCGGTGCGCGGCCAGACGGCGCCTGCGAGCCGGTCTCGACCCAACGCCCGAGCGCGCACGCGGCCGCGAGCAGCGCGAGCAGCAGGAGCGGCAGCAGCAGGCGTGCATACGGGTGGTAGAAGGGCGTGAGCAAGCTCCACAACGCGAGCCCGCTCAACAACGCGAGCGCGGGCCACTCGCGGCGCAGCGCTTGGCGGACGAGCCAAGGAAGCGCAACCAAAGCCAGCAGCGCACACACGGCGACGCCGCCGACCAGAACTCCAAGCGCGCCGAATCCGAGCGCAACAGCGAGCACCGGCGCGGTGCGCCGCGCACTGCTCACGACGCTCGACGCGCAGGCGAGCGCGAGCGGCACGGACGCCGCGCTGAGCGGCCCCTCGAAGAACAGCTGTTGCGAGCCCTGCCGCGCGAGGTTCTCGAACCAACCGCCGTGCAGCATCGTCCTCTGGTACTGCGCGAGCGCGGCGTAGCCGCCGGGTTGAGCCTGCACATGCAGCGCCCAGGGCAGATAAACGAGCGCCGCCGTCAGCGCCGCCGCTACACCCAATGCGAGCGGCCGGCGCCAGTTTTCGCGCGCGACCGCGCGCGCCACGCCGATCGGAACATACGCGAGCGCTGCTGCGACGACGGCGAGCCAGCCGTGGTACTTCACGTTCCACGCCAGCCCGACGAGCGCGCCTGCGAACAGCACGCGTCCAACACGCTCGGCGCGCAGCGCTTCGATGAGCGCGAACCACGCACCCAGATGTACGAGCGCGAAGCCGACATCGGTCAGCGCCGTGCGCGAAAGTGCTATGTGGTACTCGTTGCACGCGAGCAGCGCCGCGGCCGCAAGTCCCGCAGGCGCGCCGAACCAGCGCCGCGCGACGAGGCCGAGCAGCGCGACGCTCGCCGCGCCGAGCGCGGCGTTCAGCGCGAACAGAGTGAGCGGTACCTCGCAGCCGAACAGACGCGCTAGGACACCGGCTGCACCGAAGTAGGCCGGCGGAGAGAACTTCTCCTGGCCCGGATACAAGGCCGAGAATTGGTCGGGCGTCGCAATTGAGGACGCGCTCCAGGCGTAAACGCCCTCGTCGAAGTGATCGAGGCCGCAGCGCTCGAGCGCCAAGCCGCGCAGCAGTAGCGCGAGCGCGACGAGCGCAGCGAGCACGATCCAAAAGCGCCGCGACGCGGCCGATGCGTCAGCCACCGCGGCCCTCGCGTTCGAACACGATCCCACCCTCGGCGCGCACGAGCTCGCGCCACCCCGGCAGCTGCGCGAAACGCTCCGGACGCGCGCTGCGAGGTGCGTGGAGGAAGTCGATGCCCCACGCGTCGAGTTGGCGCGCCTGCGCTGCGAGGTCCTCGGAGGCGTAGAACGCCTCGACCTCGGCGAACTTGCGCTCGAAGTCGACTGTCAGGAAGAAGTGCGCGTGGTAGCTCCGGCCCGGGAACTCGGGCGCGAGCCAGCGGTAATCAAGCGGCTGCGCCAGCAGCACCGAGCGCTCATTCGCGCGCGCCGCCAGCGCAGCGACTGCAGCGCGCTGCTCGCGCGACTGGAACAGGGCCGGCCCCTGGTTGCGGCCAAATGTCACCGCGCGCGCGCGAAATAGGGCATCGCGCGGCGCAGTCGCGCCGAGCAGAGCGAACGCCAGCAGCGCGTGGCCCCACGGAACGCGCGAGCGGGTCGCGAAGTACATCTCGCCAGCGATCAGGAACAACGGGATCTGCGCCGTCGTCGGGCCGCGGTCTGCGTACGGATACCAAGGGCTCGAAAGCGTCATCGCCAGGCACCCGCCGGCCCAGCCGAGCAGGAACAGCTCGTCGATCCCTGCGCTGCGCCAGTAGGCGCGCAAGCGCGTCGGCGCGATCAGCGCCACCAGCGGATAGGCGAGCAAGACACTGATCCACGACACGTCCGGCGGTCGCCAAGCCGGAATTGGCAGGCCGGATTGGCGTTGCAGCGCGAACAGCGCGACCACCGCGAGAGATGTCGCTCCGCCGCCGACAAAGAGCGCCGCATTCAATCCAGGCAAGGAAACCGCACGCCAGCGCACGAGCACGAAGGTCAGCGCGTAGATCAGCAGCAACAACGGCCCCTCGTAAGGGTGCAGCAGCGTGACGACGGTCGATGTGAGCGCGAGCGCGATCAGGCGCAACGCCGTCGGCCGGGCGAGCGCGGCGCGGAAGGCGAGCAGGGCCGCGATGGTGAACACCCACGCGACCAGGAAGTGCGTGTCGAACAGCACCTTGCACACATAGTGGCTGCGGTATTGCTCCCACACGGGCGCCTCTTCGAGCCGCTTCAAGAGCCACTCCGTGCCGCTCGCGCCGAGCAGCTTCTGCTCCGCGGCGAGCTTGAGGTACGCGCCCAGCCCGCCGCCGCCGAGCGTCGCGAGGAACACCCACCATCGCGCCGTCGGCGTGGCGAGGAAATGCTGCGCGCACAGGTAAAGCAACACGACGAGCAACGCGGCCAGCGGTGCGCCGAGCCACTCGTACACCCACTCCGGCGCGACGCCGAGCGCGCGCCCGAGCGCGCCGACGAACCAGTAGAAGGCCACGGGCAGGTACGGTTGGTGCGCCTCGGTGGTGAAGCGGCTGTCGGTGATCGGACCGGTGAACTCGGTGCGTCGTTCCCATACCCGGTACTGCATGTAGTCCGGCGAAGTCGCGAGATTGCCCGTGAACTCCCAGGGCGGCTCGACGCTGGCCTGGGCACGCCACAAGGGCGCGAGGTGCGCGAGCGCGGCCGCGAGGGCCAGCAGCAGCACGACGGGCGGAACCCGTCCTAAGTGCGTGCGGAGTGTGGACACCTTCTCGAGGGGCGAGCGATCTGGGGGGTGAGTTCACCAATGCCGCCGTGCCGACGGCGCTCAAGCTGTAGAATTCGAGCTAAGTCAGCCGGGACCGTTATTGTGAGCCCGAGTCTACCATCCCCCTCGCAGCAGGCGCTCGCATCCATGGCATTCAGTCCCTCACATCCGGCTGTCGCCGCAGCGGAGCGGGCGAGCACTCCGCATGCACTGCGCGCACTGGCCGCGCTGGCAGCACTCGCGGCGCCGGCGCTGGTCGACCCCGACGCGCTGCAGCGTGCGAGCGAGAGCTGGCGCCTGGCTGAGAACGCGCAGCCCTACTGGCCGGGCGAGCGCGTGCTCGAGTCGTGGCTGTGGACGCCGCTTGTGGCGCTCGGCGCTTGCACACTGTTCCTCGCGCCCGGCCTGGCAATCGCCGCAGCGTGCGGTGCCGCGACCGGACTCGGACGCTGGCTGATGTGCGCTCTGGCGGCCAGCCTGACGAGTGTGAGTGCGCTCGCCTGCGCGCTCGGACTGTGGGCGCCACAGCTCGGCCGCGGTGCGCCGTTCGGCTGGTGCGTCGCCGCCTTCGCGGCGCTCGCCTGGTCGGGAGTGGTGCTCCGCGCGGCGCGTGGCGCACCCTTGCCGTGGCCGCCGCGGCTCGCCTCCGCGCTCGCGCCGACGCTGGTCGTTCCGTTCGTGCTGTTCGCGCTTCTAGGCCCCAAGTTCCACTGGGAGAGCTTCAACGGCGACGGCGTGCACGCCTTCGAATCGATCCGCCTGCTGCTCGTGCAACCCGTTCCGTTCTGGTCCGAAAGCGCAGGCAACATCCGCGGCTTTCCTGGCCCGACGAGCATGTTGTTTGCGTTCCCAGGGGCATGGTTCGTGCGTCTGCTCGGCGAGAACGAAGGCGCGGCACGCGTGAGCATCGCGCTCTACCTCGCGGGCGTGTTCGGCGCCATCGCTGCGCTCGTCGAGCACGCGCGCGGCGTGCTGCGGGCCAGCGAAGCGTGGCTGATCTGGGGCGGCCTCGCCCTGTACCTGCTCGTGATGGCGTTCAGCGCGAGCTACGACCCGTACAGCGCCGACATCGCCCTGCCCGCGACGCAGGACACGCTGCTTGTCGCCTGCGTGCTCGCCGCCGTCGTCGCATCGTTGCGCGGCGAACGCGCCTGGACAGCGCTGTTCACCGTGCTGTCCTACACATCACTGCCGAGCGGGTTGATGCTGCTCGGACTGTGGCTCGTCGCTGCGTGGCTGTGCGTGCGGCCGCGGCCGACGGTGGGACTCGTCGCACTCGGGGTCGCGTTGGTCACCTGCGTCGCAGCCACACGCGTCGCGCCCGTGCTGCTCGATGCATTCGGGCTCCCGCAGCCGGGCGGCGAGTACGAAAGCCTGCTCTCGCGCTTCGCCTATCTCCAAGTCGCCGATGTGCGCCGCACGCTGTTCGCGCTGGTGCCCTGCGGACTTTTCCCGGGCCTTGCGCTGCTTGCCTGGCGCCGCTTCGACGGCGTTTCGCGCGCGCTGGCGCTGATGTCGCTGGGTTACTTCGCGTGCTTCTATGTGCAGGCCTACATTTCGCTCCACCAGTTCGTGCCGGCCATGCTGCTCCCACTTGCGGCCTTTTGGCGCTCGGGCTTCGTCGCAGCGCCTGCGAGTGCGCGGGGAGCACGCCTTTTGACGGTCGCCGGACTCGCGCTCTGCCTGTGGCTTTCTTGGCCGACCTCATGGACGCCGCTGGTACACGCGCGCCGCATCGGTGAGCGCTTGCACGCCCATGTCGAAGGCTACCAGCTCTCGGCCCCGGCATCGCTCGCCGCAGCGAGCGCGCTACGCCATTTGTTCCCGTCGGGATTTTCGCCGCAGGTGCCCGACGAGCTCTACGGCGGCTCGCCGTACATCTGGAATCGCTACGCACAACGAGCGGGCGGCGAGCCGGCGCCAACGGCCGACTATTGGCTCGCACCCGAACAACTCGAGCCGCCGCCTGGAGCTAAGCGGGTGGGGCTCGAGAGTGGCTTCGCGCTCTATGTACGCGATGTCGACAAGTGGCGCGTGGATGCGCACAAGCAGTTGCCGAATCCGCCGGGGGCTGAGCTGTACGCGATCGATCGCGGCCGTCTGTTCTCCGGCGCGAAAACGCGCTCGGAGGGTCCAGCAATCTACGACTTACGCGCGCTGCGAGAGCGCTGGATGCGCAGATGAGCGGACCTGCGCAGGAACGCACGCGACACCTGCGCGCCGTCACGATCGTCAGCCTTCTCGTAGGCGCGTTGATCGCAGCATTGTGGGTGCGGGGGACCGATGGCAGCGCAGCACTTGCGGCTTTGACGCGCGCTTCGGCGACAGCGGTGGTTTTGCTGCTGACGCTGACGGCGTACTTCGTACTTGCGCGCTTCGTGCGTTGGCAGTTTCTGCTGCGCCGCGCCGACGCCTCGGTACCGGCGCGCGATAGCTTGAAGATCTACCTCGCTTCGCTCCCCGGCACGGCCACGCCCGCCTACATCGGTGAGGTAATCCGCTGCGTGCTCCTGCGCCGTTGCATCGGCGCGCCGCTCGCGCGCACGCTGCTGTGCCTTGCGCTCGAACGAACACTCGACGTGGCTGCCCTGTCGCTGCTCGGCATGCTCACGGCGCCGCAGATGTGGATGCGCGGCGTGCTTGCGCTGACGCTCTTGTGCGCGTTGCTCGTCGCATGGTTCGCGCGCAGCATCGCCGCACGCCGCGGCGCGCCGAACGAGGTCCTGCGCGAGCTGTACTCAGCGCCAGCAGTGGGCAGCGCAGCGCTGCTCTCGCTCGCCATCTGGATTCCCGTAGCGACCGGACTCGCCTTCGCGGCCTGGGGCATGGGCGTGGAGCTGGCGCCGCTGGCCGCCGTGGGCAGCTACAGCGCCGGCACGGTGTTCAGCGCCCTGACGCTCATGCCCGCCGGTGTCGGCACCGCGGGCAGCGCGCAAATCGTACTGCTGCAGGAGTACGGGCTTGAGCTCGCCGATGCGGTTGCGTGCGTGACGCTGTTCCGCGTGCTCACGACCGGCGTGTCCCTGACCGTGGGCGTCGTGTTCTTCGCCGTCGAGTTGCGCGCGCAGCGCCGCGTGGGCGCGCCCGCGCGCGGGCACTTCGACGAGATCGCGCAGCAGTACGGCGCTCAGTTCCGTCCGCACATGTGGGAACTGCTGCTCGCGCGCCGGACTCAGCGGCTCGCGAAGGTGCTGCCGCGCTCGGAGGGCAGCATCGGACTCGACCTGGGTTGCGGGCTGGGGCTGCAGGCCCAAGAGCTACGCCACTTGGGCTGGCGCGTGATCGGACTGGAGCCTGCGCACGAGTTGCTGCGTGCCGGCGGCGGCCCGCCGAACTCCTCGCTGGTCGCCAACGGTCTGGCGCTACCGCTGCGCTCCCACAGCGTCGACTTCGTCTACACGATCGGCGTGCTGCACCACATGATCGGGCCAGAGGAACAGGATCGCGCCTGCGCTGAAATCGTGCGCGTGCTCAAGCCGGGCGGTGTGCTCGTGGTGCAGGAGACCAATACGCTCAACCCGTTGTTCCGCGTCTACATGGGCTATGTGTTCCCGATCCTCTCGCGCATCGACGAAGGTACCGAGCGCTGGCTCGCGCCGCGGCGCTGGCGCGAGACGCCGGGGCTGCGGCTGGAGGCGATCGAGCACTTCACATTCGTGCCGGACTTCCTTCCGCGCGCCGTGCTGTCGCCGCTTCTTGCGCTCGAGCGTCGCCTGGAGACCAGTCCGCTGGCGCATCTCTCGGTGCACTACCAGGCCACGCTGCGCAAGCCAGACACCGAGTCCTGAGCAGCGCAGAAGCGCAAGGGCACTCGGGCGGGCCCGCGCGCGCTGCGCTGGTCGAAGAGAGTTTTGCTTGTCGCACGCTGGGCCTAGCGGAGCACGCTGACACGCGCTCATACCACAGCCGCGGCGCGCGCCTTGAGCTCGGTGCAGCTCATGTCCCCGACTTCGTTCGTGAGTTGCGCGCCGGTGTGTACGCCCTTGATGCGCCGCGAGGGGATAGGAACTCCAAGCGGATGACTTCCGCCGGAGGCGGTCGGCGTCGATCTGCACCAGAAGCTCGACATGGGGAAGTGCTGCGTGCGCTTCCAGCGGGCGGACGAGCTCGCGCTCGAGGTGATCGGTGAGCTCGTCGCGCGCCTGCCGGCAAGGAAGTTCGTCGCGGGCTACGTCGCCGCTCGTGACGCCCAGGAGAAGCGTGGCCCCAAGCCACGCGCCGAGATCCGCGCCGAGGCCGCGTCCCGTGCGGCGGCGAAGAAGGCGGCCAAGAACACGCAAGAACGGGCCCCGAGGGCCACGAAGAAAGTGACGAGGAAGTCGAGCCGCGCAGCACGCTACCCCGTGCGCTGTCCGTGCAACCCGTCAGGCCCGAGCTCACGCCATGGACCCCCTGCTTCGGGTCCGGCAGATCGCTGCGGCGCTCCTCTGCGGCGCGTCCGCGCGACGAAGGCCTTTCTGTTCGACAAGGACACGACCGACGTCGCGTCCTTCGGCGCGTTGCCAAAGAGCGTCTGGTTGGCGCCTGGGCTGGTCGAGCACGTCTGCGTCGTCGGCCCAGTCTTCCGGCTGGGCTCGCGCTCGAGAGCCGCTTGTTCCTCTGGGTCCACGTGAGGCACTGCGAGACCCTGCGAATCGTGATGGTCGTCGTGCTCGGACTCTTGATGACCTTCCTCGCCTGCGGGCGCCTCGTGATCTCGCCGCTCAAGTGAGGCGTGGGGCTTTCGGGGCAGCGCGGCGGCGCTACCGTGGGGGCGGGGCGCGCCGGCGCCCGAAAGGAAACGCTCGATGAATCTGCTCCCGTCGCTCGCCGTCGCCGGCCTCGTCGCGGCGTGGCTCTTCACCCAGGAACCGCAGGCCAAGGAAACGCCGAAGGAAACCGCGCTGCAGCTCGGCAATTTCTCGGTCAGCCTCAGCGTCAAGGACCTCAAGGCCTCGCAGGCTTTCTACGAGAAGCTCGACTTCAAGCAGGTGGGTGGCAACCCTGAGCAGAACTGGGTCGTGCTGCAGAACGGCTCCACGACCATCGGGCTCTTCCAAGGCATGTTCGAGCGCAACATGCTGACGTTCAATCCGGGCTGGAACGCGAAGAAGGAGCCGCTGAAGCAGTTCGAGGATGTGCGCGAGCTGCAGGCCAAGCTCAAGGCACGCGGCCTCGCGCCCACGCCCGAAGCCGACCCCGCCACCGACGGCCCGGCCTACTTCATGCTCACCGACCCCGACGGCAACCCGATCCTCGTCGACCAGCACGTGCCGAAGCCCAAGGGCTGAGGCGGCGCGTTCAGGCTTTTCGCTCGACCATCGCGGCGGCTCAGACGAGGACGCGGGGCGGCATGCCGCCCTTGCAGACGGGCCAGTCCTTGCTGAGGCCGAGCTTCTCGCCGGAAGCGAGCCCACGGGTGCGGAGTTCGGCCTGGTGGGTGCCGAGGTCGCCGAGCGCCGTGTTCATCGTCCTTGGCACTTCGGGCGCGGCTTTGGGGCGTTCCTTCTCGATGCGGGCGCGCCGGCCTTCTCGTTGTGCTTGCGGCCTGATTCGTTGCCGAGCGACTCGAGCTCCGCGAGGAGAGCCGAGGTGTCGGCGATGCGCCATGGTTCGGCGCGCGACAGCGACCACGGACGTGGACTCCGTCCCGTCCTCGGTGACCGTGCACCCGTCTCTCGCGGCCCGACCGGAGAGAGTCGCTCTTTCGCCTTGATTCCGCGGCGAATCTGCAACGGCTGGACTTTCCCCGGGTTCAGACCTTGCGGTCCCCACGATTCGAGGCATCCTCGAACACCGGTGGAGCCCACGCCCGTGATCGTCGGGCCCCCGGATCGTGTCGAAAGCCCTGACTCAGGAGTTCCCAGCATGCGTCTCTCTCTCGCGTTCGCTCTCGCTGCTCTCGCCGCCGCCCCCGCGGCCGCGCAGGTCTCGGCCATCGGTCCCTTCACCGGCAACCTGCAAGAGTCCTTCGAAGGCCCTCAGGTGGTCTTCACCCCGTGCCTCACCTACCCGGCGTTCGGAGGTGCGGCCACGCTCTGCACGCCCAACGGCAGCAACTGCCACACCACCTCGGGATGGGGCTTCATCTGCACCATCTTCGCGCAGAGCGGCGGCAAGTTCTTCGCCAGCGTCGGCGGCCCGACGGAGATCGTCTTCACCGGGAACGTGTACACGTTCGGCGGTTACTTCGGCTCGAACAGCACCGGCGGCGACGCCACGTTCGACTTCTATGACGCCTCGAACAACCTGATCTCGAGCCAGGTCGCGCTGTTCCCGAACGACTGCCAGTGGCGCTGGTTCGGCTGGCAGAGCTGCTCGACCGCGATCCGCAAGGTCGTGGTCACGGGCATCAACACGACCAGCGGCGGCTACATCGACATGGACGGCCTCGAGGCCGGCACGACCCTGCCCGGCGCCTGCAACCCCGGCCCGCAGCCCTACTGCACCTCGGGCACGAGCACCGCGGGCTGCGTCTCGGTGATCAGTGCGACCGCTCAGCCGAGCGCCTCCTTCTCGACGCCCTGCCAGGTGAACGTCTCGGCCGTCGAGGGCCAGCGCACGGGCATCATCTTCTACGGCCTCGGCGCGCTGCCGCAGCCGTGGTGCAGCACTGGCGGCACGAGCTTCCTGTGCGTGAAGGCACCGACCCAGCGCACCTTCGCCGCCAGCTCCGGTGGCACCGCCGGCGCCTGCGACGGCAGCCTCTCGCTCAACTGGAATGCCTTCCACGCCGCCAACCCCGGCTCTCTCGGCACGCCTTTCTCTGCCGGTCAGGACGTCTACCTCCAGACCTGGTTCCGCGACCCGCCGTCCTGCAAGACGACCACCCTCTCGGGCGGTCTCAAGATGACGATGCAGTAGGCCTCCGAGGCTCTGCAGGCGCACGACGGGCGGTCTTCGGGCCGCCCGTCGGCATTTCAGGCGAGTGGCCCCACGGCCCCGAACTCCTCGGCGCAGAAGCGCTCGAGCTTCTCGCGCAGCGTGTCGCGCGCGGTGCGGAAGCGACGAAGCAGATCCTCGCGCGGAAGCGTCTCAGCCTTGGTCGCCGGGTCGGGGATCGGCCAGTGGAGCCGCCGCGCGCGACCGAGGAACACGGGGCAGACCTCCTCGGCGCACAGCGTGATGACCGTGTCGACGAGCTCGGGGTCGATCGACTGCACGGACTTGGAGTGCTGGGTCGAGGCGTCGAGGCCGAGCTCGGCCAGCACCTCGATCGCGTACGGGTTGACCTTCGAAGGCGAGCTGCCGGCGCTCAGCCCGCGCACCGAGGCCGGGAACAGCCGGTGCGCGAGGGCCTCGGCCATCTGGCTGCGGGCGGAGTTCGCGACGCACAGGAACAGGACGCCACGGGTGGCTGCGGGAGGGGGCATGGTCACTCCGCTCGCGAGGAGGACTCTTTCGGGAACCAGCGCTGGACCACTTGACGGATCGCCCAGCCGCGGCGAACCTCCCTATCGCGGTCGACGCCGACCGCCTCCGGCGGATGTCATCCGCTTGAAGTTCCTATCCCCCACCGAGCACGAGAACGCGCGGCTCCTCGAGCTGCAGATCGCGTTCCGAGCCCAACCGTCATTTCGCCGGCTTGCCGCCGAGGATGACAATCGCACGCTGCACCAGCCCCGCGAATTGCACTTCGTCGACCGCAGCGCTGGGGTCGTTCCAGGCCGCCGAGAGCGCGTACCAGTTCCCGTCGGCGGCGCGCAGCAGGAAAGTGAAGTCGAGCACTCCAGTCTCGGATCCGCCCTTGAATCCCGCCCAGGGGAACGCGCGCGTCGAGACCGAAAGACCGCGGTTGATCGCCAGGACCTCGCGCAAGCTCGACGCCGGTCCGCTCTCGGTCGCCTTGCGCAGCCAGTCCATCGCGCGACACAAATCGGCGGCCGAGGCGAACCACTCGAGCTCCTCGATGTGCATCGGCTGCGTCAGGAACCCGCCGTCGAGGATCGACTCGTCGAGCGGCCAGGCGGCGACCTCCTTGGCCAGGAACGCGCGCTTGCCCGGTAGGTCGAGCTTCAAGTACTCCGCGACGGCCTCGGAGTTGCGCGCGGCCTTGAGGCGAAAGAGTTCGTGCGTGTGGAGGAAGGGCAGCGAGCGCGCAGCGTTCTCATTGCCCATCTTCGCCAACTGAGCCTCGACCCGATCACGCGAAAGAGCGGCCATCAGGTGATCCGTAGCCGTGTTGTCACTGATCGAAATCATGTCCGCCGCGAGCGAAGCCAAGGTCACCGGTGTACCCAACGGCCAGGTGTGCAGCACGCCCGACGGAAGCGACCGAGAGCGCGCGTCGAGCGTCACGACGTCCGAGAGCTTCCGCTTGCCGGCGGCGACCTCATCGACCAGGGCGCCGAACACGTACAGCTTGAAGGCCGAGCCGATGGCGAGCGCGCGGTCGGCCTCGTGCGCGGCGAGCACCTCGGGTTTCTCGGCCCCGAGTTTCCAGACGGCGAAATTGCTCGACCCGGGGAGTTTCTGAAAGGCCTCGATCACTGCCGGCCAGTCGGACAGCGCCTGCGTTGGCACGCCGAAGAAGAGCATCACGATCGAGTTCGGAGCTGCCGCGCCCAGCCCGAGCGTCAGCGTCGCGACCTGGTCCTTCGAGAACGTCATCTCGAATACTGCGCTGTGCTCGGTCTTGCGCTCTTGCAGGCGCACGTCCGTCACCTCGCCGCACTGAGCGAAGTACTGCAGGCCGATCGCGCGCAGCCTGGCCGGCGGAACTTCCTTGAGAAAGGCCTTGTCGAACAGGTCGTCGGCCCACTTCGGCTCCGCGGCGATGATCGCGGCGACTTCGCGCGCGCGGCGCTCCAAGGCGTCCTGATGC
>VGYZ01000099.1 GCA_016872795.1 Planctomycetota bacterium
GAGCGAGAGCGGCCGCGGCAGGCGCGGCGCGAGCCAGCGGATGGGCGCGCAGCGCAGCGCGCGCTTGAGGCGCTGGTAGCCGTGGTCGAGCGTGCACAGCTCGTCGCCGTGCACGAGCAGCGTGCGCACGCCGCCACAATGTCCGATCAAGCCCGCGGGATGCACGCGCGCGCCGGTGCGCCGCTCGAACGACTCCTCGAGCAGGAAGTCGCGGTTGCCGTGGACGATGTCGAGCGATGTGCCCGCGCGCACGAGGCTCGCGAGCGCGTCGAGCACGCGCCGCGCTCCCGCGAGCTCGGCGTGGGCCGGTCCGACCCAGGCGTCGAACAGGTCGCCCAGAATCACCAGCCGCGGCGCCGTGCGCGCGCGCTCGAGGAAGGCCTCGAACTCGAGCGCGGGCGGCGCGCTTGGCCCCGCGTCGAGGTGCGTGTCCGCGATCGCGAGCGTGCCCGGCGCGAGCTCGACCTCGGGCCACACCCCGCCCGCGCGCGTCGCCTCGCTCTCCGCCGACATGGCGCAGAGACTAGCAGACGACTCGCGCTCGACTATTCGGCCGACTCGCCCTGTACGAGGAGCCCGTGGTCGCGCATCTTCTCCCACAGCACCTTGCGCGAGATTCCCAGCGCATCGGCGGTCTGCGAGCGATGGCCGCCGGTCTGCTCGAGCGCACGCACGAGGTGGCCCTTCTCGGCCTCCTTGAGCACTTCGCGCAGCGGCCGGACGGGGCCCGCGACCTCCGTGGCGCCCCGCCAGCGCGGATCGAGCGGCACGAGGTCCCCGAGCGCGAGCTCGCCCACCGCCGTGCCGCTCGCGGGCTCGCACAGCGCGATCGCGCGCTGCACGGCGTTCTCCAGCTCGCGCACATTGCCGGGCCACGGATAGCGCTCGAGCGCGGCCATGGTCGGCGCGCTGACCTTGTAGGCGCGTCCCCCACCGTGGCGCGCGAGCATGTGCGTCACGAGCAGCTGCACATCGCCCTCGCGCTCGCGCAGCGGCGGCAACGCGATCGGCACCACATTGATCCGATAGAAGAGGTCTTCGCGGAACTTCCCCAGCCGCGCATGTTCGCGCAGGCTGACCTTGGTCGCGGCGACGACGCGGATGTCGAGCGTGCGCGTCGTCTCCCCGCCGAGGCGTTCGAACTTGCGCTCCTGCAGCACGCGCAGGAGCTTGACCTGCATCGCGAGCGGCATGTCGTCGATGTCGTCGAGGAAGATCGTGCCACCGTCGGCGAGCTCGAAGCGGCCCTTCTTCTCGCGGCGTGCGTCGGTGAACGCGCCGCGCTCGTGGCCGAAGAGCTCGGCCTCGAGCAGCGTCTCGGGGAGCGCCGCGCACGAGATCGCGACGAACGGGCGGCTCGCGCGCGGCGAGAGCCGGTGCAGCGCCTGTGCCACGCGCTCCTTGCCCGTGCCGCTCTCACCCTCGATCAGCACGGTCGCGTCGTTGCGCGCCACGATGCGAATGCGCTCGAACACGGCGCACATTGGCGCCGACATGCCGACGAAGTCCTCCATCGGCGTCGCAGCGGAGAGTTGCGCGCGCAGCAGCTCGTTCTCCTCCTCGAGCTCCCGCACGCGCGAGAATGTGCCGACCATCTGCACGATCGACTCGTTGCGAAACGGCTTCTGCACATAGTTGACCGCGCCGATGCGCATGGCGTCGACGGCTTGATCGATCGTGCCGTAGCCGGTCATCAGGACCACCGGCCTCCGCGGATCGAGCTCGATCGAGCGCTTGAGCACCGCCATGCCGCCCTCGCCGGGCATGCGGATGTCGGTCAGCACCACATCGGGCCGCGCGCTGTCGAGCAAGGCGAGCGCCTGCGCGGTGTCGGGTGCGTGCAGCACAAGGTGCCCCGCGTCCTCGAGCGCATCGCGCAGCGTGACATGGATGGTGACTTCGTCCTCGGCGAGCAGGATCCGCATGGCGCGTCCCTAGCGCCTAGGCGAGGCCCGGGTCACGCACGACGAAGCGATCTCCGCCCGTGGCCACGGCTTCCTCGAGCGCCAGCTCGGCACCGGCGACAAGCTGGTCGAAGAACAGGGTCTGCCCATCGGTCATGGTGGCTCCACCGACGGAGACTGTGATCGGGATGCGCTTGCCGTCGCTCTCGAACTGCACGGTGCGCACGCCCGCGAGCAGGCGCTCGGCGAGCACCTTGAGTCCCGGTGCGGGTGTGTGCGGAACGACCGCCATCAGGCGATCATCGGCGAGTCGCCCGAGGAAATCGCAGCTGCGCGCGAGGCCCTGCAGCACACGCCCGACCTCGTCGAGCACCGCTTCCTTCGATTCGTAGCCGTAGCGGTCGCGCAGGTGGTCGAGGCGATCGATCGAGATCACGAACACCGACAGCGGGTAGCGGTAGCGCTGCGCTCGGCCGAACTCGATGCGCATCAGGTGCTGGATCTGCGACAGCGAAAACAGGCCCGGATCGCCGTCGGAAAATTGCGCGCTCTGGAGGTCGGACATGGGAAGCGAGGTCCTTGGCACTGCTCTGTGGATTCTATTCACCGCGCAGCAGCGCCGCGATGCGATCGAGGTAGGCGTCGACGCTCCAGCTCCAGCGCACGCGCACGATGAACAGCGCGAAGCCGAAGAGCGCGACGAACAGGGCGAGCACGAACAGCTGCGTGAGCGCCATCGCGAACCAGTTGCTGGCCGCGCTGCGCAGGCGTCGCGTCCGTCCGCGCACGCCGTGCTGGACGGGGCTCATGATCAGGTCGCGCTGCAGGCGCGTCGCGCGCTCGAGCACGCGCGCATCGCCCGCGGGGAGCGGGGAGCTCGCGAGCAGGTCGCGCGCGCAGGACTCGGGCTCGAATTCGTTGCGCAGGATCGCGTCCTGCCAGCGGCGCGCGGCCGTGGCGTCGGCGATCCCGAGCTCGACGAGCAATCCGGCGCGCAGGCGCCGCCATGCCGGATCCTCGCTCAGCGCACCCGATGCAGTCTGAGGAGCAACCACGCTCGCCGGCTCGCTCGGCAGCTCGACTTCCTCGAGCTGCGCATAGGCGAGCCCGCGGAACTCCAGCCGCGCTCCGCACCACTCGATCACGTCGCCCGAGCGCAGCGCGTGCTCCTCGAGCGCGGTTCCGCCGACGCGCGGCTGCTCGCCCGTGCCCACGAACAAGAGCTTGGGGGGCCGGTCCCAGATGTGCAGCTGGTCGCCATCGGTGCCTTCGAGCGCGACATCGCCCCGGCGACCGCCGACGGTCGTCAGGCCTTCGCGCAGCGGGTGCCGCTGCCGCACTCCGCGTGCGTCGATGAGGTCGATCCAAGCCGAGGTCATGGAATAGGGATAGCGCATCGGCGTGGGCGATGCACGCGGGCCGTGTGTAGAGCCCCCCGTTTCGGCGGACTATCTTGCCTGGATCGGAGGCCTACCGCATGTCGACATTCGCTCTCGCCCTCGCCATCCCCCTCGTCGTGGTCCGCCCCCTGCCCCAGGAGGGCTGGACGGCGCTGCCGCTGCCGTCGCTGTGCACGCCCAAGCTGGCTCCGGTGCATCCGATCGAGCGCCTGCAGCGGGGCTACCACATCCTGCTCGACGAACTCAGTTCTGAATGCACCGCGCGGCCCGCCGCGGCGGCCCTCGGGGCAGCGGAGCTGAGCTACCTGCTCGCGGACGAGTCCGCTCGCGAGGACGGCGCGCTGCGGCTCTTGGGGACCGCGCCGCCGCTGCTCGCGCGCGGCTCGAGGGCCGAGCTCGAGCGCTCGCTCGCGACGCTCGCGGATCTCGACGCGCTCGGGAATGCGCTCGAAATCGAGGTCGGCGCGTGGTGGCTGCCGCAGTCCGATCCGCTGCCCGTCTGGCCCGACGACGCGGCCGCCCGGGCGCGCATCGCCGCGGCCGTGCCGCTGGGCGTGGCCTCCGTGCGCTCGGGCGGCAGCGTCGATCTCGGGCGGCGCCGCGAGCGCAGCTGCGTCGTCTCGTTCGAGGTGGAAGTGGCCTCGGACGCCAATGTCGCCGAGCCGCGCATCGGCCGCGTGGCGAGCGGTCGCACGCTGCACGCCCGCGTCGCGCGCGTCGGCGGCGGCCGGTCCGTGCTGGTCGAAGGCCTGCTCGATCTGGCGCTCGAGTTGCCCGCCGAGCAATTCGATCCCGAGAACTCCGATCTGGGCGTGTTCGAGCAGCCGCGCGTCACGGCGCTGCAGGTCGCCTTCGCTGGAAAGCTCGCGAGCGGTGGCTGGCTGGCCGTATCGATCACCGGTCACCTCCAGCACGACGGAGTGCTGCTGGTGCAGGCCACCACGAGTCCCGACCCGACCGGCACGCTGCGTTGGCGCGGCTTCGATGTCGCCGCGCTCGCCCAGCCGCTGGTCGACTGGCCCATGCCCGAGGCGAGCCTCGACGCGCTGTTCGAGGAGCCAAGGCCCGAGGACCTGCGCGCGGCGCTGCCGGCCGCGGAGTTTGCGAGCGTGGCGGCTTCCGCGCTCGGTGCGGCCAAGCGTGGCAAGCTCGGCTCGTTCGACTCCAGCGGCCGATCGGGCCCCGTGTGCGGCGAAGGGCTGCTGCTGCTCCCGGCGAGCGAGTCCACGGCCGTGGCCGAGGTCGAGGCGCTCGTGCAGGCGAGCGAGTCGCAGCGGACGCGCTCCCATGCGCTCGGCCTGCGCCACGGCGCGCTCGAAGTGCGCTTGCCCGTTTGCGATGGGAGCTTCGTGCGCGTGCTCGCCGTCGACGAACGCACCGCGCTCTTCGACTATGACGTGGAGGTCGCGGAAGACGCGTGGATTGCGATGCCGCGCGTGCGCCGGGTCCTCTCGGGACTCGTCCTCGATGGCCTCGTGCAGGGCGGTGGACTCGCCGTGCGGGGCTGGCGCGTGGCCTCGGAGCCGGACATTCGCGTCGACAAGGCGCGCGCCAATCTCGGGGCGCTCACTCTGCAGCAGAGCGAGCGCACGGTGCTCGCGGCCCGCATCGGCGCGGGTTCGACGCGCGAACTCCTGCCCTCCGACCCCGCGCACCCCTCGCTCTCGCTCACGCTCTCGCCCGCGCGCTGAGCGGCGCGCCGCAGCCTATACTGAAGCCTACTCCGCACAGGACTCGAACCGCCTTGAAGCTCGGCCTCCACCAGTCGGCACGCATGGAGCAGAGGCTCCTGCAGTCGCCTCAGATGATCCAGGCGATGCAGATCCTGCAGCTGGCGTCGCTGGATCTCGCCGACCGCATCGAACAGGAGCTGAACGAGAATCCGCTGCTGGAAAAGGCCGAGCCGGGCTCGGGCGAGGAGGGCGCCTGGGGGAGCGAGCCCGAGCGCACCATCGCCGATGCGCGCCTCGAGGAGCTCGAGCGCGTCGATCGCGAGAGCTGGCATCGCGGCCCGCTGGGCAGCGCGGAAGACTCCGATCGCAAGCAGGAAGCGCTGCAGAACGCGCCGGATTCGGCCCTGACCTTGGCCGAGGCCATCGCGTCCGAGCTGGCCTTCTCGGACCTCGACGAGGCGACCCGCGCCGTGGCCGAGTATGTGGTCAATTCGCTCGACAGCCGCGGCTACCTCGCCGCGGCGCCCGAGGACATCGCGCGCGACTGCGGCGTCGCGGGAGCCGATGTCGAGACGGTGCAACGCGCGCTCACGGAACTGCGCCACTTGATCCATCCCGCGATCGCCGCGCGCGACCTGCGCGAGTGCCTGCTGCTCCAGCTCGAATCCCACCACTTCGACGACCCGCTCTTGCGCGCCATCGTCGAACTGCACCTCGACGATGTGACCACCAACCGGCTGCCGCGTATCGCCAAGGCCACGGGGCGAACTCTGGACGATGTCGTGCAGGCGCTCGAGATCCTGCGCTCGCTCCAGCCCAACCCCGGCGCCAACTACGGCGGTGAGTCGGCCGTCGCCATCCTGCCCGATGTGATCGTCGAGGCGCTCGAGGACAACGACGCTGGCGTGCGCTTCGGCGTGCGGCTGGTGCGCGAGCGCGTCCCCACGCTGGTGCTCTCGCCGCAGTACAAGGAGTACCTGAAGCTCGCCAAGAAGGGCGAGGGCGAGCGCGACTGGGTGCGCAAGCGACTGGAGAGCGCGCGCTGGTTCATCGACGCCGTGCAGCAGCGCCAGAGCACGCTCTTGCGCCTCGCCGAGCGCATCTTCGAGCACCAGCGCGAGTTCCTCGAAAAGGGAGTGCGCGGCCTGCGGCCCCTGCGCATGCAGCAGGTTGCCGACGAGATCGGCGTGCACATCTCGACGGTCAGTCGCGCGGTCTCGGGCAAGTTCGCCCAGACGCCCCACGGCACCTTGGCGCTCAAGTATTTCTTCACGAGCGGCACCGAGACCAGCGACGGCGAAGTCGAAGCTCAGGCCTCGATCCAGCAGCGCATTCAGGATCTCGTCGGCAAGGAGGATCGCTACAATCCCCTCTCCGACGACCAGATCGCGGCTCTGCTCTCCGAGCAGCACAAGATCCAGATCGCGCGCCGCACGGTGACCAAGTACCGCAAGGCCCTCTCGATCCCGTCCTCGACCCAGCGCAAGCTCTTCCAATAGGCCGCTGCCGACCCGTGCGGGGATGCGCCTGCCCGCGGCGGCTGCTATTCTCCTCGCCCCCCCGATCGCCGATCGGGAGCTTGCACCGAACATTCTCCGAGTCACGGCACGAACATCATGGGCGTCAAGGCCACCGAATTGCGCAAGGGCACGGTCATCGAGCAGGACAAGGATCTGTGGCTCATCACCGAGTACATGCACCACACGCCGGGCAACCTGCGCGCGATCATCCACGTGAAGATGAAGAGCCTGCGCACGGGGAGCATGCGCGACTTGCGCCTTGGCTCCGGCGATGTGCTCGAGGTGGCGTTTCTCGACAAGCGCAACTGCGAGTACCTGTACAAGGAGAACGCCGGCGGCTATGTGTTCATGGACAACGAGTCCTACGAGCAGTTCACGCTGCCCGAGGAGCTGATCGGCGAGAAAATGCCCTATGTGAAGGAGAACACGGGTTGCCTCGTGACCTTCCACGGTACGAGCCCGATCGGCGTCGAGCTCCCGGCCGCGGTGGTGCTGACCGTAATCGAGGCCGATCCGGCCGTGCGCGGCAACACGGCGACCAACGTCAAGAAGGACGCGGTGGTCGAGACGGGCCTCAAGATCCGCGTGCCGATCTTCATCAGCAAGGGCGAGAAGGTGAAGATCCGCACCGAGGACGGCGAGTTCCTCGGTCGCGTCAACGACTGAGTGCCGGGCTCGCTGCCGGCTCCCCGCCGCGGGCTCGCTTCGGCGGGCCCGCGCGCGTTTTCAGGGCCGCAGGTAGACCTCGACATCGAGCTCGCGCGGCGTCCACGCCACCGGGAAGGTGCGCACGCGCTCGCACTGCTCGCGCAGGAAGCGCTCGAAGCGCGCGCGCTCCTCGCTGGTCCAGTCCTGCAAGTCCTCGCGGTTGAGCACGATCCAGATGCGGCGCTCGCGGCGGGTCCAGATGTCGACGAGGTGGTCCTCGTAGTCGGTGAGGCGCGCGAGGCTGCTCGCCTCGCGCAGGCGCGTGCTGCCGGGCGAGAGGTAGTACTCCCCCACGGGCGCCGCCATGCCGTACACGAGGTCGTCGGGTCCGCGCGAGCGCGCGACGAGCGCGTAGGCTTCCTTCCAGCGCGGCCGGTCGCCGCGCCGCACCGTCATGTAGAGCGCGATGTCGACGGCGCCCCACAGCAGCATGGCGGCGAGCAGGCCGAGCGCGAGTTTTCCGCGCGGGCGCTCGATGGGCGCGATGCCGCTCGCGGCGGCGGCCGCCCACGGCAGCAGCACGAACATATATTGGGCGGCGACGCGCGCGAGCAGCGCCGCGACCAGCGCGAGGCCAAACGACACCACCAGCACCAGGCCCACCAGCACGCCGGCGGGCTTGCGCTGGCGCAGGGCCTCGAGTGACATCCACGCCGCGGCGAGGGACAGGGGTGGGCCAAAGTAGAAGCCGGAGGTCAGCGCGAGGTGCAGCACGCTCGAGCCCGACTTCTTGCGTGCGTACTCGGTCCACACGTCCGCGCCCCATGTCAGGCCGAGCGCGAGTCCGGCCACGGCCAGCGCCACCATCCAGCGCCGCGAGGGCGTCCAAGGCAGCCGCGCGCCGAGCGCTCCGCACAGCCACGGGGCCACGAGCAGCGCCGGAACGACCAGACCAGCGGAGGGGTGCGCGAAGGCGGCCGCGAGGGCCAGCGCCACGCCGAGCAGGTAGCGCGAGCCTTGGCCGCCGAGAATGCCGCGCAGGGCGACGCCGGCACCGAGCACGGACAGGGCCTGCGTCAGCGTGTAGTGGCGCGCGGACTGGCTCCAGAACAGGTGGTACGAGGAGAGCGCCACGAGCGCGGCGGCGAGCCACGCGCGCGTCGCGCCGAGCAGCGGTCGGAAGGCCCACGCCGTGCCGAGGATCGAGAGCATCCCGAACAGACAGGCCGGCGCCCGCAGGCTCGCCTCGCCGTGGGGCGGGTCGAGCAGGTCGAGCCACAGGGAGGTCAGGAACAGGTTGAGCGGAAAGTCCGTCAGCCGGGTCCACGAGAGCGCCCCGGAGTCGTGCAGAGTGAAGGTCTCGTCGATCCACAGGCCCCAGCGCTCGAGCCCGACGAGCCGCAGCAGGCACAAGAGCGCCACGAGCCACGGCAGGGCGCGCAAGAGCCCCGTCACCCAGCGCGGGTTCAAGGCCTCCATGGCCCCGGATCTGAATGTCCTGCGATCCAAGCCGGACGAGCCTTTCAAAGTGGGCCTCCGTTGGCAACACTCGATGTGCCGATGAACTCTCCCGTGCACAGCCAGCCCCTCTCCCTCGCGCTCCTTGCGGCGCTCGCGGCCGCCAGTTGCGTCTCGATCGAGTCCCCGCCCGGGGTCATGTTCGCCAGCCAGCCCTCGGGCGCGCGCGTCATCGTCGACGGCGTCGACTCCGGCTTCGTCACGCCCTGCCACCTCGACCTCGGGCACCAGACCCACGAGGTCGACCTCGTGCTCGAGGGCTACAAGGCGGCGAGCGTGCATGTCGACGAAGGCGGCGACAGCTGGCTGATCCTGTGGGACGAGGCGTGGATCAGCGCCCAGTCCTGGCGCTTCCCGCTGTGGCTCAACGCCCGCGACGGTCTGTTCCCGATCAAGGTCGAGCGTTCGAGCGAGCCCGAGCGCATCTATGTGCGACTCGGCCTCGTCGAGACGCAGGATCGCCCGCGCCGCTCGAGCGGCGGGCGCTAGCGCCGTGGGCGGACGCGCGGCGGTCTTCCTCGACCGCGACGGCACCCTGCACCGCGAGCTCGAGCGCGCCCCGCGCAGCTTCGACGAGCTCGAGTTCTTCCCGTCCGTGGCGCCCGCGCTGCGCGCTCTCTCGGCCGCCGGTCTGCCGCTCGTCGTCGTGACGAACCAGAGCGCCGTCGCCTCCGGCGAGGTGAGCGTGGCCGAGCTCGATGCGCTGCACGCGCAGCTCGCGCGGCGCTTGCCGATCACGGCCGCGTACGCCTGTCCGCACCATCCCGAGCGCGGCCTGCCGCCCTACGCGCGCGCGTGCACATGCCGCAAGCCGCGCAGTGGCCTGCTCGAGCGGGCCTGCGCGGAGCACGAGCTTGATCCACATCGCAGCTGGATCGTCGGCGACGCGCGCCGCGACCTCGAGGCGGGGCTCGCGCTAGGGGCGCGCGCGATCCTCGTGCTCACGGGCAAGGGCGAGCGCGAACTCGCGGGCCTCGACGGTGCACTGCGCGCGCGCATCTCGGTCGCGCGCGACCTCGGCGAGGCGAGCGCGCAGATCCTCGCCGGACACGCCGCTCAGGGCAGGTAGCGGCAGAGCTCTTCGGAGAGCTTGCGCGCGAGCGGCCTCGGCATGCGCGCCCATGTGTCGCGCAGGATCTTGGTGCGCGGGTTCGAGGGAGTCAGCGCCGGCAGCGCGCGATCGCGCACGAAGTGGAAGCGGTACTGCAGCGGCGTCGGCGTGAAGCCCTGGTGCTCCTTGAACATGTGGGCGCCGGAGTCGCGCCGACTGCGGCCGAAATCGAAGCGCCGCAGGCCCTGCCTCACGGCCCACTCCTGCAATGCCATGTACATGAAGTTGCTCGCGGAGCACTCGCGATCGGCGCCCTCGACGGAGCCCGCGTAGTACGCGAGCAAGTCGCCGCCGTAGAGGAAGCTCATGACCGACGCCACGGGCTCGCGGTCGCGATGCACCATGTGGATGCGCACGTCGTCGCCGAAGCGCTTGCACAGCGCCCAGAACATCGAGTGCGGCAGTCCGGGCGAGCCGAGCTTGCGCTTGTTCTCGTGGAACATGCGCACGAAGTCGTCCAAGTACCAGCGCCCTTCCGTCAGTACGAGGCCGTGCTTCTCGCGTGCCTTGCGCGCCTCGGCGCGCGCCTTCTTGGGCATCTGCGCCAGCACCTCCTCGGGGCGCTGCGGCAGGCCGCGCACGAAGGTCGAGTAGAGCTCCGAGGGCGCGAGCGGCAGGCCGGGGTCCTCGATGCAGCGCAGTTCGAGCCGTCCCGCGCGACCGCGCTCCGCCGCTTCCATCGCGGCTTGCACGAGCCGGTGCTCGACGAGCGTCGAGTCGCCGAGTGGGCCGCCGTACACGGCGAACGGCATCGAGATCAGCGAGCGACGCGTGATCGGGCCCGGAGCGCGCATCAGGGGCAGCACGCCCGCGAGTCGGCCTCCGCGAAACGCGAGCATGTCCGCGGGCTCGTGCCCCATCTCGCGCTCGATCACGTCGCGCCAGCCCGCGAGGTGAAAGAATGTGCCTTTCTTGTGCGCGCGCACATACTCGTCGCGCGCCGCGTCGTCCGCGGGCGTGCCGAGCCGCAGCTCGGGCTCGATCTCGGTCGCCGAATCCGGAACGCTCTCGCCGCCCGCGTCAGTCGTCATGGCCGAGCTCATCGGGAGACTCTTCGTCGAAGCGCCGCCCGATCCTGTACTCGCGCAGGTTTCGCGTCTGCGTGTAGTAGATGATGATCTCGCCGACGAGGCCGAATCCGATCACCTGCACGCCGAGCGAGAACAGCATCAGCCCGAGCAGGAACGCGGGCTTGTTCTGCAGCCCGTAGTCCGGAGTCAGGATGCGGTTGGCGATCGTGTACGCGAGGATCAGGCCGCCGAAAAGCGAGAGCGCGAGCCCGACCGAGCCGAAGAAGCGCAGCGGTTTGATGCGGAAGCGCGTCAGGAACACGACGCCGACCACATCGAGGAAGCGCCGCGCGTAGACGCCGACCCCGAAGAAGCCCGCACGCCCCCACTCTTTCAGGTGGCGTACGTCGAGCTCGCGCACGACCAGGCCCTCGCGCTGCGCGATCAGCGGCAGGAAGCGGTACATGTCGCCGTAGATCTCGATGTCGGCGATGCGCTCGCGCCGGAAGGCGCGGAAGTAGCAGTTGAGGTCGTGGAAGGTCGATTTGTTGATCTTGCGCATCAGCGCGTTGAAGCTCGCCGACTGCAGTCGGTTGAGCCACGGGTCGAGGCGCTGCTTGCGCCACGGCACCACCATGTCCGCGCCCGCGTCGAGCTCGGCGAGGAAGCTTCCGATCTCGATCGGATCGACTTGCACGTACTGCGGCGTGGTGAACAGCACGGCGCCGCGCGCGATCTCGCGCGCTGCTTTCAGGCACTCCGACTCGCCGAAGTGGCGCGCGAAGTGCAGCTTGCGCAGGCGTCCGGGGAAGCGCTCCTCGAGCGCCTTCGCCCGCTCCCACGCCTTGCCGCGCACGCCGTCGAAGACGAGCACGCACTCCCAGCTTCGGCCGAGCCGATCGAGCTGGCCCGCGAAGGCCTCGACCACCTGCTCGACTTCCGCATCGGGAGAGTCGACCGGGACCACGACCGTGACGTCGGGCTCGCTCACGCGACCCCCTCCCGGCGCACCGGCTCGCGCGACTGCAGCACGCTGTCCTTGTGGACGCGACCGGCGTTGACGACGAGCTCCGAGAGCAGTCCGAGCATCAGGAAGTGCGCCGCGGGCAGCAGGCACAGCACGAACGCCATGAACGGCCACTGCGGCAGGTTCTCGAGCGTCACCACGCGCCAGTCGATCTCGAGCGCGAGCAACGCGAGCGCCAGGACGCCGAAGGGCATCGACAGGATGAAGAAGTAGTGCAGTGGCCGGCGCGCGAAGCGGGCGATCAGCGTGATGGCGAACATGTCGAGCAGGACGCGTTGAGCGCGTCCGATGCCGTACTTGCTGATTCCGAAACGGCGCGCGCGATGGTGGACGACCATCTCGGTCACGCGCGCCCCGCTGCCGCGCGACATGGC
>VGYZ01000100.1 GCA_016872795.1 Planctomycetota bacterium
ATCCACCGCCCCCAGCACCTCCGCCCGCTCCCACTCCCGCCGCTCGACCTGGGCCGAGCTCCTGCGCCGCGTCTTCGCCGTCGACGTCCTCACCTGCCCTTTGACGAGAGCGGCCCACGCCGGCTGATCGCACAGCTCACCGACCCAGTCGTCGTGCGCAAGATCCTCTCCCACCTCGGCCACCCGACCGAGCCCCACGACCCGCGCCGGCTCGCTCACGCGAACAGCTCGGGCCTCGCCTGAGCCGCGCGTCCCTTACGCCGCCGAGCGCGCTCCTCGCCCGCGACCAGCGCCGGCCGAGTAGCCCCGCTCGTATCCAAAGCGCCCGCACCACCGCCTCCGGCGCCAGTCATCCGCTCGGAGTTCCTATCCGCCGACGCAACGCCGCCGGAGGCTGAAGTGCTGCACACACGGAGGGTAGCGGCGCAGGAGTGCGGAATCCTGCGCCGCAGGATCAGAGCTCGAGGACGCGAGCGAGCGCGTAAGCACCGGCGATCGCCGAGAAGGCGATTCCGAGTTCAAAGAACCGGCAAAGCAGGTGGGCCATCAATCGGGACATGGAAAAGCTCCTTTCCGGGCGTGGTCACGGTTGCCCGGTCCGCGAGTGGCTCCGTAGGCCCGCGGCGGGCGGGGGCAGAAAAATCCGGAATTCGGAGTTGGGGGGCCGTTACGGGGTGATGACGAGGGGCATGCGACCTTGGTCGTAGGGTCTTCGGTCGAGGCGTACCCGTCCGAGTTCGCCGTTTGGGCCCAAGAAAACGGCCCGGAAAGCCTGACGACGATGAACTCACTTGCCCGCTCGTCTTTCGCCGCCCTCGCGGCCCTCGTGGCGTCGTCCCTCGCCCTTGGGCAGAGCGTCGCGCCCCATGTCTGGAGCTCCAATGTCGTGTTGCCGCAGGCGCGCGTGTTCCGCACCGTCGCAGAAGCGCCGGAATTGAGCGTGAGCTGCGTGCGCGCAGACTTACGCATCGTCGACGGCATCGCGACCACGACGCTCGATGTCGCAGTGGTCAATCCCGGCGCAGTGCAGGGCGAGGCGGAATTGCTCCTGCCCGTGCCCGCAGGGGCGGTAGTCACGCACTTCGATTTCGAGGGCGCCGGAACGAAACCGAGCGCGCGCATCCTTCCCAAGGCAGAGGCGCGCGCGAGCTATGACGAGATCGTCGCGAAGCTGCGCGCTCCGGCGTTGCTCGAGTTCGCGGGCGCGACATTGGTGCGCTCAAGCGTCTTCCCAGTGCCGAGTCAGGGGCGGCGGACGGTGCGCGTGAAATACGAGAAAGTGCCAAGATCCTCTCCCACTTCGGCCAACCGACCGAGCCACCACGCCCCGCGCCCGCCCGCTCAAGCGAACGGCTCGACTTCGCCTGAGCCGGCGCTCTCCTCACCGTCGAGCCAGTCCCTCGCCCGCGACCCGCGCCGGCCGAGTAGCTCCGCGGGTACCATCGCGCCCATGGTCGTCCGCTTGGCCGGGCTGTCCGCAGAGCGTTCTTGTCAACCGTTTGCGCCATTCCAAGGTCAAGCGTCGGCGCGCCCGGGCCCCTACATCGGGCTCTCCGCGGGCGTGCTCGAGATCGCGGCCACCCGGGGTTGCGGCTACCCTCGGCCACCCGTACGAGCACCCGACCCACCCACTCCGATCGTCCCACGCCATGCAACGCGACTCCTTCCTCTCCGACGACTGCCCCCCGATGGGCATCTACGAGACCCTGTACGCCTTCAAGGCGAGCTTCGGCCGGTTCATGGGCACGCCCGGGACGCACCCGTGGTCGCAGGGCTTCCCGTTGACGACGCAGCTCGAGGGCGGGCCGCCGCTGCCGGAGAAGGTCGCCGTCACGCCGGACGACCGGCTCTACCCGAAGGCCTGGGGCCACCCGGCGCTGCGCGATGCGATCTGCGCCCACTACAACGGCTTCTACGGTTCGAGCATCGCGCCCGAGAATGTGATGATCTTCGCCGGCGGAAGGCCGGGCATCTACACGGTGCTCGCGTTCCTCAAGAAGCATGTCGAGGTGCGCATCGGTAACGCGGAGTGGCCGGCGTACCTAGACATCCTGACGCAGACGAACACATCGTGGCGCGTCGTGCCCTTCAGCGAGGAGAACGGCTTCCACCCGCCGAACGCGGCCTACTTCGACCGCGGCGGGCTGAACCACAAGACGCACCTGCTCCCGATCATCAGCAACCCGGGCAATCCGACCGGGCACACGCGCGCGGGCGCGGAGCTCGAGGAGTTGATCGCGCTCGCCGAGCGGCCCGGCAACGGCATCCTGCTCGACGAAGCCTACGAGATGTTCCACCCCTCGCGGGGCGTCAGCGGCATCCGCTATGTGAAGAATCTCGACGAGAGCAATGTGTTTCTCGCCGGCGCCTGCACCAAGGGCCTGCAGTGCCCCGGCATCCGCATCGGTTGGATCATCGCGTCGAGGCGCAACATCGAGACGCTCTCGAACTACTCGAGCTTCGGCATGGGCGGCGTGAGCCACCCCTCCCAGCTCTACGCAGTCGAACTGCTGGAGCCCAAGCGCGTGGCCCGCGCGCGCGAGGCGGTCGAGCGTCACTACGGCCGCCAACGCGAACGCTTCGGCGCCGCCTTCCGCGACATGGGCCTGGGCGTATTCACAGGCGACGGCGGCTTCTACCACTGGCTCAGACTGCCCGCCGGATTGAATGCGGGCGAGCTCAACCGCCGCCTGTTCAAGCACGGCGCCGCCATCCTCGAGGGTCGCGACTGCGACATGGCGCGGCCGCACAGCAAGGACCCGGCCTACGTGTCGCCGTATCTCGACTGGTTCCGTTTCTCGTTCGGTCCGCTCCTGCCCGAGTCGTTCGATGCGGACATGGCGCTGTTCCGCCGGGTGCTCGACGAGTACCGCGCAGATGTGGCCGCGGGACGAGCGCGCATCAACTAGGGCGGAAATCGCGGCGCAGGCAGCCGCGCCGGAGGAGCTGGCGGAAGCGACCCGGATCGTGCTGACCGCCTGCCGCGCGCGCACGCTGTCGTCGACGATGACGAGTCGGCCGGGCACCAGGCGTCGCTCACCGGCCGACTGTGCGCCGCGTCAAGCTCCGGATCCGCCGCGCTCGCACCCGAAAGCTCGCCGCCCCTCACGCGTCTCGGCCAGCGCCGACCGCCGCAACGCCCCACCGAGTGCGCTCCTCGCCCGCGACCCGCGCCAGCGAGAAGGCCGCTCGCATCCAAAGCGCCCGCACCACCGCCCCGCGCGCCTCGCCAGCCCGGCCCACCGAGGCCCGAGCTGGGCTCTAGGCGGCCACTTGACGGATGCGCCCACCGCGGCGAGCCTCCACCGCGGGGTCGACGCCGACCGCCCTCCGGCGCGGGTGCTCCGCTTGGATGTCCTATCCGCAGGTTGAGCTCGGTGGCGCAGTTCGCTCATGCCCTGTCCGCTGTCCTATCCGCCGCCCGCATGGTTCCAGACGCAAGCAGGTCTCATGATCCGCTCCATCGTTCCCGCGCTCGCCTTCATCGCATTCGTCTCCGCCTGCACGAAGGGCCCGGCCGTACTCGCGCAGGTGGAAGGCCTCCGCGCGACCGCCGTCACCATTCACCGCATCGATCCCGCCTCCGAAGATTCCAAGCAAGGCAAAGGGCTTGCCGCGTGGAAAGTCCTCGACTCGAAAGTCGTCGACTCTGCCAAGGACCGCCAGCGGATCCTCGACCTCCTGCTCGGTGATAAGACCTACGGCGACCGCGGTGCCTTGTGCTTCGACCCGCGCGACGCGATCACCCTGAAAAACGCCGAGGGCAAGCCGATCGATCTGGTCATCTGCTTCGAGTGCAGCTGGGTCTACTTCTACGACGGCGAGAAGCATCTGGGCACGCTGTCGTTCAGTGAGAAGGGCCAGGGCGATCTCGCCGCGCTGCTGCACGAGATCCTGCCGCGCCCTCCGGCAAAATGACGCCCCGGAGCCCCGGCCCGCCGACTGTTTGTCCAACGATGGAGAAGGTGAGGCACACGCCGCGCAATGTCTCGGTCGATGTCGCCGTGATCGGCGCGGGCCCGGCTGGGGCTACCGCATCAGCCGCGCTCGCGGGGGCCGGGCTGAAGGTGGCCCTGCTTCATCGCGACGGCGTCCGCGCGGGCGCGGCCGAGGAGACGCTCGTGCCCGCGGCGCGGCGTGTGCTCGAGCGCTCGGGCGCGCTGGAGTGTGTCGAGAAGCTCGGCTTCCACGGCCGTGCGTTGCACGCGAGCGTGTGGAGCGAGCCTGTGCTGCGCGTGCGCGACGAACGCGAGCAAGAGCGCGGATTTCAGGTCGAACGACGAGCGTTCGACGCCGCGCTTCGCGAGCGGGCGACGCAGGCGGGCGCACAGCTTGTCGAGGTCGGACAGGTCGGGATCGACGATCGCGGACATGAAGTTCGCGCCCGCACGGCGGATGCAGGTGAGTTCGTGTTCGAGGCGCGCGCCATCATCGTCGCCACCGGTCGCGCCACGCCGGATTCGCTCGCGCGCCTTGCCACCGTCGTGGAGTTGCCCGCCACGCTGGCGCTTTCGACGACATTGAGCGTGCAGCACGCACTCGCGCAGACGAACGCCATCGAAGCGGTTCGCGAGGGCTGGTTGTGGTGGCTTCCGTTGGCGGATGGGCGCGTCGAGCTGACGCTGTTCTGTGATAGAGAGGAGGAGCGCAGTGTCGGACGTGAGGCGCTGTGGGCAGCCGCGCTGGGCGGCGCCGTCGGGCCGGCTCGCGATGTCCAAGCGCGCGTCGAGCGCGGGACGCTCGCCACGGCTCGGTTGCGCGCGAGCTCGGCGCCGGTGCTCGTTTGCGGTGACGCTTCGTGCGCCCTCGATCCGCTGTCGAGCCAAGGACTCGAGACCGCGCTCGCCTCGGCACAGCATGCGGCGCACTGCGCTCGATCCGTGGTCGAGGGCCGCAGCGAGCTCGGCTTCGCCGCGCTCGAACGCAGAGCCTGGGATGCGCGGCTGTGGTATGCGCACCGCCGTCAAACTGTGGAGTTCCTGCGCTCGGAACGGCGCTTCGTCGACGCTCCGTTCTGGCGCGCGCGGCAGGCGCTCGAATCGACGCCGCCACATTGACGCGCGGATCAGACGCGCGAGCGCTGCTGGGCGAGTTCGCGCGCGAGCATTCCGGTGACATTGGCGACAGCGAAGCTCGCTCCGCGCAGGTTGCGTTCGCGCGGCAGGCCCGGCAGTTCGCGCGGAAACGGTGACGCAATCCACGGGCTCGGCGAGCGCTCGAGCTCGCGCCGCGCACGCTCACGGGGCTGCGTGAGGTCGGACACCACGCCTTCGAAGCCGGCAAGTGAGCCGGGATAGCTCGGCAGCCCGTTGTGCAGCAGCGGCGCGATCAAGCGGGCGCCTTGCTCCGCTGCGGCGCGAGCGATGCGGCCGAGTTCCTCGTTCCAGCGCGCTTCCGTCGAGCCCAGGCTCAGATTCACGATGTCCGCCCGCCAACGCAGGGCCGCCCACAACGCGTGCAACACCGCATCGAATTCGACGAGGGGTCGTTCGGCGAACACCTTCAGCGAAAGCACGCGCGTCCCCGGTGCGAGGTCGAGGATCGCGGCGCAGGCGCAGGTGCCGTGGCCAAGTCGGTCGACCTGCGGGGCGTTCGACGCGAGGCCCGTTTCGAGCACGGGCCCAAACTCGAGTTCGCCGAGCCCCCGGATGTGCGGGTGCTCGGGGTTCACGCCGCTGTCGATCAGCGCGACGCGTACGTTGTTCACGGACAGGGCAGTTGCGGTTCTCGCTCAGCGCGAGCGTGCTACGGCCGCACTACGTTGATGCCACCGTCTATCTCGCCCGGCAACGAGACGACCTTGAGCGGCTTGTGATCGCGGTCGAACACATGCAACTCATTGCCGCGGCCCGTGAGGTAGATCTTGCTGCCGTCGGGCGAAACCGCCGTGAGGTAGAGGCCGTTGCGCACGATGTGGCGCGTCTCCTTCAACTTCTTGCCGGTCTCCATGTCGAGCGTGAAGAGCACGATTTCTTCGTCTCGGTACTCGCTCGAACCGCGCCCGCCGCCAAAGCCGCCCGACGCGCCGCGTGCGCCCACGGCGATCCGCTGGTCGTCGCCGCGCTCATAACCCCACATGCGCGGCGGCACGGTGGACCACTCGCTCAAGCGGCTCACCTTCTTGTCCACGAGGTCGATGTCGACGATGCCGTACAGCGTGCGGTTGGTATCGACCGGATCGCGCATCGAGTACGCGAAGCGGTACGCAGCCGGATTGCGCAGGTCGAACAAGTCGTCGCCGCGGATCGAGATGGCCCCCATGCCCGGCGCCATGGGCTTCGCAAGTTCGATCTTGCCGACCTCTTCCAGGCTCACGGGGTCGACGATCTTCAAGTCGCTGTCGAACACATGCCACTGAGTTCCATCGGGACTCAGCCGCGCGCCGCGCCGAATCGCCTTGGGCAACTCTTTCATGCGCGTCACGATCTCGCGCTCCGCGAGGTCGTATTCGAGCCACTCGTATTCGTTGGGGACGACATAGGTGTCCGTCTTGCGCTCGATTCGCTCGACCTGCACATACCAGCGCTGGCCGCCCGGCAGCTCGCGCACGCCCTGCACGCGCACGATGTGGCCGTATTCATCGAACGGGAAGGTGTCCTTGAGCGTCATCGTCTCGAGGTCGATCACCTGCACCAGCGTGCGCTGGCGGGTCAGGTGCAGGATCGAGCGCCGGTCGTGCGTCGGCTGCGTCATCCAGCCCGAGCCATGGCCGGAGTCGAACACACCCACGACTTCGTCGGTCACCGGATCGAACTTGACGACCTTGCCGGGCCACATGCGCATCACGAACCAGGTCTTGCCGCTCTCGGCGCGCACGATCTTCTGCGGCGCTTCGCGCTCGGAAGCCGCGGCGTCGGCACGCTCTTGGGGCGCAGCCGTGGCGGGCGCGTCCTGAGCTGGCGCCGCGAACCACAGCAGCGCGACTGCGAGCGCGCTCACGGGAACACCAGGTCGACCTGCGACCAGTCCTGAACCGGAGAGCCGCACGTCTTGGTCCAGCTCGGGAAGTTCGTGAGCGAGTCCGGCACCTGCGCCGGCCAGTAGCACGAGTGATAGCAGTCGTAGAGATCGCGCTCGATCGGCTGGCAGAGGCCGTAGGTGCCGCCCGACGAGTCCACCTCCCAACCCGGAGCGAACACCGTGCTGCAGCCGTACGGCGTGTCGACCAACATGAGCACGCGGGCGGCGCCGGGTTGGTCGAGCCGCGCCTGCGCGAGCGCGGCGGCCTTGCGGTTGATGGGGCGAAGGTGGTTCATGCTGGGGTCTCCAAACTCGGACGAACGGCGAGTTTCGGCCGCTCTTCGAAGCGGTCGAGGTATCCAGGATTGGCGAGCCAGATGCGCGCGTAGCACTCGAGTCCGAGTGCGGTCCACGCGCGGATCCAGTCGCAGGCGTGCAGGTTGGGACTGCCGGCGTCGCCGTAGCGCACATGCGCTTCGTGGTAGCAGCCGCCCGCGCAGTGCGGACGCGCGAAGCAGCTGTGGCAGGGGATCTTTTGCGCGACATGGCCTGCGCGCAAGAACTCGGCGCGGAGCTTCTCGTCGATGCCGGTCTTGACATCGCCCATCACATGCGCGTCCGATTCGACGAAGCGATGGCACGGGGAGATCTGGCCTTCGGTCGACACGCCGACGAGCCCGAGCGCGGCGCCGCAGGGATGAGCCTTGCTCACGCCGCGGTGCAGTTCGCCGAGCAGATCGTGAAGGTTGGAGAAGCCGTGCTGGCGATCCTCGATCGCCGCAGCGACGTACTCCTCAGCAAGCGCCGTGAAACCGCGCAACAGCCGGTCCATCTCCTCGGCGGGCAACGCGAACTCGCGCTCCGAGCTGCTCGTCACGGGCGCGAAGCCGACGCTCTCGAAGCCCACCTCGTCGTGCAAGTGGCGGTATGTCTCGGCGAGGTCGGCCATCCCGCGTGTCAGAGTCACGCGCGCGCCCACCGGTCGACCGCCGCGCCCGCGCATGGCCGCGAGAAGCGCGCGGA
Organism: Planctomycetota bacterium; assembly: GCA_016872795.1. Classification (GTDB taxonomy): domain Bacteria; phylum Planctomycetota; class UBA1135; order UBA1135; genus F1-120-MAGs118. The sequence goes on from VGYZ01000100.1 coordinate 7,984, forward strand.
TGCGCGGCAACACCACGGCGTAGCTGCCCTTGCCGCTCTTGAAGGTGCGGTGCCGATCGTGGTCGCTCTGGGCTCCGTCGATCGAGATGTTCACGCCGAAACGATGCTCGACGAGGAATGCGATCGTCGCTTCGTCGAGCAACGTGGCGTTGGTGGTGAGCGCGAAGGACACGCGCTTGCCCGTCTCGCGCCCACGGCGCTCGGAGTAGTCGACCGAGGCGCGGATCGTGTCGAGGTTGAGCAGCGTCTCGCCGCCGAAGAACGTGACCGTCAGATCACGCGAGCGCCCGGACCTCTCGAACAGCATGTCGAGCGACGCCCGGGCCGTCTCGTCGCTCATGCGCGGAGCACGCGCACGCGTGGAATCGCTCAAGCGGTCCTGGCCGAACTCGTAGCAGTACGAGCACGACAGGTTGCACTTGTTGGTGACATTGAGCACCAGCGTCTGCAACGGAAACGCGCTCTCGGGCAGCGGATCCGCGGTCAGCGCGGGCTCGAACTCCGAGCGAACGAGTCCCATCCCGACCAGCTCTTCGAACGCCTCGCGCTGCGTATGGCGTGCCTCTTCAGGCGCCCAGTCGAGCCAGCGAGGGTGGTCCACGCCGTCCGGAGTGGCGCAGCGCTTCAGCACTGTCTGCGACGTTTCGTCCAAGGCCACGACGGCTCCAGACGCCGCCGAATAGGCGAATGTCTGGCCGCCTGCTTCGAATGTTCTGTGGATGGCAGCGCGGTAGATCATCGCTGGTCCCACACATAGCGATCCCAGTCGACATAGATGGGAACCATCACCAGCAGCGGGGCGCGCGCGGTGAACTCCTTCTCGACCATTTCAAACGGACCCGCCGGCGGCGTCGGCAAGGCGGTGTCGGGCTTGCTCTTCTTGTCCTTCTTGGGCGGCGCGGGAATCTGCGGCGTACTCAAGGTGACGCGCGCGCGGATGTAGACCTCGCCGACATTGTTGGTCGACCACTTGCGCGCCGGATTGGGACCGTCGAGCCCCGGGGTGAACGCGCCGCTTTCCGCATCGATGGCACCGACGAACCTGACATCGTCGTCGTCCTCGCGCACCGGGAATTCTTCGAGGCTCCAGCGCGCGGGAACGAACTTCACGAAGAAGTCGTCCGCGGTGTAGAGCTCGCCGTCCGCGCCGCGGTTCATGCCGAGCGCTTCGAAGCGCTCGAACTGGGGCGGCCGCATCTTTCCGCCGACGCGCGCAAGCCCCTTCTCGGGCGTGATCTTGATGTAGTCGATCGTGTCGTGAACCACGACTTGAGTCGGTGCGCGCTGCACACCGAAGGTCAGCACACGCGTGCCCTGACGCGCACCGGGCGCGATGTCGACAGTCAGACGTAGGCGCTCCCCGTCCACGCGCTCGACGGCGCTCACGCTCACGCCTTGGCCTAGCGAGAACTCGGCCGCGGCGGGAACGGTCGACAACCCGCGCGCGAGCACATCGAGAGTCTGGCCGGCACCGGGAACGAGCAAGGCGGCGTTCGGTGCGCAGTCGACGCGCGGCGCACTGGCTGCGCGTTCGAGCTGGACATCGATTCCAAGCTCGTTGTACTCGCCGGCGAACAGGCGGCCGCGCATCGACTGCCAATCCTCGGAGAGCAGCAAGACCTCGCGCAACTCGGCCGGTTGCGTGCCGGAGGAAACCTGCGAACGGCCGCGCCAAGAATGCCCGGCGTAGAACACCGCCTTGCCGGTGCGTTCAACGCTTGCGCCATCCTGATAGCTGAGGCGCCAGCGCGTCGTGTAGCCACCACCTTCTTGGGCGGCCACCTCAAGCGTCCCCCGCAAGTCGCCGCGCCCGACATCGTGGCCGCTGACGATCCAAAGCCCCTCCATCGGCGCCGGACGCCAGTTGGCCTGCACGCTCGACCACTCGGGAGTGAACAGCGGCCCCTGCTTCGCGAGCCGCTCGAGCACGCGGTCGGCTTGATCCTTGCCCGGATTGCGGCGTCGCTGCTCGCGCCACTCGTCGATTTCCGCCTCCGTCATCGACGCGAAGTCGACGCTCATTCCGCTGTCACCATCGCCGTCGCCGCGGAACGCTTGACCGCGCGCGAGCGGGAAGAACGCCATGTGCGTCGCCTTGAGGTGCTTCCACTCTTCGGCATCGCGGCGTTCGGAGGCGACGCGTCCCAGCGTGTGGCATTCGCCGCAGCTCTCGCGCAGCTCCTTGTCCTCTTTCGCGTCCGACCAGTGCACGCGGCGCTCGACCTCATGCATCGCCGACTCGGCCTCGCTGCGCGTCAAGCCATGGTTGTCGGACAGATACCGAACGACCGCGCGCGCTTCATCGGGCGTGATCTGCAGTTGGTGCAGACGCACCATGCGCTTGAGCGAGAGCTCCCACGCTTCGGGCGTCTTGCGCATGTAGGAGATCCGCGAGAGCTTGCCTCCTTCGTGCGGGTTGTGGCACACCGTGCACTTGGCGCGCACGAGCGCATCGGTGACCGGAATCCCGGGGCGATCCTTCGCCTCGTCGTTTTTTCCGGGAGGTTTGGCCTCTTCTGATGCGTCGCCGCTTGCTCCGTCGCCGCGTCTGCCTCCACCACTTTGCTCACTCCGCGCTGCGGCGACCGGCGCCTCGCTCGGCGCCGTGGGCGGCGGCGCAACTTGCTCGGGAGCAGTCTCCGCAGCAGCGGCTGCCCCGGCCTCGGGCTGCGGCGCGTTATAGTGCTCGGCTGCAGGCTTCGCGCGACAGGCGAGCATCGCGAAGAACGCCCAGCTGGCGAATACGATGGCCAAGGCAGACAGACGCGTAGAACCAACCGCTGAACTCGACATGGTCTGGGATGCTAGCCACGCCCTTGGTTTTCCACAACGGAGCGTGAGCCCTTGGCGTTTCGCCATTCGGCTTCTTGCCCCGCATCCTTGGCGTGCGGCGCTGGTGTTGTTTCTGCTGATCGCGACGGCGCTGTGCGGCTTGCTCGCCCCTTGGATCGTGCAGTACATCGTCGACCGCGGCGTGCTCGCTCGTTCGGAGCGCGCCATTCTGGTCGGTTCCGCAGCACTTTTTGGGGTTGCGCTGCTGCGTCTGTGGATTGGTTGGACTCAGGGTCAGTCCTACATCGCACTCTCGTCTGTGGTACTGGTTCGCCTGCGCGCGCGCTTCCTCGAACAGGTGCAGCGCGTGCCCTGGCCCGAGTACAGCAGCGCAACCTTCGGCGAATTCACGACGCGTTTCCAGCGCGACTTGAGCGTGCTTCAGGAGTTCGCGACGGCCGCGCTGCCGGCGCTTGTGACCAATGTGCTGACGCTCGCGGGAGTGATCGCCTTGGGCTTGTGGTACGCGCCGCAGCTGTTCGTGCTGTCGCTCGCACCGTTGCCGATCGCCGTGTTGTTTGCCCGCTTGCTGCGACCGCGGCTCGACGCGCGAGCGCGCGAAATGCGCGAGCGAACCGGACAACTGTCCAGCGCCGTGACGCAGACCATCCTTGGACAGCGCACGGTGCGCAGCTTTGGCCGCGAGCGCGGCGAGGTGCTCGGATTCCTGTCTCGCGCGCACGAGTTGTTGCGCCGCTCGCTCGCGTTCCAACGGACCAGCGCCTTGGCCAGCGGCGTGCCGCGTGTCTTGTTCGGTCTCTCGACGGCCATCGTGTTCGCCATCGGAGGCCTGCGGGCGGCGCGCGGCGAGCTCGAGCTCGGCGAGTTGTTCGCACTCTCGATGTATGTCGGCATGGCCTTCGGCCCGCTGACCGCAGTCGCTGACCTGCAGGTGCGCCTCGTCGATGTGCGCGTCGCACTCGAACGCGTCGTGGATTTCGTGAGCGAGGACCAGGAGCGTGTCGAATCGAAGCGAGACGCAACGCGCGACACGGGTCTCGCGCTCGGCGCCGATGTCGAGCTACGGCAGGTGAGCTTCTGCCACCCCGATGGTCAGCCGCTCTTCGACTGTGCCTCGCTGCGCATCGGAGCGGGCGCCAATGTCGCGTTGATCGGACCCAGCGGCGCCGGGAAATCCACGCTGGCCGATCTGTTGCTCGGTTTTGTCCAGCCACAGGCGGGGCAGGTGCTGCTCGGCGGTTGCGCGGTGGATGCGATCGAGCGTCGCGCGCTGCGCCGCCATGTCGCTCTCGCGGCGCACGACGCGTTCTTG
>VGYZ01000101.1 GCA_016872795.1 Planctomycetota bacterium
CTGCGGAGGATGCCTCGACGACACGAGCCGACGACGACGAGGCGAGCCCGACCGCGGAGCGGCTCTCCGCCGCTGCGCACGCCGCAGCGGGCGAGCCCGAGTCGCTCCGCAACGCTGAGTCCACCGAAGACACCGACAGCGAGCTGCCCGAGCTCGGCGAGTACGAAGAGGTCCGCGAGGGCGCGTCGTCCGAAGACGGTGAGCGGCGCGGTCGTCGCCGCCGTGGTCGCCGCGGCGGCCGTGGCCGTCGTCGCGCCAGACTCGCGAGCGCTGGCGACCCCACGGCCATGGGCGCCGTGGACCAAGGTTCGCAGGGAACGCCGACCGCGAGCGATGGGGGCTCCCAGGAGGTGCAGGCGGGCGACGCGGGCTCGCTCGAGGGGGCGAGCGAAGGCCGGTCGCACGATCCGTCCTTCGACGATGTGCCGTTCCTCGCGGCTCCCGCCGGCCCCGCCGAGGGCGAAGGCGGCCGTGGCCGCCGTGGTCGCCGCGCTCGTCGCGGCCGCGGTGGACGTCGCGAAGGACCCGCATCGAACGGCGCACCCGCGGGTGAACGGGCGCCGGCCGTCGCGGCCCGCTTTGCGGCCCGAGCGCCAGAGGCCGCGGCGGACGGCGCCGGACCCGAGGGACGCGAGATGGGTCGTCGCCGCCGCCGCGGTCGCGGACGCAACCGCGAGGGCCAGCAGGGCCCCGTGGGCGTCGAGCTGATTCCGGGCGAGGAGGACGAGTTTCCCGAGCCGTCGCAGGCCGAGGTCGCCGAGGCCGAACCGGCCGCGGCGCGCGTCGGCCGCCGCGAGCGCGCGGACAGGCCCAAGGAAGCGCGCGAGCCCAAGCAAGAGGTGCGCGCGCCGCGCCCCGGCAAGCCCAACATCATCCTCGTCAACGCCCTGGACCGCGAGGAAACGCGCGTGGCGGTGGTCGAGGACGGCCGCATCGTGGACTTCCAGATGCATGTGCGGCGGCACGAGACGCTCGTCAACGACATCTATCGCGGCAAGGTCGTGAACCTCGAGCCGGCGATCGGCGCGGCGTTCATCGACTTTGGTGAGGGCCGCAACGGCTTCCTGCACACATCCGATGTACTCGCGGCCTATGGCGACAAGGACTGGAGCCTCGACAAGCTCCTGACCCACAAGATCGATCCCGACGAGTGGGACGACAAGTCGAGCCAGCCGCACATCGGCGTCGACCTGTCCGACGCCCATCCCGCGGAGGCCGCGCACGAGCGCCACGACGACCACCATGGCCATGCCGCTCACGAGCATGGCGCGCAGCACGACGAGCAGGCGCAGCTCGAGGTTCACGACCACGAGCACGACCACGAGCACGACCACGAGCACGACCACGAGCAGGACCACGAGCAGGACCACGAGCACGACCACGAGCAGGACGAGATGGTCGAGGTCGGTTCGCTCGAGGCCTCCGCGCCGTCCGAGCACCTGATCTCGGCCCCGCCCGAGGAGCCGGCGATGGACCTCGCCTTCGCCCTCGAAGGCGAAGAGTCGACGCTCGGCGAAGATGGCCACTCGGCCGGTCTGGCCGAGCTCGCGCCGGAGTCCGAGCAGCTCGCGGGGCTCGAGGCCGACGAGCGCGCCCGCGGGCGCGGAGCGGGCCGGCCCGCGCAGGGGAAGCAGGCGGGTCGCAACCGTCGGCGCGACGAGCGCGGCGGCAAGCAGGGCGGCGGTCGCACCCGCGGTCGGCCGCGCCACCCGATCACCGAGCTGCTCCAGAAGGGCCAGTCGGTGGTGGTGCAGATCACCAAGGACGCGATCGGCGACAAGGGCCCGACGCTGACCACCTACATCTCGATTCCGGGCCGCTACCTCGTGCTCATGCCGTCGATGTCGCGCACGGGCGTCAGCCGCAAGATCGAGGACGAGAGGGAACGTCGCCGTCTCAAGCGCATCCTCGAGAGCCTCGAGATTCCCGCCGGCATGGGCGTGATCGTGCGCACCGCTGGCACGGGCTGCACCAAGGACGACCTCAAGCGCGACCTCGACTACCTGATGCTCCTGTGGGACAGCTTCGGCAAGCGCCTGCAGCTCGGCCGCGGGCCCTCGCCGCTCTACGAAGAGTCGGATGTCGCCATTCGCACCATCCGCGACCTCTTCAACGACCACACCGAAGCGGTGATCGTCGACGACGAGAAGGTCTACAACCGCGTGCGCGAGTTCATGCAGAAGCTGATCCCCGAGATGGTGGACCGCGTGCAGATGCATCAGGGTCCCAAGCCGCTGTTCCATCAGCACAGCGTGGAGCAGGACTTCGAGCGCATCTTCTCGCGCCGCCTCGACCTGCCCTCGGGCGGCTCGATCGTGTTCGATCAAGCCGAGGCGCTGGTCGCGATCGATGTGAACTCGGGCAAGACGCGCAGCGATGGCTTCGACTTCGAAGATGTGGCTCTGCGCACGAACCTCGACGCCGTCAAGGAAATCGCGCGTCAGATCCGCCTGCGCGACCTCGGCGGCATCATCGTGTGCGACTTCATCGACATGCTCCGCTCGGGCTCGCGCAAGAAGGTGGAGAACGCCCTGCGCGACGCCATGGCGAGCGACCGCGCGCGCTCGAAGCTCGGGCGCATCTCGCAGTTCGGCCTGCTCGAGCTGACGCGCCAGCGGCTCGGCCCCGGCCTCTCCAAGATGCTGTTCCACAACTGCCAGCGCTGCCGCGGCTCGGGCCGCCTGCGCACGGTGGAATCGCGCACGGGCGCGATCCTGCGGCGGCTCGGCTCGGCGCTGGTGCTCAAGGGCTTCAGCAAGGTGGAGGTCCGCACGCAGCCCGAGGTCGCGGAGTACCTCAAGCGCAACTACAACCAGCTTCTGCGCGACCTGATGCTCAAGCACGAGAAGGAGATCGAGCTCGTGTCGGTCGGCGATCAGATCGACGACTCGGTGCTGCGCTACCTGCGCGCCGACGGCCGCGAAGTGCGGCCCGGCGGGCGTCGCAAGCGCTAGGGAAGCTGCGGGGCGCACCCGCAGGGACCGTTTCCGCGACGGCCGCCGAGGTTGCCTCGGTGGCCGTCGCGCTTGGAGGGCGGGCGCTTGACTGCCTAACCCCGGCTCTCGGGCCGGTTTCGCGACCCTGTCGGGACGCCTGGCAGGGCGCTGCGCCCGTCGAGACGGCGGATCGGCGGTGGCGGGGAGGTCCAAGCTGGGCTGGGGGCTTTACGGGGCGGGTCGCGGGCGCTACTCTCTCCCGCCCTTCAGTCAGCGGAGCTCTCTCGTGTACGCCGTCATCAGCGACAGAACGCGCCAATTCACCGTCCGTAGCGGGGACGAGATCCTGTGTGATCTCGGCCTCGAGGCGACCCCGGGTTCCAAGATCACCTTCGACTCGGTGGCACTCCTCGGCAACGAGGGCTCGGTCCGAATCGGCAAGCCCTTTGTCGCGGGCGCCAAGGTCACGGGCGAGGTGGTCGGCGAGGTCAAGGGCGACAAGGTCATCGCCTTCCGCTTCAAGCGCCGCAAGAATGTGCGCAAGAAGCGCGGCCACCGTCAGGCCTACGTCCGGGTCAAGATCCAGAACATCGAGGGCTGAACGACATGGCACACAAGAAGGGTCAAGGTTCCACCCGCAACGGTCGCGACTCCAACCCGCAGTTCCGTGGCGTGAAGGTCTACGGTGGCCAGACGGTCAGGGCGGGCTCGATCATCGTCCGCCAGTGCGGGACGAAGTTCCACCCCGGTCGCAATGTCGGCATGGGCAGCGACTACACGCTGTTCGCGCTCGTCGACGGCACGGTTCGTTTCGCCACGCAGCGCCGCGTGGTGGTCGAGCCCGCGGCGAACTAGCGCACGCGCGCGCTTCGTACCGGCGGCGGCGGGTCCCGATGCGGGGCTCGGCCGCCGCGGTCGTCCCCGGAGCGCCGGCAGTCTTCCGCTCCACTCCACGACGAGCTCGAACCCATGTTCCGCGACGAAGCCGTGATCCATGTGCAGGCCGGCAAGGGCGGCGACGGCTTGGTGTCGTTCTACCGCGAGAAGTTCGTGGCCAAGGGTGGTCCCGACGGCGGTGACGGCGGACGCGGCGGCAGCGTGGTGCTCAAGACCAGCGAGCACGTCAACTCGCTGCTCGATCTCGGTCGCAGGCTGAAGTACGCGGCGCGCGACGGCGAGCCGGGTGGCACGAAGAACAAGGCCGGACGCGACGCCCAAGATCTCGTGCTCGAGGTCCCCGTCGGAACGCAGGTGTTCGAGGTCGAGCACGGCAACTTGCTGCGCGATCTGAAGACACTGGGCGAGAGCCTCGTGGTGGCTCAGGGCGGCGACGGCGGTCTGGGCAATCCGCACTTCGCCAACGCCGTGCGGCAGGCGCCGCGCATCGCGACCAAGGGCAAGGACGGCGAGGTGCGCGAGGTGCGGCTGGAGCTCAAGCTGTTCGCCGAGGTCGGTCTGGTCGGTCTGCCCAACGCCGGCAAGTCGACGCTGCTCTCGCGCATCACGGCCGCGACGCCGAAGATCGCGGACTATCCGTTCACGACGCTCTCGCCCAATGTCGGCATCGCGCGCGTCGGCGACTTCGACACGCTCGTCGTTGCCGACCTGCCGGGACTGATCGAGGGCGCCAGCGAGGGCAAGGGCCTCGGGCACCAGTTCCTCAAGCATGTCGAGCGCTGCAAGGTGCTGCTGCACTTGGTCGATGTCTCGCCGGAGCTCGGCGGTGATCCGCTGGAGAGCTGGCGCGTGGTCGACACCGAGCTCGCGCGCTCGAGCCCGGAGCTCTACGAGAAACCGCGCCTCGTCGTGGCGAGCAAGTGCGAGGACGAGGAGGCGTTGGCGCGCGCGGAAGCGCTCGAGCGCGGCATCGCGGGGGCGCGCGTCGGCGGCGGCGACACATCGCGCGTCCTGCGCCTGTCGGCGGTACTCGGCACGGGGCTCGACGAGGTGCTGCGCGCGGCCCATGTCTTGGCGCGCCGCTGACGCGGGCTAGCGGCGCCGGCGGACGCTCGCCCCAGGCACCGCTCAAGGTTGGCACCGACCTAGGTCGATCTGGCGGGACACGGGGCTCCCTGTGCCGCTTGTGGGCAGGCGCGCACCCGCGCCACCCGTGAGCACCCAGCCGCCCAACTCCCAAGGCCCCGACCCTCGTCCTGCGTCTCGCCCCGCCAGTCCGGGCTGGGAGGCGCCGCCTTGGGAGCAGCGCGCGAGTCGGGCCGCGGCCGAGCCGACGCCCGCGACGCGCAGCATTGCGCTGCGGCCGGAGGGTGCGGCGGCACCCGCGGCGCCGCTGCCGGCGGCGGGTCCGAACGCGGAGTCCGTGCGCGCGAGCGAGCCCGCACCGGTCGACGGTGCCGAGGCCTCGCGCTTCAACGCACTCAGCCCGCGCCACAAGGTCGAGGCTTGGCTCGGCGTGATGGTCAAGACGGGTGCGAGCGACTTGATCCTGCGCGCGGGCGGTCGGCCCTCGACGCGCATCGACGGTCGCATCATGTTCCTGCCCGGACGCGTTCCGAATGCGGGCGCGCTGCTCGAGGTGCTCGAAGGCGTGATGGGCGCCGATCGCATGGCGCACTGGCGCGAGCACGGCTCGGCCGATGCGGCGCTGCAGCTCGATGGACTCGGGCGCTTTCGACTGAACGCCTACAAGCAGATGGGGGAGCCCGCGGTCGTCGTGCGACGCATCAGCGAGAGCGCGCCCGAGCTTGCGGCGCTCGAGCTGCCGACGGCGGACCTCGCGCGCATCGCGCAGCGTCGCCGCGGACTGGTGCTCGTGACCGGCATCGCCGGCTCGGGCAAGTCGACCACGCTCGCGGCGCTGGTCGAGTTGATGAACCAGAGCATGGATCGGCACGTGATCACGCTCGAGGATCCGATCGAGGTGCTGTTCAGCGAGAAGCGCTGCGTGATCAGCCAGCGCGAGGTCGGCATCGACTGCGGGAGTTTTCAGGAGGGACTGCGCCATGCGCTGCGCCAGAGCCCGGATGTGATCCAGATCGGCGAGATGCGCGACCGTGCGACCGTGACGGCGGCGCTCGACGCGGCCGAGACCGGCCACCTCGTGCTGTCGACCTTGCACACGGTCAACGCCGCCCAGACCATCGACCGCATCCTCGGGTTCTTCCCCGCGGAACAGCATGGGCAGGTGCGCACGCGACTGTCCGACAATCTGGCCGGCGTGCTGTCGCAGCGCCTCTTGCCGCGCGCGGCTGGACGCGGGATGGTGCCGGCCTTCGAGCTGCTCGTGCAGACGCCGCGCGTGCGCGAGCTGATCGAGAAGGGCGAGAGCGGGGAGCTCATGCGCACGATCGAGCAGGCGGCCACGCCGGGCCTGTATTCGTTCAACCAGTCCCTGCGCAGGTTGGTGCAGTCGGGGCTGGTGACCTTGGAGGACGGGCTCGCCGCCAGCGACCGCCCCGACGAGCTCGTGCTCGCCCTGCGCGGCATCACCTCCAGCTCAGGTCGAGGCTAGCCGCTTCGGCTGGGAAGAAACCCGTCTGCGGGTCGTCCGGAGGGCGAGGAGTTCGCGCCGCGTCTTGGACCCCCTGCGGGCCGAGGAGTAGCATCGCCCCTCCAACAACCCCATGAACACCGCCCAACACAAGCTCGTCGTCTGGAGCGTCACCGGCCTGCTCGGGACCGGCATGGTCATGTACCTCGCGCTCTCGCTCACCAAGCGCGAGGAGTGGAACAAGCAGGTGCCCGTCGACCGCATGCAGAGCGTCCTGTCCGATGTGCCGGAGGTCAGCGAGCAAAGGGTCAGCTTGCTGGCCGCCTCGGCCGTCGAGCGCGGCCTCAAGCAGCTCGACTGGAGCGGGAGGCCGCCGCCGGACAAGCCGGTCGAGCCGATCGAGGCGCCCAAGGGCAGCGACTCGCCGCGCGAGCTGGTGCGCGACCTGATCCAAATTCGCGCCATTCGCTACGACGGCGCCAACCCAGCGGCGAGCGAGGTCGTGTTCAAGTACAAGTCGACCGCCATGGTCGTCGTGCCGACCTACTCGGACGGCACGTACTTGAAGCGCGGGGGCGATCGTCTCGATGGCCGCTTGAACCAGATCGAGATCTCCGCGATCTATCCGGGCAATGTCGAGTTCCGCTTCACCAACGAGGCGGGGCGCGAGAACGAGCTCGTGGCGCCGACGCCCTTCTCGCTCACCAAGCACTACGCCTATGTCGGCGAGGGGCAGGCGCCTGTCTCGCGCCCGAGCGCGGTGGGGACCTTCGTTTCGCGGCGGCCGGATTCTCCGCCCGAGGCGCAGACCGTGCGGATCAGCCCGACCAAGTACCGCGTCGGCCTCGAGGACGCGCAGGAGATCAACGACAACTTCGCGGAGATCATGACCACCGAGGTCTCGATCGATCGCCACCGCGACCCGAAGACCAAGCGCTTCGACGGCATCGAGATCAAGCAGGTCAAGCCCGGCTCGATCGCGGCGCGCCACGGCGTGGAGGAGGGTGATGTGATCAAGTCGATCAACGGCCAGCCCGTCTCCAGCAAGGAAGAGGCGATCGTGTATGTGAAGAACAACAAGGACAAGTACGACGCGTGGGAGGTCGAGATCTGGAACAAGGGCCAGACTCGCACCGTGACCTACTACTCGCCGAAGAAGAAGTGACGCGCCAGCTCTGCACGCTCGATCTCGGCAACAGCGCGCTGAAGCTGCGGCGCTGGGAGCTCGAGGGAGCGGGTCGCCTGCGGCTTGCGAGCGCGGCGACGCTCGCGCACGCCGACGCGCGCTTCGAGCGCGAGCTGCGCGACTGGATTGCGGCAGGCAAGGCGGAGTGTGCGGCGCTCGCTTGCGTGGCCGCGCCGGGACTCGAGGAGCGCGTGGTGGCCGAGTTCGCCGCGGCCGGCATCGAAGTGCGTCGCGAGCTCGCGCCGGGGGTCGAGAACCTCACGCGCACGCCCGACACGGTCGGACGCGATCGCCTGTTCGCCGCGCGCGGAGCGTGGGAGCTCACGGGCTCGAGCTGCGTCGTGATCGACGCGGGCACGGCCGTCACGGTCGATGCGCTCGCCGCCGCGCCGGCGCCGTGCTTCCTCGGCGGAGCGATCGCGCCCGGGCCCGCGCTGCTCGCGCGCTCGCTGCACCAGTTCACGGCGCGCTTGCCGCTCGTGCGGGTCGATGGCGCGGTGAGCGCGCTCGGCGTGGACACGCCCTCGGCGCTGCGGAGCGGAGTGCTGCACGGCTTCCGCGGTGCCGTGCTCGAACTCAGCCGCCGCATCGCGCACGCGCTCGGCGGCGACGCGAGCATCGTCCTGTCCGGCGGCGCGGCGCAGCTCCTGCTCGAGCCGGCGCTGTTCCCAGGCGAGGTGCGCCACGAGCCGGAGCTCGTGCACTTGGGCCTGTTGGCCGCGCTGCTCGACGAAGCTGCGCCGGCGCGCAGGCACGGACTGCGGCGATGAGTGAGTTGGTCGCGCGCGAACTCACGGCCCGCGCTGCCGGAGGCGTGAGCGTGATCGAGCTGCGCGGCGCGCGCGCGCGCGCCGTGCTCGAGGCCGCGTGCGCGACGGCTCTGCCCGTCGGCGCGCTATCGCTCGTGCGTCCGCGCGCGGAGGGACTGGAACTCGACGAGGCGCTGGCGTGGTGCGAGAGCGAGGAGCGCGCCGAGCTGCATGTGCACGGCAGTCGACCGCTCGTGCGACGCTTGCTGGAGCTGTTTGGATGTAGCGAGCCGCCCGAGGATCGCGGGAGCCTCGAGCGACGGCTCGCGGAGGCAGCGTGCGAGCGCGCGGCGCGCATCGTGCTCGACCAGCTCGAGGGTGCGCTCGAGCGCGCGTGCGCGCGCATGGAGTCCTGCACCGAGGCGCAACTTGCGCGCGAACTTTCCGCGTTGCGCGCGCGCAGCGCGTGGGCGCGCACGGCGCTCGAGCCCGCGCGCGTGGTGCTCGCCGGCCCCGTCAACGCGGGCAAGTCGACCTTGTTCAATGTGCTCCACGGCGGCGAGCGCGTGATCGTGAGCGAGCGAGCGGGCACGACGCGCGACGCGGTCGTCGAGCGGGTGATGCTCGGGCACTATGCGTTCGAACTCGTGGACACGGCCGGCGAGCGCGCGAGCGAGGCCGACGATCTAGAGCGCGAGGGCCAGCGCCTCGGGCAGCGCCTGCGCGCCGCGGCGGATCTCGTGCTGTGGCTCTCGCCCGTCGACAGGCCGGTGCCGCCGCCCGTGGAGCGCGACGGCCGCTGGATCGTGCTGCAATCGCGCGCGGACTTGGGCGGCGTGCCGTCGCCGCACTCGCTCTCGGCCCGCGCCGCGCCGGAGGCCGCGCGCGCGCTCGTCGCCGCGCGCCTGCGCGAGGCGCTCATGGTGCCGGAAGACCCCTGGCAGCCGGGCGCGCTGGTCGCGCTCGACGGTGGGGAGCGCGCGACCCTCGCGCGCGCGCAGGCGGAGCTGGAGCAAGGCCGGCGCGAGCGCGCGCTCGAGTGTCTGCGCGCCCTGCGCGCTCCCGCGCGTTGATCGGCGCGCTCCCAATCCCTAACCTTCCGCCTTCGGAGCGCAGGATGACTTCCGCCACGCCCGGCGGAGTGCGCGGCTCGTCCATGGCCGACCCCCGACACCTCGTTTCGATCGACGACCTCTCGCTGGCCGAGATCCGCGCCCTGTTCGAGCACGCGCGCGCCTTCGCCGCCGATCCGCGCGCCTTCGCGCACCTGTGCCCGGGGCTGATCTCGGCCAGCCTGTTCTACGAGCCCTCGACGCGCACGCGCCTGTCGTTCGAGTCGGCCATGCTGCGCCTGGGCGGCGGCGTGCTCACGGCCGCCGACATGAAGTCGACCTCCGCGTCGAAGGGCGAGTCGCTCGCCGATACGGTGCGCGTCGTCGGCGGGGCCTATGCGGATGTGATCGTGCTGCGCCACGCCAGCGAAGGCGCGGCGCGGCTCGCGGCGCAGTATTCGCCGATCCCGGTGGTCAACGCGGGCGACGGCTCCCACGAGCATCCGACCCAGACCCTGTGCGACCTCTACAACCTGTGGGAAGAGCGCGGCCGGATCGACGGCATCCATGTCGTGCTCGCCGGCGACCTGCGCTACAGCCGCACGATCCATTCCTTCGTGTACGCGCTCGCGCGCTTCGGCGCGAACATCGTGTGCACGCCCCAGCCGGGCTTCGAGCTGCCGGCCTATGTGATGCAGCGCCTGCGCGAGGAATTCGGCGTCGAGCCCGTGCGCGCCGACACATCGCGGCTGGGCGAGCTCGCCGAGGCCTGCGATGCGATGTACCTCACGCCGCAGAAGCCGCACCAACTGAGCCTGTTCACGGACGCGAGCAAGGGGCTGGCGGTCGAGCGCGTCGACGCGCTCTACATGACGCGCCCCCAGACCGAGCGCTTCACGGACAAGGACCTGCCGATCGCCAAGTACCAGCAGCTCGGGCCGCGGCAGATGAAGGCCGCGTCGCTGAAGGACGCGGTGGTCATGCATCCGCTGCCGCGCCGCGACGAGATCCAGCCCGAGCTCGACGCCGATCCGCGCAGCATCTACTTCAAGCAGGCGGCGCGCGGGGTGCCGATCCGCATGGCGATCTTGGCCTTCCTGCTCGGTCGGATCGACCTCAAGACACCCGCGCGCACGGGTGAAGAGCGCTTTTACACCCAGCGCATGGGCGAAAACCCCTGCACCAACCCGACCTGCATCTCGAGGACGGAGACGCGCCATGTGAAGCCGCTCTTCCGGCTCGCCTCGCGCTTCCCGGTGCGCGCGTACTGCGGGTTCTGCTCGCAGGAGCTGCAGGCTCCGGTGGTGGGGTCGGCGAACTCGGGACTGTTCTTCGAGCGCGAGAGCGTCGAGGCACGCAAGATCCGACCCGAGCACCTCGTGCTGTGCCACAGCGAAGCCCACGCCCTCGCTCAGGGCTTCCGGCGTGGCGCGGTCGAGTCGCGCGCCCGCTGAACGCGAGTGTGCGATTGCGCACAGCTGGCGGCACCGAAGCTGCGCCCCCGTGAATGCCCAAGGTCCGGTCGGGTCGCCGGCTCGGGCTGGGCGCCGATATCTAAGTCATTTATTGACAAGTATTTGCAGCGCCGGACACGGCTCGCCGTGTGAGCCCGCGCGGGCGGCACGCCCTTTGTTGGTGCGGCCTGCACAGGTCTTGTACCTGCTCCAGCGCCCCATGAGCCACGAACCCAGTCCTGACCGCCGTGCGAGCCCCGTGACCGGGTCGGCGACGGGGCGGTGCGCCCTAGACCCGCGCGCCGTCGCGGACCACCGCTTCCGGCGAGCCGAGGCGGATGCTCGAGGAGAGTCTGTGCGTGGACGCGACCCTGTGCATGGACGCGACCCTGTGCATGGACGGTATGCCGGACGGGCTTCCAGAATCGCGTCGGGCCCGCTACAAGGGCGCGGGCCGCGCGTCCGACCGGCATCCAAAAAAAGGTGCTCGCTGGAACAACCTTTGCCCTGCCCTCTATATCATCCGCGCCCCATCGACTCACCTCGCACGCGTCGCGGTTCGGGTGGGAGCGCCTCCGCGTCCCTCCCGTTCCCTTGCCCGCGCCGCTCCCCATGGAACCCTCGATGAAGCCCTACCAGCGTCTGGGTACGAGCCCCGCGCCGACCTCCGTCGCTCCGCGTAGTTCCCTGCGGACCGTCGCTCGCGGCCGCCTCGGCCTCCCGCTCGCCGCCTGCGCCCTCGCGCTGTCCGCCTGCAGCGGCAGCGGCGGCGGCCAGAGCGGTTCGGGTACTCCCGAAGGCACGCTGCTCTCCAACCCCGCCAGCGGCCGTTCCTTCCTCGTGGAGAGCAACTCGGGCGGCTCCACGGTGGCCCTGCGGCTGATCGAGTCGTACTGGGGTCGACTGGTCGACGTGTATGCCAACGACTCGACCACCGAGCTGCTGCGCGACTTCGTGATCGCCTCCGAACTCGCGTCGGACGGCGTCAACTACCGCCTCGAGCGCGACCCGCTGACC
>VGYZ01000102.1 GCA_016872795.1 Planctomycetota bacterium
GGGGACCGCGGGGAGCGTCCGCGCGCGCTGATGCCGATCGAGATTCGTCCGGCGAAAGGCGAGTGGTTCGACTACGCCGAGAAGTACTCCGCCGACGGCGCACACGAGCTCTGCCCGCCGCAGTCGGTGGGGGAGCGCAGCCTTGCGCGCATCCGTTCCGCCGCCGAGCGCGTGTTCGCGCGCGCGGGCTGCGAGGGCTACGCACGCATCGACTTCATCGTGCCCAGCGCGGGCGGGGAGGAGCTCGAGCCCGTGATGCTCGAGGTCAACACGCTGCCGGGCTTCACCGAGCGCTCGCTGCTGCCTCAGGAAGCCGCCTACGAAGGCATCGACTACACGGCGCTGTGCGTGCGCATCCTCGAGTCGGCGCTGCGTCGCGCGGCGGGGGCGCGGTGACGGCGCTGCGCGTCGCGGTGCTCGGCGCCCGCGGGCGGCTGGGTTCCTTCGCGTGCGAGCTCTTGCGGCGCAGCCCGGGCTTCGAGCTGGTGGCCGAGTGGGGGAGCGACAGCGACTGGCGCTCGCTCGCGCGCGACTGCGGTGCGGTCGTGGCTCTCGAGGTCACGCGCGCGGGGCAGGGAGCAGGGCACGCGGAGGCGCTGCTAGAGCGCGGCCTGCGCGTCGTGGTCGGCACATCGGGAGTGACCGTGGCCGAGAACGAAGCGCTCGATCGGCGCGCGCGCGAGCTGGGCTCGGGCGGCCTCGTGGTGCCGAACTTCAGCGTGGGCGCGTGGCTGCTGCAGCGCTTCGCCGCCGAGGCGGCTCCGTGGTTCGCGGCGGCGGAGATCGTCGAGTCTCACCACGAGCGCAAGGCCGATGCGCCCTCGGGTACCGCGGCCGAGACGGCGCGCCTCATGGCCGAGGAGCGCGCGCTCCGGGGCGCGGACGCCTTCCGGCCCGCGACGCCCTCCCACGCGGCGCGCGGCGAGATCCAGCAGGGAGTGCCGATCCACTCGCTGCGGCTGCCGGGGATGTACGCGCACCAAGGCGTGCTGCTCGGCGCGCGCGGCGAGGTGCTGCGGATCGCGCACGACATGCACGGTCCCGAGGCCTTCGGTCCCGGCATCCTCGCTGCGCTGCGTCATGCCGCGGTCGTGCAGGGCGTCGGGCGCGGACTCGGTCTCGCGCTCGAGCGAGGGTAGCGCCCAAGCCACTGTGGACGAATCGCGAGCGGCGCGTCATCCTTGGCAGCTCGAAGGAACTGGGCCGGGATGGCGGAACTGGCAGACGCGACGGATTCAAAATCCGTTTCCCTCACGGGAGTAAGGGTTCGATTCCCTTTCTCGGCACCCCCCTTTCTCCTCGGATTTCTCCCCAGATTTTTCCTCGGGGCGGTGCGGGCATGAGCGCTCCGCTGGTGTGCAATCCGCGGCTCGCGGCGGCGTTGCTGTCGGCCTTGGTACACCGCATCAACAACACGACGCAGCTGCTGGTGGTGCTGCGCTCGGTGCTCTCCGACCCCGACGAGGAGGTGCTCGCGTCGGCCGGGCCGGACCTCGCCCACGCCTCGCGCGCCGCCGAGGAACAGGGCTGGTTGCTCGGACTGCTCGCCCGCTCGCTCGGCACGGACCTGTTGCTCGCGCGCGAGGAGCGCGACGGCCTCAAGGCCATCCTGCGCCTGCTCGCCGAGACGCTGCGTCGCGAGCGCAAGGAACTCTCGCTTCCCGCGGCGCTCCCGACCATGACGCTGGCGGCGGGCAGTCCTCGGACGGCCGTCCTGTGCCTCGAGCTCGCCGCGCTGGTGTGGGAGTCCTGCGCGAGCCTCGACGGCAGCTTCGCGCTCACCCTCGAGCGCGACACGGAACGCTGGTGCCTGCGACTCTCGCGCGCCGACTGGCGCGGTGCGCAGGCCGCGTTCGATGCTTGCGACTGCGCCGGCCGCGGCGCGCGGCTCGCGGCGGATGGAGCGGGCTGGCGGCTCGACCTGCCGGCGAACTGGCTCGCGGAGCGCTCCGATGGGCGTCCGTGAGTGGCTCGCGCGGGCGCTGGGGCAGGGACGCGCGCCGGAAGGCGATCCCCAGCGTGTCGCGGCCGTGCAGGGCGTGCTGGCCGAGCTCGCGCCGCTCGTCGAACTCGACGGCGGGCGCATCGAGCTGGTGCGCGTCCTGGACGATGGCACGATCCATGTCCGCATGCGCGGAGCCTGCGCGAGCTGCTCGCAGCAGGCGAGCACGCTTTCGGACGGGCTCGAGCCGCGCCTGCGAACGGCGTTGCCGTGGATGAAGGCGCTGCGAACGGTCGCCTGAACGAGCGCAGGCCGCGCGACGCCAAGGTTCGCGCGGCCTGCGAATGCGCAGCAGGGAGCGCTCGCTAGAACTGCTCGGCGTCGCTCGCGCCGATCAACGATCCATTGGAGCGGCCCACGAGGAACTGCCAGCCGAACTGCCCTTCGAGGCCGCCCGGATTCCACAGCGTGAGCGACGCGGCGCCGTTGGCGTCGGTCGGCACCAGGAACGGCATGCGCACGATCGACGCAAGCGCAAAGGGCGTGCGCAGCAGGAAGTTCGGCAGTTGGTAGCTCGATTCCTGCGGAAACAGGCTGGTCTGCGAGCAGTAGGTGAGGAGCGCGCTGCCGTTGGGCACCCCGCCGCTCAGCGTGAACAGCACTGGCCCCGTGCCGACGAGGCCCGTGCCTGAGATCGTCAGCTCGGGCCGCGCGGGAGCGAAGCACACGAGCTCATCGATCGAGACGAAGTCGGTGGTCGTGTACGCGAGGCGCAGTCCGTCGCCCGGCTGGTAGGCGTCGAAGGTCCCGTCGCCGAGGCGTTCGAAGCGCAAGGTGCTGATCCAGTTGTCGGCGACGAGCAACGGCAGCGATGCGGCGCCCGGCCGGACTCGCAGGATGCGGAAGCTGCCGGTCCCGAAGTTGTTTTCGGAGTAGTACAGGCGCTCTCGGCCGGGCTCGAATTCGAGCGCCGTCGATCCCGTCAGTCCGGCGACGAAGACGGAGGCATTGGCGGCCGAGAGCGGCGTTCCCGATGCGACGAGCGCCGCACTCCAGCGCAGGATGCTCTGGGGCGTGCTCGGCAGCGAGAAGTCCTGCTGGGTGCCATAGAAGATGTCCCCGCCGCGACCGACCGCGACAGGCCCCGAGGGACCGTCGAAGTGACCGAGCGATTGCAGTGCCCCGGTCGTGATGTTCACGCGGAACAGGTCGGTCCCCATGCCAAAGCCGTTGGCTGCGGCCGAGACCAGCAGATCTCCGTTGGGGAAGAACTCCCCGTCGTAGTTGTAGACGAGCGGGGCGATCAGGCTGCTTCCAGAACCATTGAGCCAGACGATGCGGAGGTCTCCCGCGGGAGTGGGCGAGAACCCGCCGCTGTCGCCCACCACGACGGCGTCTGCGGTGGGTGTGAGGCGGATGAAGCTGGGGAAGACGAAGCTGGGGTAAGAAGCCAGCGTCGATTCCAGCGAGCCATCGCCGTTCCAGCGCTGGACGGAATTGCCGTCGAAAGTGATGAAGTCACCATCCGAGAGCGAACAAGAGACGCTGGAGGGGGCAGGGTTTGCGCTGCTCGCGAGCGCGAAGCCGGGGGGCGTGGTGTCTGCGCGCGCCGGCAGAACCGCAGCAAACGCGAGAGCGTAGGAACACAGAGCAAGGCGTAACAACATGGAGCGACCCGTCGATCGACCGTCGACATCTCCGTCGCCGCGCGTCGAAAGGGGTGGTGCGGCGCCGGTCGGAACGCGAGCTCGGGGCCGACGGGAGCGCGCACATCGTGCGCTCCGCAACAGGCACCGGACCCAACCTCGAGACCCGAGAGGTGCAGCGATGCGCGGTGGGTCTCCTGACTCGCCGTTGGTGCCTTCGAGCGGACCTCCCCGGGGTGCGGCGCGGGAACTTCCCGGACGGGAAGCAGGGCCGATCCCAGTGGCCTGCCGACGTCGAGAAGTCTCCGCAGGTGGGAGAGCGCTCGGACGACGGCGCACGGGCTCGATGGCAGACGGCTCACAGTGGCGGGACCGTGCCAGATTCACACCGGCTTCCCCTTGCCACGCTCGCGTGACGAATTGTCAGCGCCGGAGTCTAGGCCTTCGCTCCGTCCGCGTCAAGCCCGCGCGCCGTTGCGGCGGTGCTCCTACAATCGCCGGGGCTCCATGCGCCTGGAACCCGACGAGATCGACAAGGCCCTGTCTGCGCTCGAGCGCGCCGTGCTCGCTCAGGCTGGCGTCGCAGCCGAGTTCGAGGTCAGCCGCCGCGAGTATTTTTTGGCGGGCGAGCCGCCTGCATCGGACGAGGAGGCACCGCGCGCGTTCCGCCGCCACCGCGAGTGGTTCCTGCTCGAGCGTCCGAGCAATGTCCTTGGAGGAGCCCCGGTCGAGTGGGTCTTGCATGGCCTCGAGGACATCGAGGCGGCGGAGCTTCACGAAGATGCGCTGCGCGCCCTGCTCGCGTCGCGCTGCTCGGTGTTCCAAGTCACAGGCGTGGCCGAGGGCGAAGGCGTGTGGGTGCGCGACCTCGCGGCCATGGGCGAGTATCCGCTCAGCGAGCCCGAGGGCTCGCGCGCGCTCAGCGCGGACGATGTGATCGTCGGCCGCCTGTTCGCGATCGGCGAGTCGCTCTACCGCGTCTCCTCAGCCGCCGGTGTGTTCCGTTCGGGCAAGCTGCTGCGTGCGCTGCTCGCGGACTTCGAGAGCCTGCGCCAGGCGCGCCGTGGCGTGTTGCGCCTCACGCAAGCCGAGCTCGAGGGCATGTTCTGGCGCCGCATCGAGCCGGTGCGCAGCGATGCCGTCGGCACGGCGCGCGCTGCGCTCGCCGCCGGTGGTGTCGACTCGGGCCGCATCGAGCAGATCTTCGCCGACCTGCGGCGCTCGCCGTTCGATGCGTCGCTCGTCGTGTACGGAGTCGACGATGTTCTCGCCAGCGTGCTCGAGTCGCTCGCCTTCGACACGCGCATGAACCTCGGCATCGCGCGCAGGGTGCTGCTCGACGCGTGGGCCGAGCTCGCAGCTCCGAGCAGCACGGAAGCGAGCGCGAGCGAAGGACGCGAGGAGCGCGTGCACGATGCGCGTGCCGCGATCGAGGCCTTCGACGCCGGACGGCGCGCAGGCAAGGACCTCGAGACGCTGTTCCGCGAGCTCGAGCGCGACCTCGAGCTCGAGAGTGAGACCTACGATCCCGACGCGATCGACGGGGCGCCGGCGCCGGACTTCCCGGGCGTGGTCGGAGCGATGATCGAGGAGTTTTTGTGGGAGCTCGGCCGCACGCGCGGTGAAGCGCAGTCGCGCGAGGTCTCCCTCGTGCGCGCCTTTGGCGAGTTTGGCGCGGACTATGGCGTGTTCGAGAACCTCTCGGGGCGCGAGCTGCTCGTGTTTGCAGCGGTCTGGCTGCCGGAACGCCGGATGCTGAAGAGCGCCGAGGAAGTGCGGCGCATGCTGCGCGCCCTGCGCGAGTTTTGCGCGTGGTCGCAAGAGAACCACGGCGTGGCGCTGCTCGACGGCTACGAGAAGACCATCCCGCCGATGGAGCGCGCGCTCGCACGCCTTGTCGAGGCTCAGCGTTGGTGTCGCAACGATGGCGGAGGTCCGTCCACGCTGTACGAGATCGCGTCCCTCGACGGACCTCGTCCGACCTTCAGCGATGCGCGCGGCGAGAGCTTCGAAGCGGACATCGAGCCGCGACTCGCCGCGGCGCTCGAAGTCGGCGATCGCCTGCGCGCTCGGCGCGTCGAAGGCGGCCGCCTCGAAGTGTTCTGCTGCTATCCGGCCCAGAGCGCGTCGATCGCGCGTTGAGCGCGGCGCTGCTCAGCGCGCAGCCGTGGCGGGAACCTGCACCTCGGTGACGAGTTCGGCGAAGTCCTGCACTTCGGTGGGGTTCACGAGGTAGATCTCGCGGATCGGTCCGTTCTCGACCCAATCCATGCGCGCGAGGTACGCGAACAGCGCGGGATAGGAGCGCGGAACCTCAGGGTACGGACCGGCGACGAAGGCGTAGGCGACGGTGGTGCTCTCGAGGACTTCGTAGCCGAGCTCGCCGCGCGCCTCGAACGGCTGCGCGACGGGCAAGCACGCGCGCAGACGCAGCGCATCGACGGCGACCTTGCCCGGATCGTCGTAGTAGAGGGCGAACGGTGCGCCCGAGGGCTCGAGGCCGGCGGCCGCGGCGAGCGCGAACACGCGCTCGAGCGAGCGACCGACCTCGGTGTAGCTGCCGCGCGCCTCGACGAACACATAGGGCTGGTCGAGGCGTTGCTTCCAGTCGACCTGCACATCGCGGAAGGGGGCGCGCGCGATGGCGAGGTCGTCGACAAAGGTCGAAGGACCATGTCCGGCGCCGTTGAGGGCGCTGGCGGTGTCGGGAGCGACGCTGCACGCGGCGAGGAGGACGATGGGCAAGAGGCGCAGGAGCATGGTGACGATCTCGTCGCGGCCGGGGATCTCCTTGAGGGGCTGAGAGCGCGGGGCCTGCGCAGGGGCGAAAAGTGGGACTTCCCGCTGGCTCGAGCGGGACGCTCGCGGCCGCATAGGAAGTGGCAAATAAATTTGGGGAGGGGCGGGCAGGCGCGCTGCCTGCGGGGCGCGCGCGCGGGCCGAGGGGGCGCTCGACGCACCACTGGGCCTTGGGGCCGGGAGCGCCGGTGTCGGACCACGCTCGGCGCGGCGGCGTCCTGACCTCGATGCTCCGGAGCCCTGAGTGCGAGGTATCGAGCGTCGAGAGGCGCGCATCGCGGGGCGAGCACCGCGGCGCGGGTGGAGAGCGGCGAGCGGGCAGCGGCGGGAGTCCGCGGCGGTGCTCGCGCTCGGTCGCCGGCACGGGCGAGCGGCAGGAGCGTCGGGGAGGTGGGAGCGGGTCGCGGAGTGGGCCTCGAGCGCGGCGTGGAGGCGGGTGCGGAGGCGCGGCCAAAGGGAGGGCGTCGCGAGCACGCCCGCGAGGGTGCGTTCGAAGGCGTGTTCGAGGAGTGCGCGCGGGCGCTCGGACGCCCGTCTCGGCCACTGGCCGGGCTCCGAGCTTAACTTCTGATAATACTCGTTATGTTGCAGTAGGAGCCCCGCAAGGGTGCTAGGGGGCCGGTGGCGCGCGGCGGATTGACGGACGGGCGCTTATCGGGCACAACCTTGGCATGAGCGTGTCCAAGCCCTCGTCGCTCGCATTCGAGGACTGCCAGATCGCAGCGAGCTACAGCTCGCCCGCGCGCCCCGTCACCCAAGCCGAGATCGCGCAGTTCGCCGCGCTCACCGGTGACCACAACCCGGTGCACATCGATCCAGAGTTCGCGCGCCGCACCCCCTTCCGAGGCTGCATCGCCCACGGGATGTTCGTGCAGTCGCTCGCGGCCGGACTGATGTGGCAGAGCGGCCTGTTCGAAGGCACGGTCGTGGCCGTCCAGAGCGCCTCCAGTCGCTTCGTCCACCCGGTCCGCTCAGGCGACACGCTCGAGGCCCGCATCACGGTTGCCGCGTTGGATCCCGAACCCGGTCCGCGTCGCGGCTGGGTCGAGTGGCAGGTCGTCCTGCGCAACCAGCGCGGCGAGCACTGCTGCGAGAGCAGCTGGCGCGTCCTGATGCACCGGCGGCGAGCGAGCGGCGGCTAGCGGTTGGCCGGCGCGGATCCCGGTCCGCCCGGGAACTTGGCGCGCGCACGCGGCGGCGGCGGCGGGATCCAGTCGAGGTCGATCCCGATCAGTGCCGGTCGCCCTTCGCGGTCCGCACTCCCGGGCCAGTCGAGCGCGCACAGCTCGAACCGCACATGCTCGAGTGAGCGGCGGTCGCGCAACTCGAGCGCCCCTGCGAGCAGTGCGAGCGCGCGCGAGCGGTCGACGAGCAGCGCGACCGATTCGGCCGGATGGCGATCGGCGACGGAGCGCAGGCTCTCGTCGTCGAGCGCGCACGGGCGCCACTCGTGATCCTGCATCCCCAGCGCGGTCGAGACGCTGGCCGCGGTTGCGGATGTCACCGCGGGCTCGCGCATCCACGCGCGCGGTGCCAAGCGGCCGAGCAGCTCGGCCGTCTCGACCGAGAGCGGCGCGGCGTCCGCGCACACGAGCCAGATGCGAACGAGGGCGAACACGCGCGTGTACTCTACGCGCGGACGCGAGCGCGACCACGCTCGGTTTCAGGTTCGCGTGACGCTTTTTGCGCGCACCCCGTTGAGTGGCGCGGTGCCGTCGTATACGGTCCACGGCCCGTCGGCATGGGTCTGCAGTTCGTCGCTGCAGGGCTCGCCCGACTGCTCACCGTCTGGAGCCCGCACGGATGTTCAGCCGCTTCGGAGCCTTCCTGCGCTCGTCGATCGGCAAGAAGTCGTTGATGGCCGTCACCGGCCTTCTCCTGATCCTCTTCCTGATCGCCCACGCCTTGGGCAACCTGACCCTGTACGCCGACTCGGACGGCGCGAAGTTCAACGCCTACGCGGCGCAGCTCGAGGCCCTCGGGCCGCTCAAGCTCGTGGCCGAGCTCGGCCTCGTGCTGCTGTTTGGGGTCCACATCGCCCTGGGGATGCGCGCCATCCTCGAGAACCGCGAGGCGCGTCCCGCGCGCTACAAGGACACGGCGCCCAAGGGCAACCGCACCTTCGCCTCGATGAGCATGTCGATCACGGGCCTCGTCGTGCTCGTGTTCCTCGTGATCCACATCATCGATTTCCGCATGGCGGACTTCAGCGAGCAGGGCCTCGCGGCGCTCGTGATCGAGCGCCTCTCGAGCCCGCTGGGCGGCGCGATCTACTTCGTCAGCATGGCCTTCCTCGGCGTGCACCTGTGGCACGCCTTCCAGAGCGCGCTCCAGACGCTGGGCTTCCGGCACCCGAGCTACGCGCCGACGATCGCCCTGATCGGCCGCGTGCTCGCCGTCGCGCTCGCGGTCCTGTTCGCGTCCTTCCCCGTCCTCTTGCTCGCCACCGGCGGGCAGTGGCCCTGGAACTGAGCGGAGCGAGAAACCATGACCACCCCCACCACGCCGATCCTCGACTCCAAGTGCCCCAGCGGGCCCATGTCGGAGCGCTGGTCGAAGCACCGCTTCGAGCTCAAGCTCGTCAACCCCGCCAACAAGCGCAAGTTCCATGTGCTCGTCGTCGGCACGGGCCTCGCCGGCTCGTCCGCCGCGGCCTCGCTCGCCGAGCTCGGGTACAAGGTGACGGTCCTGTGCATCCACGACACTCCGCGTCGTGCGCACTCGATCGCAGCGCAGGGCGGCATCAACGCCGCCAAGAACTACCCCAACGACGGCGACTCGGTGCGCCGCCTGTTCTACGACACGGTCAAGGGCGGCGACTACCGCGCGCGCGAGTCCAATGTCCATCGCCTCGCAGAGGTGTCGACTTCGATCATCGACCAGTGCGTCGCACAGGGCGTGCCGTTCGCGCGCGAGTACGGCGGCCTGCTCGACAACCGCTCGTTCGGCGGAGCGCAGGTTTCGCGCACCTTCTACGCCCGCGGTCAGACCGGTCAGCAGCTGCTGCTCGGCGCCTACCAGTCGATGATGCGGCAGGTCGGTCTGGGCAAGGTCACGCTGCTGCCGCGGCGCGAGATGCTCGATCTCGTGGTGGTCGACGGGATCGCGCGCGGCGTGATCGCGCGCGAGCTCACCACGGGCACGGTCGAGCGCTACGCCGCGGACGCGGTGCTGCTCGCGACCGGCGGCTACGGCAATGTGTTCTTCCTCTCGACGAACGCGAAGCTCTCGAACACCACCGCGATCTGGCGCGCCCACAAGCGCGGTGCCCTGTTCGGCAACCCCTGCTTCACGCAGATCCACCCGACCTGCATCCCCGTCAGCGGCAGCTACCAGTCGAAGCTCACGCTGATGAGCGAGAGCCTGCGCAACGACGGCCGCGTGTGGGTGCCCAAGAACAAGGGCGACCGTCGCTCGCCGGACCAGATCCCCGAGGAGGAGCGCGACTACTACCTCGAGCGCATCTACCCGAGCTTCGGCAACCTCGTGCCGCGCGACATCGCCTCGCGCCGCGCGAAGGAGATGGCCGACGCGGGCCGCGGTGTCGGCGAGTCCGGCATGGCGGTGTACCTCGACTTCCGCGACGCGATCGCCCGCGACGGGGCCCCGCGCATTCGCGAGCGCTACGGCAACCTGTTCCAGATGTACGAGCGCATCACCGCGGACGATCCCTACAAGATCCCGATGCGCATCTACCCGGCCGTGCACTACACCATGGGCGGCCTGTGGGTGGACTACAACTTGGAGAGCACCATCCCGGGCCTGTTCGTGCTCGGCGAGGCGAACTTCTCCGACCACGGCGCCAATCGCCTCGGCGCGAGCGCGCTGATGCAGGGCCTCGCCGACGGCTACTTCGTGATCCCGGCGACGATCGGCGCGCACTTCGCGGGCCGCAAGCTCGGCGCGGTCACGACCGACCACCCGAGCTTCGCCGCAGCCGAGCGCGATGTGCAGGGTCGCCTCGGCAAGCTGCTCTCGATCGACGGCAGGCGTAGCGCCGACGACTTCCACAGAGAGCTCGGCCTCGTGATGTGGAACCGCTGCGGCATGGCCCGCAATGAGAAGGGCCTGAAGACCGCGCTGGCCACGATCCGCGGCCTGCGCGCGCAGTTCTGGGAGAACCTGCGCGTGCTCGGCACGGGCGAGGAGCTCAACCGCGAGCTCGAAAAGGCCGGCCGCGTCGCCGACTTCATCGAGCTCGCCGAGCTGATGGTGATCGACGCCGAACACCGGCGCGAGTCCTGCGGCGGCCACTTCCGCGAGGAGAGCCAGACGGTGGAGGGCGAGGCGTTGCGCGACGACGCCAGCTACGCCTATGTCGCCGCGTGGCAGCACGCGAGCGATGGGCCGGCCATGGGCTGGAACCTGCACAGGGAGCCGTTGATGTTCGAAGAGGTCAAGCTGACCCAGAGGAGCTACAAGTGAGCGGCGGACACGACAACCACGGCGGCCTCAACCTGACGCTGCACGTCTGGCGCCAGAAGAACCGCGAGGCCGAAGGCCACTTCGAGACCTACTCGCTGCACGACATCTCCGAGCACTGCTCGTTCCTCGAGATGCTCGACCAGCTCAACGAGCAGCTCCTGCGCGAGGGCCGCGAGCCGGTGGCCTTCGAGCACGATTGCCGCGAAGGCATCTGTGGCAGCTGCAGCCTCGTGATCAACGGGCAAGCCCACGGCCCCGACCGCGAGACCGCCACCTGCCAGCTGCACATGCGGCGCTTCCACGACGGCCAGACGATCTACGTCGAGCCCTTCCGTGCGAAGGCCTTCCCGATCGTGCGCGACCTCGTGTGCGACCGCTCGGCCTTCGACCGCATCATTGCGCGCGGCGGCTTCGTGTCGGTCAACACCGGCTCGCCCCAGGACGCCAACGCGATCCCGATCCCCAAGGAGAATGCCGATCTCGCCATGGACGCCGCCGCCTGCATCGGCTGCGGAGCCTGTGTCGCGGCCTGCCCCAACGCGGCGGCGATGCTGTTCGTCGGTGCCAAGATCTCGCACCTGTCCCTGCTCCCCCAAGGTCAGCCCGAGCGCCGCCGGCGCGTGCTGGCCATGGTCGAGCAGATGGACAAGGAGGGCTTTGGCAACTGCGGCAACATCTACGAGTGCGAGGCGGCCTGCCCCAAGGGCATCTCCGTCGAGAACATCGCGCGCCTGAACAAGGAGTACCTCGGAGCCTCGCTCACCGCGCGTCAGGCGAGCGAGGCGGCGGGGGGCTTCTAGACGTCTCGCCGAAAGAACCGGCCCGAGAACTGGCCCAGGAATGGGCTCGGGAATGGGCTCGGGAACCGGCTCGAGCGCTCGGCCCGGCGGGTCCGCGCGACCCGCGTCGCAGGCTCCCGGAACGACACCTACCGTTACGCCGACG
>VGYZ01000103.1 GCA_016872795.1 Planctomycetota bacterium
CCGGGAACCGCCGCTGGGACCGCCCGCACGCGGACCGCCGGGACCGCGCGACTCGCGCTCGCGCGCCTCGGTCACCGACAGGCTGCGACCGCCGAAGGGCCGACCGTTCAGCCCCGCGATCGCCGCCGCGAGCTGCTCGGGCGTCTCCATGTCCACGAATCCAAAGCCGCGCGGCCGCCCGGTCTCGCGATCGAGGATGATCTGGGCCGAGCGCACCGTCCCAAACTCGGCGAACAGACCGGCGAGGTCGGACTGGTTGATGGAGAAGGGAAGGTTGCCAACGTATGCCCTGGCCATGGCTCGAGCGGGGATCTTGCTGGGACTCGCGACGCGGGTCGGGAGGGGGGAATCTGGAGAGCGAGCCTCGCGCCGCAGAAACAACTCCGCACGACGCCGCGCGCTCGCCCGTCAGGAAGGTTAGCCGCTCCCGTCAAAAACGGTCAAGACCCGCAGAAACCAGCCCTTTTCCCCCCGCGGCCGCCATAGTCCACCCGCCCGCGGACCGTCGCAGCCGGCATCGGGCTCGCTTAGCATGCCGGCCATGCTGAGCATGCTGATCGCGGGTGCGGCGTGGGCGCAGGTGGCGCCGGTCGAGGTTCCCAAGCTGGCGCTGCCGACGCCGCAGCAGGTGGCGTGGGCGGATGCGGAGGTCGGGATGTTCGTGCACTTTGCGCCGAACACTTGGCAGGACGCGGAGTACGACCAGCTGTCGACGCCGCTCCAGGCACTCGATCCCAAGGCACTCGACACGGACCAGTGGGTGCGCGTGGCGCAGTCGATGGGCGCGGGCTACATCGTGTTCGTGGCGAAGCATGTCGGCGGGTTCTGCTGGTGGCAGACCGAGACGACGGAGTACAGCGTGAAGAACACGCCGTGGCGCGGCGGCAAGGGCGACCTGATGCGCGAGCTCGCGGAGAGCTGCCGCAGGGCCAACATGAAGCTCGGCGTGTACCTCTCGCCGGCCGACACCAAGCACGGGATCGAGGTCGGCGGGCGCGCGGCGACGCCGGAGAAGCAGAAGGAGTACGAGCAACTCTTCCGCCGCCAGCTCGTCGAGCTGCTCTCCAACTACGGCTCGATGTTCGAGGTCTGGTTCGACGGCAGCCTCGTGTTCGATGTGGGCGACATCCTCGCTCAGTACGCGCCGGATGCGGTCGTGTTCCAAGGCCCACAGGCGTCGATTCGCTGGGTCGGAAACGAGGACGGCGTCGCGCCCTATCCGGCGTGGAACGCGGTGAAGTTCGGCGCGCGGCCGTGGGGCGTGTACACGGCCGAGGAAGGTACTCCCGACGGAGATCGCTGGCTGCCCAACGAGTGTGACGCGCGCATGCGCAACACGTGGTTTTGGAACACGCGCAACGCGCCGAGCTTGAAGAGCGTCGAGCAGCTGATGGACATGTACGAGCGCTCGGTCGGGCACGGCGCCGTGCTGCTACTCAACCATACGCCGGATCCGACCGGTGCAATCCCCGAGGCCGATGTGCAGCGCGCGGCGGAGTTCGGCGCGGAAATCCGGCGGCGCTACGGCACATCGCTCGCGGACATCGCGGGCCCCGGCCGCAAGCTGCAGCTCGGGCCCTCGGCGCCGCGCACGATCGACTGCGTGATCACGATGGAGGATATTGCGCAGGGAGAACGCGTGCGCAGCTACACGATCGAGGGCCTGACCGCGGAGGGCTGGAAGGAGCTCGCGCGCGGTACGGCGATCGGCCACAAGAAAATCGACCGCTTCGCGCCGATCGAGGTCGCTCAAGTACGCGTGCTCGTCCACGACGCTGCGGCCGAGCCGAGCTTCCGCCGCATCGCGCTGCACGACACGCGGCGCAAGTAGAATCGAGGAGCCGCGGCGACGCGCTCAGGAGAGCAGTCGCTCGAGGTCGTCGCGCGTGAGGTCGCGCAGGAGCGAGCTGTCGACGTCGAGGATCGCGGAGGCGAGCTCGCGCTTGGACTCCTGCAGCTCGATCACGCGCTGCTCGATCGTGCCGCCGCAGATCATGCGGTAGGCGAAGACCTTGCGCGTCTGGCCGATGCGATGCGAACGACCGATGGCCTGCGCCTCGACGGCCGGATTCCACCACGGATCGAGCAGGAACACATAGTCCGCGGCCGTGAGGTTCAAGCCGACGCCGCCGGCCTTCAAGCTCAGCAGGAACACGTTGCGCTCGGGCTCTTCTTGGAAGCGACGCACCTCGATCGCACGATCGGCGGCCGAGGTCTGGCCATCGAGATAGCCGAAGTTGCGGCCTGCGGCGTCGAGGCGGCGGCGCAGGATCGCGAGGAAGCTCGTGAACTGCGAGAACACGAGCGCCTTGTGGCCCGACTCGAGCACCTCGTCGAGCATCGGCAGGAAGGTGTCGAACTTCGCGCACGACTCGTCGATGCGCGCGGGGTCGAGCAGGCCCGGGTGGCACGCTGCCTGCCGTAGGCGCAGCAGCATTTCGAGCACGTGCAGCTTGTCTCGCTCGAGCTCCTTGTAGGTGCGGCGCTCGAGCAGCTCGCGCCGGAAGTGCACGCGCAGCTCCTCGTACTCGCGGCGCTGCGCGGGATCCATGTCGCATGTCACCGTCTGCTCGGCGCGCGCAGGCAGGTCGCTCAAGACCTCTTCCTTGCGGCGGCGCAGCAAGAACGGACGCACCGCGGCGGCCACGAGGACGCGTACATCCTTGTCGCCTTCGATGTCGCCCGTTCCGGCGACGAGCGATTGAAATGCGCTCGAACGGCCGAGCATGCCTGGGTTCAGGAACTCGAACAGCGACCACAGCTCGCCCAAGTGATTCTCGATGGGCGTGCCGCTCAGTGCGACACGGTGGTCGGCGACGAGCAGGCGCACCGCGCGCGCGATGCGGCTTGCGTCATTCTTGACGGCCTGCGCCTCGTCGATCACGACGACACCGAACTTCAGCTTCGACATCCACTCGATGTCGCTGCGCACGGTGCCGAAGGTCGTGACGATCACATCGACCCGCTCGAACTTCGCGCGACGTCCCGTGCGGTCCGTGCCGGCGTACTCGAGCGTCGCGAGCGCGGGCGCGAAGCGCCGTGCTTCTTCGATCCAGTTGTGCGTCAACGACTTCGGAGCGACCACCAGCGTGGGACCGGCGTCGGGCTCGCGCCGCTTGCGCGCGACGAGCCACGCCAGCACCTGCACGGTCTTGCCAAGGCCCATGTCGTCGGCGAGGCAGCCTCCGAAGCGGTGGCGCTCGAGGAACTCGAGCCAGCCGAGGCCCTCGCGCTGGTAGGGGCGCAGCTCGCCGCAGAAATCCTCAGATTCGTGCACCGAGTGGATCGTCTTGAACTCGTCGAGCCGCGAACGCTGCTCCTCCCACCGGCGGCGCGACTCCGCCTCGACATGCTCGTCGAGCAGGAAATCGACGAACCACGCCTGATTGCGGCCAAAGCGCAGCTTGCCGCCCTTGGTGTCCGCGAGCAACAGCGCGCGCTTCCAGCGCTTCACCCACGCCTCGGGCAGCACGCCCGTCGAGCCGTCCTCGAGGGCGACAGTGCTCTCGCCGCGCCGCAGAGCCGCGAGCAGCTTGGGGAATGTCGCGGCCGACATGCCTTCGACGCGCCCGTCGAGCTCGAGCCAGTCAGCTCCGGCCGAGATGCGCATCGAAGGTGTGTGAAGCTTGCGCCAGCGCGCGCCCTCGCCCTGCACCTTCCAGCCCTCGCGCTCGAGCTGGGCCACGAGCTCGGGGACCTTTGACAGCGGCACGCGCACGCGGCCATGCTTGTCGCCGAGCGGTTCGGCGCCGAGCTCGAGCACGCGCGCCACGAACGCATCCTCGACCGCGCGATAGCGCCGCAGCACTCCGCGACCGGCGATCAGCAGCGGCCGCGGATCCGACGCGTGCACGCGCTCGCTCTTGTAGTCGAACTCGATCTCACCCGCGGGCGGACCCCAGCCGCTGCCTTCGTCGCGCGGCGGCGGCGTGAGTGTGAGACGCGGGATCGGCGGCCGCGCGACCACGAGATCTTCCATGCCCGAGCCGGGCTCGACATCGAGGTCGCGGCGTGCGAGCTCGCGCAGGAGCTCCGTCGACTCCTGCTTTGCGATCGGCGGCAGCGGCGTGCTCAGCAGGTTGGCGAGCCAAGCGCGGCCGCGGCCGAGCCGCGTGCGCACGATGCGCGTGTCGAGCACGATGCAGTCGCCCGGCAGGACGCCGCGCAGCTGTGCAAACTCGACGCGCTCGCCGCCGCGCACGAGGTGCGCGCCCAGCTTGATGTCCGAGCCTTCCGTCGCGATGTCCATGCACAGGTCCCACGGCCCGTGCGTGTCGAGCGCGAGCGCCTCCTCGGATGTCACGCTGCGCCGCTGCCAGAAGAGCCGCCCCGTGGCCGCCATCTCGGGCAGCAGGGCCTCCACTTGCGCGGAATCGAGCAGGTAGCGCGCGTCGTGGCTCGGCCGGTACATCCCCGCCGCCAGCGCGGTCCCCGCACCGCGCAGCATGGCCGCGATGCGTCGATCGGCGGGTGCGAGCACCACCTCGCTGCTGCCGAGCGCGAGCGGAAACGGCACCGACTTGCCGTAGCCGCCGCGCAGGAGCCGCTTCGCTCGCCGCGTCTCGAGCACGGCCGACACCACGGCGGCCTCGTCGTCGAGGAGCAGCACATAGTCGACGCGGCAATCGCGGCTCTCGCCTTCAGGTCCGCGCTCCGCCTCGCGCGACTCGCGCTCGAGCTTGTCGAGTCCCTCCAGCCACATGCGCAGCGCCGAGCGCGGGCCCGCGCTCGGCGCGTCCTCGCCGGTCGTCATGGCCGCGCCCGAGAGCGCGCACAGCAGTGCCCACAAGTGCCTGCAGGCTTCCAGCTGACGGAACACGCCGCACGAGCAGGTCGCAGTGTGGATATTGCGCGAGCCGATGTCGACGCTCGGCTGGAAGGTCTGCGACTCGTCGCGCACGCTCGCCGCCACGCGCTTGTCCTCGCGTTCGATCGAGAGCACGCGGCCCGCGAGCGAGAGCTCCTCGCCGCGTCGCTGCATCTCTACCGAGAAGTGCGGTCGCCAGACCGCGAGACGGTCCTCTTCCTGCTTGCCTCGCGGCATGCTCATGCGACTCCGATTCTCGCCAACCCGGCCGCGAGCAGAGCCTCGCGCGCAACGCGATGGAAGATGTGTCCGTCGCGCTTGGTGAAGAGCGCCCACTCGAGGCCGCTGCGCGCGCGCGCGGCTCGCAGGCGCTCGTCCGCGAGCTCGCGCGCCTCGCGCGTGGCGAAGTCGAGCACGCCCGGCAGGAGCTGCACCTCGTCGTCGAGCGCGATCAGGCGCGCCGCCGCCCACAAGCCCCGCGGCAGCGAGTCGCTGCCGAGCTGGACCTCCTGCGCGCGTCGATGCGGCTCGAGCGGCCAGCGCACGCTGCCGTAGCCGTCGGTCCCGCACTCCGCGATCTCGATCAACTCGAGTCGCGAGTCGACGAGCCGATCGAGGACGGCGCGCTCGAGCGCGTCGCCCTTTGATCGCCAACGCTTCGAGTAGCGCTGTGCGATCGTCTCCTCCCCCGGTCGCGCGAAATCGAGCATGGCCCAGAGGAGAAAGTGCATCTCGCTGTCATCGCCCACCAGAAGCGGCAGCGCCTCGGGGATAGAGAGTCCGCGGAACTCATCGCCACCCAAGGTCGCGAGCGCCATCGCGGGGGCCTTCAGCTCCGGCTCGTTCTCAGCAAAGCGCACCATGCGCGCGAGCCAGTTCCCTAGTGCCTGCTCTTCTTCGCCCGGTTCGCGCTCGTCGTCCTCGTCGAGCGCATCTCCACGCTCGTCGGCCTGCGGCGCCGACTGAGGCTCGGGGCTGGGACCGCGGCCGAGCACATGCAGCGCGCCCGCATCGATCTGGCGCGCGACCACGAGCCGCAGCGGCTCCGGATCGTCCGCGTGCCGCAGCGCGAGCGACTGGCAGCCGGGCCGCCACGCGAGCTTCGCGACCGGCGTGCGCTCGGCCGAATGCGGCGAGTCGACGCCGCGCGAGCCGAACTCGCAGCGCTCGTCCCAAGGGACGCCGGAGACGAAGCACGACCACGGACCCTTCGACACCCGCAGTTCGCGCGCCGCGAGGTCGTGTACGCTCGCGAGTGTCGCCGTCGGCGGCACGGCGAGGTGCACGCACTCCGTGCCGCCCTCCTCGCGCCACGCCACGACTTCGAAGCCTCGCTCGACCATCCTGTCAGGATAGCGAATCAGCGTCGCGCGCGCGTGCTACAACTGCACGCGTGAGCCGGAACGAATGTACAGCGAGGGACGCATGAAGTCGGAACGCAAGACGCTCGACCGTGCTCTGTCCCGCGCGGGCGTGATGAGCCGCAAGCAGGCTGGGCAGGCGATTCGCGATGGCCGCGTGCGCGTGAACGGCCTGCGCGAGCGCGATCCGTCGACTTGGGTCGACTTGTCCCGGGACGATGTGCGCGTCGACGAGCAGCCGCTCGCGCGCTGGCAGCCCTTGTACCTCGCGCTGCACAAGCCCGCCGGCCTCGTCACGACGCGCGAAGACGAACGCGGCCGCGAGACGGTCTACGAGCTGCTGAAGGACATCGCGGTCTGGATTGCGCCCGTCGGCCGGCTCGACAAGGACACCAGCGGCCTGCTGCTGTGCACCAACGACACGGACCTCGCCGAGCGCATCACGAACCCGACCTCGGCGCTGTGGAAGACCTACGAAGTGCTCGCGAAGGGCGAGCTCGACGACGCGCAGCTCGCCCAGCTGCAGACCGGCGTGAATCTCGACGACGGTGCGACGCGCGAGGCACGCGTGCGGCTCCTCGCGCGCGACACTGGCACGACGCGCCTCGAGCTCGCGATCCACGAAGGCCGCAATCGGCAGGTGCGGCGCATGCTCGAAGCCCTCGGCAGCCAGGTCCTCAGCCTGCACCGCACGGCCATCGGCGGCGTCGTACTCGGCGAGCTCGCACCCGGCGCCCACCGCAAGCTGCGCCCTCACGAAGTGCGCTCACTCCGCGGCGAATAGAACGCGCAGGCGCGCCGTCGGCCCTCTGTTGTGCGCTCTGGCTGCGCCTGAGAAGCTCTGGAGGTCGTTCGTTCTCGTCTTTACCGGCAGCGCAGTCGCTGGCAAAGCGGAGCTCAAGCTCCTCCCCCATGAACTCACTCCGCACGATGAACCTCTCGTCCCTTCCCCATCGCATCCTCATCGCATTCCTCGGAGCCAGCCTGCTGGCCCTGACAGTCGCCGCAGTCGGCAGCGCCGCCGCCGAGCCCGCGCTGGGCCAAGGCGGCTCGAGCGGCACTCCGGTCAGCCCGGCGCGCACCTTCAGCGTGCGGCACGGCGCCGTCGCGACCCAGCTCGCGACTGCTGGCTCCACCGGGCACCAGCTCGGCGACCTGCGCGTGCTCACCGCCACGCCGATCACGCGCGAGTCCGGCATGGTCATCGGTCGACTCGACGCGCAGCTCCTGACCACCAGCATCGACTACCCGACACCCGGCGACGAAGTGCGCATGAGCACGCTCAACTTCGTGTTCGGCGAAGGCATCGGTCATCTCTCCGGCTCGGCGGACCAGCTGATCGTGAGCGGCAGTGGCTACTACCCGAGCAGCCAGAGCACGATCCCAGTGGGCAACGCGCTGGTCCGTCCGATCACCGGCGGGTCCGGCATCTACGCCGGCGCGACGGGCTGGGCCAAGACCGAGCATTTCCTGGACAACACATGGCAGCACACGTTCTACATGCTGCCGACCCTGCAGCGCTGAGTTTCCGCGGCGCGCGGGCTCGCGACCGACAGGAATTCGCGCGCGCGAGAGCGGTGGCGGCGCGGCTACCATGGCCGCCCCATGGGCGTACGGATCCTGTCTGATTTCGATGGCGTCTGGACCGACCAGGCGTTCGAGGCCCGCAGCGTCAAGCTGTTCCTCGTGGCCGAGGCGGCGCGGCTCGCGCGCGTGGCCGCCGACGAGGCCGCCGCGCACTTCGCGGCGTTCGAGGCCGAGGTGCTGGCCGAGCCGCACCTGCACGGCTGGGCGCCCGACGGCCGCATCACGGCCTACATCGACGAGGACCCGTTCTGCGAGGCCAACGCGCTAGCGCGCCACCTCGAGACCTCGCGCTCCCCCATCGCGCGCCGCTATGTCGACGCGATTCGCACGAG
Organism: Planctomycetota bacterium; assembly: GCA_016872795.1. GTDB lineage: Bacteria > Planctomycetota > UBA1135 > UBA1135 > F1-120-MAGs118. The sequence goes on from VGYZ01000103.1 coordinate 8,088, forward strand.
CTTCGCGAGTCTCTCCGCGTTCGGCGACCACTGCTTCCTCACTTCGACCGCGCAGTTCCGCGCGCAGCATCCCCCCGCGCTCGTGCCGCGCGCCGCGGAGATGTTCGCGGCGCTCGTCGAAGCCGGCGCCGAAGTCGTCGTCGTCTCGAACAGCTCGAGCGAGAAGATCGAGGGCTGGTTCCGCGAGACGGGCGTCGGCAACGGGCTCTCGCACGCGCTGCGCGTGCGCGGTTCGGCCGGCAAGTTCATCCTCGGCGCCACGGACGAGCACCTCGTGCTCTCGGGACGGCGCGTGTGCGTCGATCGGCCGAAGTATCGCGCGATCCTCGCCGAGGAACGGCCTGACTTCGTGATCGGTGATGTGTTCTCGCTCGACCTCGCGCTGCCGCACGCGATGCGCCGCGCCGGCGAGATCGCGCCGCAGCTCGCGCTGCGCCGCCACCCGCACACGCCGCGCTGGGTGCTCGACTCGCGCGCGGACGGGGCGATCGACCTCGTGGTCGAACAGCTCGATGGACTCGTCGAACCCGTGCGCGCGCTCGCCCGCTCGCGCCGCTAGCCCAGAGGCCGCTGCCATGCTCGACGCTCTACCCCCGTGGCTCCAGAAGTTCCTGCCGATCCTGTTCCTGCTCGTGGCGATCGGCGTCGTCGTGCGCCGGCTGCCGAAGGTCGACCTCGGGCACTCCGAGGGCTTCCGCAAGCGCCGCACGCTGAACTGGATCCCGCTCGGCCTCGCCTACGCGTTCCTCTACTTCGGCCGCTACAACCTCTCGGCAATCGCCAGCGAGCTCGACAAGGCCGGCATCCTCGCCAAGGACCTGTTCAACGAGATCGACGGCACCGGACAGTGGGTCTACGGCATCGCGTTCCTGATCAACGGCCCCCTGACCGATCGCTTCGGCGGGCGCGTGACGATGCTCGCGGCCACCGCCGGCTCGGCGGTGATGAACCTGATGATGGCGCTCGCCTTCTCCGACGCGAGCTCGGGCGAGCTCGTCGGCGCAGAGCTGCAGCAGCGACTGCTCGTGCTGAACGCCATCAACATGTACTTCCAGAGCTTCGGCGCGGTCTCGATCGTCAAGGTCAACGCGGCGTGGTTCCATGTGCGCGAGCGCGGCGTGCTCGGCGGTCTGTTCGGCATCCTCATCTCGCTCGGCCTGTACTTCTCCTACGACTGGAGCCTCGCGATCGCGAAGTCCTTTGACTACGCGATGGCGTTCTGGGTCCCCGCCGGAGTGCTCGCCGCCTGCGTGCTGGCGACCTTCGCGTTCGTGCGCGACACGCCGGGCACGGCGGGCTTCGCGGACTTCAACACAGGCGATGCGACGAGCGGCGACTCGCAGGTGCGGCTCACTCCGCTGCAGGTCGTCGCGCGCATGTTCTCGCAGCGCGTGATCTGGGTCATCGTCGGCATCGAGTTCTGCTCGGGCTTCCTGCGGCAAGCCGTGATGAAGCAGGGCCGTCTCTATCTAATCGCGATCGAAGGGCGCGAGTCCTTCTTCTACGAGAACTGGGGCATGCTGATGTGCGTCGCCGGCATCCTCGGCGGCGTCTTCGCGGGCTTCATCTCCGACCATGTGTTCCACAGCCGCCGCGGGCCCGTGTCGAGCGTGCTCTACGCCGGCATGCTCGTCGGCGCGGTCGCCGCGTTCGCGTTCCTCGGCCACCCCGCGCTCGGCTGGGCGGTGGTGTTCATGTCGCTGTGCGTGATCGGCGTGCACGGCATGCTGAGCGGCACCGCGTCGGCGGACTTCGGCGGCTCGAAGTACGCCGGTCTCGTCACGGGCGTGATCGACGGCTTCGTGTATCTGGGCGGCGGCGCGCAGGCCTTCTACTACGCGATGTCGCTCCCCAAGGGCGACGCGGCCAAGGACGCGGCGAGCTGGAGCTCGTGGCCCGGCGCGATGCTGCCGGTCGTCGCGATCGGCCTCATCCTGTGCGCGACGATCTGGAACGCGCGCCCGAAGTCGGGCGGCGGTCACTGATCACTCGAGCGAGCGCAGCGCGGCGCGCAGGGTCTCCGCGTGCGCATCGAGCGTCTCCGCCGCGATGCCCTGCTGCTGGCGCTTGAAGTCCATGTCGTCGGCGTGGTCGAGCGGCAACAGGTGCAGATGGCAGTGCGGCACCTCGAGTCCGATGATCGAGAGCCCCACCTTGCGGCAGCCAAAGCCCTTCTGGATGCCGCGCGAGATGCGCTGCGCGACCGTGAAGAGGTGCGCGGAGAGCTCGGGGCCGAGATCGATCCAGTGATCCACCTCGCGAATCGGCACGACGAGCGTGTGACCGGGCCGGATCGGCGCGACCGTCAGGAATGCGACGCAGTGCTCGTCGCGATGCACGAAACGGCCGGGAATCTCGCCACGGATGATCTTGGTGAAGAGCGTCGCCATCGGGTTTCCTCGCGCGCGATGGTAGCGCTCGCTTGTGGCCCGGCAACGCGCCGATAGAGTCTTGCGCCTCGTGAGCCTGCTGATCGTCGACGACCTTCGGAAGCACTACGGCGCGCAGGACGTCCTGCGCGGCGTGACCTTCCAGATCGACCCCGGCGAGAAGGTCGGCCTCGTTGGCCGCAACGGCGGCGGCAAGAGCACGCTGCTGCGCATCATCGAGGGGCTCGAGCAGCCCGACGGCGGCTCGGTGACGATCGCCAAGGGTGCGCGCCTCGGCCACGTGCCGCAGATTCCGCGCTTCGTTCCGGGCCAGAGCGTGCTGCAGTATGTCGAGAGCGGCCTCGTCGAGGCGCGCGCGATCGAGCGCGAGCTCGGCCTTGTCACCGAGCGCATGGGCGCGACCGAGGGCGTCGAGCTCGACCGGCTCGTGCGGCGCCACGACGAGCTCCAGCATCGTCTCGAGCAGATCGGCGGCTGGGACCTCTCCCATGTGATCGGCGCGGTGCTCGGCGGCATCGGCCTTGCCGAGGCGTTCTGGGAACGCGAGGCCGCGACGCTGTCGGGGGGCGAGAAGAGCCGCGCGGCGCTCGCGCGCGAGCTCGTCGCCGGCCACGACATGCTGCTGCTCGACGAACCCACCAACCACCTCGACCTGCGCGGCATCGAGTGGATCGAGGCGTGGCTGCGCGAGCTGAAGAGCGCGGTCCTGATCGTCAGCCACGACCGGCGCCTGCTCACCAACTCCGTCGACCGCATCCTCGACCTCGAGCGCGGCACCCTGCGCAGCTTCCCGGGCAACTACCCCAAGTACCTGCAG
>VGYZ01000104.1 GCA_016872795.1 Planctomycetota bacterium
CGCGACGCCGACGCTCCCTCGTGCGAGCGCGCCCGCAGCTTCCGTGGCGACCTCGCGTCCGCTGCCTCCGCCGGCGCCGTCCGCGCGCCCCGCGGCCACCGCCGGCGAGCGCGGTCCGCAGGGAGTGTGGGGCAAGGTGCTCACGGAGCTCGGCGAGACCCATGCGCAGGCCGCCCTGATCTTGAAGCGCCGCGGCACGCTCGCGGAAACCACGGGTGCGCGCGCGACGATCCAGCTGCAGCGGCTGCTCGAGCCCGAGCGCGCGGCGCTCGCCGACGACACGCTGCGCGCGACGCTCGAGTCCCTGCTCTCCTCGGCGCTCGCTCGGCCCGTCCGACTCGTGCTCGACGATCCCGCGACTCGCGCCGCGGGCTCGAACGATCCCTTCACGCGCGAAGTGGCCGAGTTCTTCGGCGGCTTGATCGAGGACAACGCATGAACGGCGGTTTCGGCGACATGGGCAGCCTGCTCAAGCAGGCCCAGCAGATGCAGCGCGAGCTCGACCGCGTGCGCGAGGAACTCAAGACGCGCACGGTCGAGGGCAGCGCTGGCGGCGGCGCGGTGCGCGTGACGGCGAGCGGGGACCGCACCATCGTCGCCATCGAAGTCTCGGCCGAGCTGCTCGCGCGGCCGGACAAGACGCTGGTCGAGGACCTCGTGCTCGCGGCGACGCGGGATGCGCAGGCCAAGGCCGCGCACCTCGCCGCGGAGGCCATGGCCAAGGTCACCGGCGGCATCCAACTGCCCGGACTGTTCTAGGGCGCGCGCGCCGTGGCCTATCCCGAGCCGCTCGAGAAGCTGATCGAGGCCTTCGCCCGCTATCCGGGCGTCGGGCGTCGCACGGCGGAGCGGCTCGCATTCCACGCGCTGCGCGATCCCTCGGCGCGCGAGCTCGCGCCCGCGCTCGAGCGTGCGGTGCGCGAGACCGAGCTGTGCCGCGCGTGCTGCAATGTGACGCGCACGAATCCGTGCGCGATCTGCGCCGACCCCGAGCGCGACGCGCTCGTCCTGTGCGTGGTCGAGCAGCCCAAGGACATCGAGGCCATCGAGCGCGCCAAGGTCTTTCGTGGCCGCTACCACGTGCTGATGGGGGCGCTCAATCCCGCCGACGGCAGTGAACCCGCGCAGCTCTTCGTCGGTCGGCTCGTCGAGCGCGTGAAGCGCGAGGGTTCGCGCGAGGTGATTCTCGCCACGGATCCCGATGCCGAGGGCGAGGCCACGGCGCGGCTCGTGCTCGAGTCGCTGGTGGCGGCCGGTCTCTCGCCGCGTGTCACGCGCATGGCGCGCGGGTTGCCCGCGGGCAGCGCCATCGAGTACCTGCACAAGGGCGTGCTCGAGGACGCGCTCGAGGGCCGGGTCGAGCTCGTGCTGCCGCGGCCGCGCCGTCCGCAGGCCTAGCCCTGCGGCGTTGCGCCCGCTCCGAGGGCTCTTCGCGCTCAACTCGCCTGCGATTCGCGTCGATAGCTTCGTGCGTGGCGCAGCGCATCGAACTCCGGCAGGCGATGGGGCAGCAGATGCTGCTCTCGCCGCGCATGCTGCAGTCGATCGAGCTGCTCGCGTTGCCCGCGCTCGAGCTCGGGACCTTTCTGCGCGAGGCCGCCGAGCAAAACGAGGCCCTCGTGGTCGAGGAGCCGGCGCTCGCGCTGCCCCTCGAGCGCGTCCGTGGCCGCGCGCGCGCAGACGCCACCGTGCGCCACGACGAGTGGCTGCAAAACCAGCCGGACCGGCGCGTCGACACGCTCGCGCAACTCGAAGCCGAGCTGGCGCTGCTCGGGCTCGACGCGCGCGTCGAGGCGTGGTCGCGCTGGCTGCTCGCGCAGCTCGATGAGCGTGGCTTCTTGCCGTGGAGTGACGACGAGCTGCTCGCGCGCGCCGCGCGCGATGGCCTCGACGGCGGATCGTCCGAGCTCCTCGCCGCACGCGCGGCGCTCGCGCGACTCGAGCCGCGCGGCCTCGGAGCCCACGACGCGATCGAGGCCCTGCTCTCGCAGCTCGATCCCTGCGACCCGGACTTCGGGCCGCTGCAGCGGATCTTGCGCGAATTCGTCGGCGAGCTCGCACGCAATCACCTGCCCGCCGTCGCGCGCGAGCTCGCGATCGACATGCAGCGACTGCGCGAGTTGCTCGCGCGCCTCGCGCAGCTCGAGCCTGCTCCCGGTGCGTCGCTGCGCGACGATCCCGCGCCGACGGTGCACCCCGATGTGATCGTCGAACGCACGGATCACGGCACCTTCGAAGTGCGACTCGAGGGCTCTGCATCGCCCTCGCTCTCGCTCGACGCGCGCGTGACGCGGCTCGCCGCGGATCCCGCGCAGCCGCGCGATGTGCAGCGCTACCTGCGAGGCAAGCTGGAGAGTGCCCGCTGGCTCGTCGAGGCCATGGAACTGCGCGGCGCGACCTTGCTGGCGATCGCGCGAGCGATCTTCGCGCGGCAGCGCGAGTTTCTCGAACATGGCCCCGGCCATCTGGTGCCGTTCACGATGACGGCACTCGCAGAGGAAATCGGCCTGCACGTCAGCACGGTGAGCCGCACGGTCGCTCACAAGCACGCGCAGACGCCGCACGGGATCGTCGCGCTGCGCGAGCTGTTTCCGCAGGCCGCGGCCGGGGGCGAAGGCGTGCGCGACGATGTGCGCGAGGCCGTGCGCGCGCTGTTCGCGACGGAGAACCCCGCTCGACCGTTCTCCGATGACGAGGTGGTCGCGCAGCTCGCGCGCTCTGGGCATGCGCTCGCGCGGCGCACGGTCGCCAAGTACCGCGCCGAGCTCGGCATCGCGAGCTCGTACCTGCGCCGCCGTCACTAGGCGCGACGCCGTAGGGCCGCACGCCGCGGGCTGGTAGCCTTGGCGTCACTTCCATGCGCAACATCCGCATGCTGCTCGCCTACGATGGCTCCCGCTTCCACGGCTGGCAGCGCCAAGAGGGCTTCGACTCGGTGCAGGAGACGGTCGAGATCGCGCTCGAGAGCCTCGTCTCGAGCCACGCGACGGTCTGTGGTGCCGGGCGTACCGACGCGGGCGTGCACGCGCTCGGGCAAGTGGCGCATGTCCACATCGCCACGGCGCTCGACGACGACCGGCTGCGGCATGCGCTCAACGCGCACCTGCCCGAGGGCATCGTCGTGCGCCGGCTCGAGACTTGCGCGGACGACTTCCACGCGCAGTTCGACGCGTGCGGCAAGCGCTACGCCTACCGCATCGAGACGGGTCGCTTCCGCCTGCCCTTTCCGCCGCAGTACTCGCACTTCGTGCGCGATCCACTCGATCTCGAGGCGATGCGCGCCGCCGCGCGCGAGTTTCTGGGCGAGCAGGACTTCGCCTCGCTCGCGACGGCGGGTTCGCCGCGCAAGTCGACCGTGCGCACGATTCGATCGCTCAAGATCGTCGCGCGCCGCGGCGCCCTGGCCATCGTCGTCGAGGGCAACGGCTTCCTCTACAACATGGTGCGCACCATCGCGGGCACATTGCTCGACGTCGGCCGCGGCAGGCTCGATCCCTCGTGCGTGCGCGCGATCCTCGACGCTCGCGACCGGCGCGAAGCCGCGGCGACCGCTCCGCCCGAGGGGCTGTATCTCGTGTCGGTGCTCTACGAGCCGCGCGCCTTCCGCGGCGTCGATCGCGGCCCGCGCGGAGTGCCGGGCGTGTTCGGCTAGCCCCTGATTTCCCCGGCTTTCTTCGGTCGCTGCGGTTTCTCTCGCGGCGCCCCTTGACGGTTCGCGGCGGCGTGTCGAAGGTAGCACTTGCTGGGTGCGACGGGGGACGCGAGAGTGCCCCGCGCCGCTGTGCTGGAATCGCAGGCTCTGACCATGGCCCCGAAAGGGGGGCTGGGGAAGGGAACAGGCTCGATGAAGACGCAGGTGTCGATCCCGCATCATGAGTACCCCTCGCGCGTGCGCGAGGCGGTCGAGCAGCGCCTCGATCGATTGCTCGAACACTTTGACCGCATCGTCTCCCTGCGCGCCCGCTGCGAGAGGCAGAGCGAACTGCACCGAGTCGAGCTCGTCGCCAATGTCGGCCGGCATGCGATGCTCGTCGTCGACGCGCGCGCCGACGCCTTCCCGGCGGCCCTCGACGCGGCGCTGCACAAGATGGTGCGCGTGCTCGATCGCCATCGCGAGCGCCTGATCGGTCGTCGACGCGACCACCGCCGCCGCTAGCGCGATGGGGCTGCGAAGCTCCCGACGCGGGCCTGACCAACGAGCGGGCCGCGATCGTGCGTCCTTCGGCGTAGGGCTGTTGCCTGTGTGTGGCGCCCCGGGGGCGCGAGGTTCCCCCGTGTCGTTTCTATGGCGCATGGGCGGATGGCTCCAGCGCGTGGTCGGACGCGGGTGAACGGACTTTGCGCGGTGGCCTTCGGATCCGCTCGCGGGCGGGCCGATAAGGACGCCCGTCGGGCGCGCCCCGATTGCCACAGCCATGGACCACTGGAAGCTGTTCCGTCCGGTTGCCTGCCTCAGCGAGCTGCGAGCCGAGGACAAGGAGGCCGCGCTAGGGATCCTCGTCGATGCTCTGGTGCACAGCGGCGCCCTCGACATGACGCTGCGCGAGCGCGCGTTGGCCGCGCTCGTGACGCGCGAACGGAGCGTCTCGACGGGCTTCGGCCACGGAGTCGCGATTCCGCATGTGCGCTTGCACGGCCTCGTCGAGACCTCGGCGTCGCTGTCGGTGCTCCCCGGTGGCTGTGAGTGGGGGGCGATCGACGGAGAGCCGGTGCAGCTGGTCTTCACCGTCCTGTGTCCGGAGCGCTCCTCGGCCCGACACGATTCCGAGCGTCATCTCGAGCTCATGCGCTGGCTCGCGCGGCTCGCGCGCTCGAGCGACTTCCGCAGCCGCGCGCTGGCGGCGCGCTCGTGCGCGGCGCTCATCGAGCTGCTGCGCGAGATGGAGGCCGCCTAGTAGCATGCGCAGCGAAGGGATCTCCATGTCGCACGAAGCACGCGCCACGGCCCGGGTGGTCAATCCCCGCGGGCTCCACGCCCGGCCTTGCCACGCGCTGGCGATGACCGCGCTCGCCCACAGCGCGAGCGTGCGCGTGCGTTGCGGGGTTCGGGAGGTCGACGGGCGCAGCATCCTCGCGCTCATGACCCTCGGCGCGTCGCAGGGCGAGGAGCTCGAGTTCCGCGCCAGCGGCGACGATGCCGCGGCGCTCGTCGAAGCGCTGCTCGCGCTCGTGCAGGGCGGATTCACCGAGCTCGACTAAACCCGCGGCCTCCGGCCGGCCGAAACCCCCTGCGGCTCCGGTCCAAACGACCGGGTCCGGGCCCGCCCCCGCGCGCCCGACCGTCAGGCATCGAACGGCACGAGGGAAGAGTGTTCCACAGAGGCAAGAGCGTCGTGGGCCTCGATCTGGGCAGCCAGGTCGTCAAGGCCGTCGAAATCACGCTCGAGGGCCCCGAGCCGGTGATCACGGGCTTCGCACGCGTCGAGATCCCCCCGGGTGGCGACAGGGCCGCCGCCGTGGCCGAGGCTTGGCAGCGCGGCAAGTTCCGCGCGCGCTCGGTGGTCACATCCGTCGCCGGCCCATCGGTGGTCGTGCGCTACCTGCAGATGCCCAAGCTGAGCGAGTCGGACCTCCGTCAGGCGATCCGCTTCGAGGCTGACCGCTATGTACCGTTCGAGCTCACCGAGTGCGTGCTCGACTGCCAGCCGCTCGCGCGGCGCGCGGCGCGCTCGGGCGAGGGCGCGAAGGAAGAGACCATGCCCGTCGTGCTCGTCGCCTGTCTCCAGCAGGCGATCGACGAGCAGATCGCGCTCGCGCAGGGCCAGAACTTGCAGCCGCTCGCGATCGATGTCGACTCGTTCGCCCTCGCGAACGCGTGGGAGTTGTGTGGCCTGAGCGACGAGGCCGCGGCGGCGCTCGAGGGGTCGGGCGAGGAGCGCGCGATCGCGCTCGTCGATGTCGGCGCCTCGCGCACCCAGATCAATGTGCTCGTCGGAGGCGAGACCTGCTTCAGCCGCGAGATCGCCATCGGCGGCGCGGACATGACGCAGGCCGTCGCGCGCCGACTCGGGCTCGAGAACAGCGACGCCGAGGCCCACAAGCGCTCGGGCGCCGAGGCCGAAGCGGACATCGCCAAGGCCATCGGACCGGTGCTCGAGGACCTCTCGAACGAGCTCTCGCTGTCGCTCGACTATGTCGAGAATCACGAGGGCGTGCGCGTCGAGGAAGTGCTCGTCTCCGGCGGCGGCTCGCTCGCACCGGGGCTGGTCGCGCAGATCGAGCAGGCCACGGGGCGCACGACGCGCGCTTGGAATCCGCTCCAGGGCCTGCGCGTGGCCGCCGAGCGCATCGACATCGCGGAACTCGAACACTGGGCGCCCACGCTGGTGGTCGCGCTCGGTCTCGCTGCGAGGGTCCGCGCCGCATGATGCGCGTCAACTTGCTTCCCGAGCAGCACCGCCGCAGGGCGCGCACGCCGCTCAAGGTCTTCGGTCTCGTCGTGGCCTTCGTCGCCCTGACATCGTTGCTCGCGAGCTGGTACGGCTGGCTCGCGTACGGCGTGATGAACGAGGTCCACAGCGAGCTCAGCGGGCTGCAGGCGGATGCCGAAGGCCTCCAGCGCCAGATCGACTATCACAAGCAGCTCGACGGCGAACGCAAGCGCTTCGCCGGTCGCGAGGAGGCGCTCGCGGGCGTCACCAAGACGCGCGTGCTCTGGACGCGCAAGATCGACGAGCTGATCGGGGTCATCAACGCCGGAGACGACGGTCGCCGTCACTTCGTCTGGCTCGATGACCTCGTCGTGTCGCAGAGCTCCGACCCGCGCGCGAGCTCGCCCGGTCAGCTCAAAGCCGCCGGTCACTCCGGATCGCCGCACTTCTCGCAAGTGGCCGACTTCCTCGAGGATCTGGAGCGCTCGAGCTTCTTGGAGGACTTCCTGCCGCCCTCGCCGCCCGAGGGCACGCAGACCGATCCTGATCCCGAGCTGGTGCCAGCGGTCGTGTGGAACTTCCCGCTCGCGCTGCAGCTGCGTCCGCGCGAGTCCGCCAAGGTCGAGCCCGCGAAGAAGCCCGCCAAGAAGGCGCCGGTCGCCATGGAGTCGAAGCAGTGAGCAAGGATCGTCGCCTGCTCGTCGGCCTCGCCGCGCTGGCCGCGCTCGTGCTCGGCGGGCTGGGCTTCCTGGTCTGGTCGGAGTACGGCACGATCGAAGCCGCGCGCCTCGATGTGGAGACCGTGCGCACGCAGCTCGGCGTCGGACGCAAGCTCATCGCTGGGACCGCTGAGCTCGAGCGCGATGTGATCGTGCTGCGCGAGACCGAGCAGGCGATCAAGGAGATCCTGCCCGACGACAAGGACTTGAACGAGCTGATCCGCGATCTGCAGGCCTTCGAGCGCTCGAGCGAAGTGCAGATCACATCGATCAAGAAGAAGGACCCCTCCCTCGCTCGGCGCAAGGAGGCTGAGGCCTTCGAAAAAGCGACCTACGAGCTGGTGCTCGAAGGGGACGCGTTCGAGGTGCTCACATTCCTCGACCTCGTCGAGGGACATCGACGCTTCTTGCGCATTCCGACGATCCACTGGACCGCCGGCGGTGAACACGCGCTCGAGCGCGACGGGCGCGCGGTGCACACGGTCAAGCTCGAGATCGAGACCTTCGTGTACAAGCCGCAGAGCGGGCCGGTGCTGGTCAAGATCGACGGCTATGCGCGCAAGCGCGAACTCCTGCTCGGCGAGATCGCACACCATCGCGAGGCGCTCGCGGTCGAGCACTTCGACTATCGCGGCCAGCGCGGCCGCCGCGATCCGTGGGTGGATCCGCGCGTGCCGCGCACGGCGGAGGGCTCGAGCGGACTGCCGGTCGCGGAGCAGATCGAGTGCGTCGACGCGCTCGTCGTGCGCGCCGCGGCCGCCCGCGCGCTGTGGACGGCACTCGAGCGGCAGGGCACGCTGTACGTCGAGCAAGTGCGCCTGCGCGCCGAGCTCGAGTCGGCGCTCACGACGCTCGAGGATGACCTGCGCAAGCTCGCCGCGGAAGGCGCGATCAGCTACCCGATCGCCGAAACGCGCCTGCGACGCGAGGTCAGCGAGCCCATGGCGGCGCTGCGCGCGAGCTTCCGTGCGACATCGGCGCCCACGGGCCCGCCCGCGGAAACGCTGCGTGCCCTGCTCGCTTCGATGCACGCGAGCATCGAGGAAGGCAAGCCGAAGCTGGCGCTCCAGACGCTCGCGGGCGTGGAGTCCGAACTCGCGCTCGTGCGTGAGGATCCGCTGCGCCAAGGCCTGATCGACTCGCTGCGCGCGGCTGCCGAGGATGCCCGCGCGTTGATCGACTTCCAGTCGATCGAGCTGCGCATCAGCGGCATCGCGATCCAAGACGGTGCACCGCCCGTGGCCGTGATCAACGGCCGCGCGCTGGGCGAAGGGGATGTCGTGGCCACGGACCTGGTCGTAGGTTCCATCCGTTCCGGCGAAATCGAGTTCATCTTCCGCGGCTTGGTTCTAGTCAGCCGCTTCTAGCCGCCGATATCCGTGACGCCCGGGCCGAGGACTCGTCCGGGCGCAACACGGAGTCGATACGGTGATCAGCAAGCAATTGGTGGCTCTCGCGGCCGCGATCGCGCTTGGCGCGACCGGCATGGCCCAGACGGTTGGCAAGGACGCGCGCGTGAACCTGCGCGCCGAGGGGCGCTCTCTCGCGGAGGTCGTGGACTATCTGCGCGATCAGACGGGGGTCAACCTCGTGCTGTTGCCGGGCGAGTACGCCTCGGTTTCGGTGCAGCTCACGGATGTTCCATGGCGCGATGCGCTCGATGTGGTGGCCGAGAGCGTCGGCTGCGTCGTCAGCGAGCGTACGGGAGGCATCCTCGTGGTCGAGCGCCCGCATCCGTTCTCGCTCGAGACGCGCGGCACGGACATCGCCGAGGTGATCGAGCTGATCGCCAAGGTCGGCGGCGCGAACATCATCGTGGCGCCCGAAGTCACGGGCTCGCTCTCGCTGCGCCTCAACAATGTCCCGTGGCGCGATGCCCTCGATGTGGCCTGCAAGACGCTGGGATTCATCGTGATCGAGGAGAGCCGCGGCATCCTGCGCGTGGTCGACCCGGTCACGCTGCAGGCGCAGATGACGACCAAGAGCTACCAGCTGCGCTACATCCGACCCCAGAGCCGCTTCCGTCCGAACATCAAGTCCGAGTTCCTGATGCCGATGGCGAACCAGCAGGCGCAGCAGGGACAGCAGGACGTCTCGAAGTCCTTCACCGTGCTCGAGGCCCTGCGCAAGGCGCTTTCGGGCGGCGGCGACCTCGACTATGTGCAGTCGCAGAATGTGGTCATCGTGCGCGACACCGCGCAGGTGCACGAGGAGATCACGCAGATGATAAATCGCCTCGATGTCGAGCCCGCGCAGGTGTTCGTCGACGTGAAGTTCGTCTCGACGCTCAAGGGCGACTTCCTCGACCTCGGCGTGGACTACGGCGACGGCGGTCCGCAGATCCGCGTCGGCGGCGGCCAGATCCCGACCACGCTGCCCTTCGGCCTCGACGGCGGCGACTGGGAAGACGCGATCTCCGTGAGCCAGCTCGGCCATGTCGGTCCCGTCAGCAACCCGGCCAATGCGCTCGGCTCGCTCAACGTGCCCGACACGGTCTTCGGCGTGCTGTCCTTCACGGGCGTCAACGCGACGCTCAAGATGCTGCAGCGCGACACCGACAGCGAAGTGATCCAAGCGCCCAAGATCATCGCGCTCGACGGCACCGAGGCGACCATCTTCGTCGGCGAGACGATCCGCTACGCGGAAGCCAAGACCGAGCAGGGACAGGCCGGCGGCCTGTCGCTCTCGCTCACCGAAGCGCAGAGCTCGCCGGTCGACATCGGCTTCCAGCTGATGATCGTGCCGCACGTCGTGCCGGGCACGAACACGCTGACCATGGAGGTGATCCCGAAGGAAACGAGCCTCTCGGGCACGGGCCAGTCCGCCCTCGCGCCCGCGGGCTTCGATGTCTTCACCATCGGCGCCGCCGGCGAAGAAGGCTCGATCGCGCTCCCGCGCACGCGCTCGTCGACGATCGTCACCACCATGCTGCTCGAGAGCGGCCAGACGGCGATGATCGGCGGCCTGACCACGGACATCGACACGAAGACCGAGTCGCGCGTGCCGTACCTGTCGGCCATCCCGCTGATCGGCGAGCTCTTCAAGAACGAGAAGGCGGAGCGCAACCGCCGCAGCCTGCTCGTGTTCCTGACGCCGAGCGTGGTGCACAGCTCCGCCGACACAGAGAAGATCGTGCAGGGCGAACTCCTGCGCCGCCGCCGCTGCCTCAAGGACGAGTACGAGGCCCTGATGACGCCCGAGACCCGGGCCGCCTTCGAGGAGGCGCAGAAGCGCGCCAAGGCCGAGGAAGAGGAGCGCTAGAGCCCCGCCCTGACCGTCGGGAGGGCTCTTTGGGGCCGTCTCGAACACCGCGGGCCGCCTTCACGCGAGTGGGGGCGGCCCGCGGCCGCATTCCGGGACAGGACTTTTTCCCGCTTTGGCTTCGATTCCAGACGGACGATAGAGGAGCATAGTGGGGCCTGCGGCAGGATGCCGTGGGACCTGCGGCCCGATCGGCGAGCGATCCTTGCGAATCCTGCGAGGAGCGCGCCGCTGCCCGCGCCGCCCGCTCTACCTCAATACCGCACAAGAACGTCCGGCTCCACCCAACAGGTGCGCCCGGCGGTTCCTCGCGCTCGCCCGAGTGGCGTGCTCGCGCGCTTTCTGCGCCGACCGCCCTTTCCCGCGCGCGCTGTCCGGAATCCGCCGCGCTGCTCCGCTCGGGGAGCCTCCGTTGCCCCCTTCTGGGGTCGCCCTCAGGTGCCGTCGCGCGAGCGACGATGCGCCCCGCGCGCGGCCTCGCACGGGTGTCGCCCGGACGTTGCAAGGCACTTTGTCATCATGATGGATCAACGCCCCTTCGGGGACGAGCTGCCTCCGAGCTTCGGAGCCGGCGCGGAGTCGGAAACTCCGCACGACAACCACAACCACAGCCCCTCGGGCTCCACTTCCTCCGGTTCTGCCGGTCGAGACGCTGGCCCCGACGGTCGAGAACCGCGCCGCCGCGGACATCGGCCGAGCCTCGGCGACACGCCGCTTTCCGAGCCCGCCGGCGCCGCTGCTCGGGACGCGCTCGCCTTCGACGCCGCCGCGCCGAGCGCGGAGGGCTCGGATTCCCTCGCTCAGCTCGTCCGTGGGGCATTGCCCGCCGAGCGCGATGGGCGCCGGCGGCGTGGCCGGCGCGGAGGTCGCGG
>VGYZ01000105.1 GCA_016872795.1 Planctomycetota bacterium
GCAGCACTGCCAGCGCTGCGCGCACGTCCTCGCCCGACGGCAAGCCGGCGATGCGCGTCTCGCCTCGGGCGAGGCTCGCGAGCACGAGCGCGCGCTGGGCGATCGACTTCGATCCACTGGCGCGAAACTCGCCGCGCACACAGCCCCGCGGCGCGAGCCCGCGCAGGCGCAACTCGCCCCTTTCCTCGGCACTCGCAGCAAGCTTGGCAGGCTCCACGCCGCGCGATTGTAGCCCGCGAGAGCGGCGGGCATACTCGCGCCCCGCGGCCGCAGGACCGACCGTCCCCCATGACCAAGACCCAAGCGATCTACCTCGGTCGCGAGCGTTCGATCCCCGGTGTCATCTGGCTCGCCAGCGGCAAGGTGCGCGACATCTACGCCGTCGACGCTGAGCACCTCCTGTTCGTCACCTCGGACCGCATGTCGGCCTTCGATGTGATCATGAACGAGGGCGTGCCGTTCAAGGGCGCCGTGCTGACGATGCTCGCGGCGCACTGGTTCGAGAAGACGCGCGACATCGTGCCGAATCACCTCGTCAGCACCTCCGTCGACGATGTCGAAGGGCTGAGCGAGGAATGGCGCGAGCGCCTGCAGGGACGCGTCATGCTCGTCCGCCGCGCGCAGCCGACGCCGGTCGAGTGGGTCGTGCGCGGCTACCTCGCGGGCTCGGGCCTCAAGGAGTACCAGCGCTCGCGCAGCGTGTGCGGGATCGCGCTGCCGGAAGGGCTCGTGCTCGCGTCGAAGCTGCCGAGGCCGATCCTGACGCCGACGACGAAGGAAGATGCGCACGACTTGCCGCTCACGCCCGACGAAGCGCGCGCGAAGGTCGGGCCCGAGCTCTACGAGGCCGCCGAGCGCGCGTCGCTCGCGCTCTTCGCGCGCGCGGGCGAGGTGCTCGCCGCGCAGGGCATCCTGCTCGCCGACACCAAGTTCGAGTTCGGCCTGCGCCACGGCAAGCTGCTCCTGATCGACGAGGCGCTCACGCCGGATTCCTCGCGCTTTTGGCCGGCCGTGTCGTGGAAGCCCGGCAGCAACCCGCCGAGCTACGACAAGCAGTACTTGCGCGACTGGCTCGAGACGCTCGACTGGAACAAGCAGTACCCGCCGCCGACCCTCACCAGCGCGGTGATCGAGCGCACGGTCGAGAAATACCTCGAAATCTGCCGCAAGGTCACCGGACGCGTTCCCGCGGGCGCGGCCTGAAACAGAGCCGCATCCCCAACCATGCCCGTCGCGACGATTCTCTGGGAAGGTGGCCGTCCGGGCCATGTGCGCCTGATCGATCAGACCCGCTTGCCCCTCGAGTGCGTGGTGCTCGACGTGCGCACGGTCGAAGAGATGTTCGCTTGCATCCGCAGGCTCGCTGTGCGCGGCGCGCCTGCGATCGGCGTCGCCGCGGCCTTCGGGCTCCTGCTCGGGGTGCAGCACCTCGACGAGCGCGACCGCGAGGACACGCTCGGCCGCGTGCGCGAAATGGCCGCCTACTTGGCCAAGTCGCGCCCCACGGCGGTCAACCTCTTCTGGGCGCTCGAACGCATGGCGGCGCGCGCGACGCGCGACTACGGCACGGGCGCTGGGATCATCGACGGTTTGTTCGCGGAGGCGCGCGCGATCTTCGAGGAAGACAAGGCCATTTGCCGCCGCATCGGCGCGGTCGGTGCGGAACTCCTGAAGGACGGCTGCACCGTGCTCACCCACTGCAACGCCGGCGGGCTCGCCACGGTCGACTACGGCACCGCGCTCGCACCCGTGTATGTCGCCAAGGATCAGGGCAAGACGATCCGCGTGTTCGCGGACGAGACGCGGCCGCTGCTGCAGGGCGCGCGGCTCACGGCGTGGGAGCTGCACCGCTCGGGCATCGATGTCACGCTGATCGCCGACAACATGGCGGCGCGCGTGATGTTCGAGGGCCGCATCGACGCGGTGCTCGTCGGCGCGGATCGCATCGCGCGCAACGGCGATGTGGCCAACAAGATCGGGACCTACGGCGTGGCGGTGCTCGCGCGCGAGCACGGGATTCCCTTCTATGTCTGCGCACCGCTCTCGACCTTCGACGCGCGCATGGCGACCGGCGCCGAGATTCCGATCGAGGAGCGCGGGGCGGAAGAAATTGCCTGCGGCTTCGGCCAGCGCACCGCGCCCGAGGGCGTGCGCATCTACAACCCGGCCTTCGACATTACGCCCGCGCGGCTGGTCACGGGCATCGTGACGGAGGTCGGGCTGATCGAGGGGCCCAATCCCCAGTCCGTCGAGGCCGCGCTGCGCCGCGGCGGCGTGCTCTGAGCCGTGGCTCGAGCGCGCGTTTTTTTTCGCTTCTCGGTTCAGCCGCCGCCCAGCGAAGGGCCGATACAGACGGGCCATGCGCGAGCCCACCAAGCCGAGCAAGTCCCCGCTTGCCAAAGGGGCGAAGCGCGCGCCCGCGCTGCGCGTGCGCAAGTCCAAGAAGGCCCCGCGGGAGCGGCTCGCTCTGCCTCCGGAAGCGCAGCTCGTCGACGCGAACGAGACGCGCAGCGAGGTGCTCGAGTTCGCCAGCGCGATCGACGCTTACAAGCGCAGCGAGCGCAAGCCGTTTCCGACCTGGGGCGAGGTGCTCGAGGTGCTCAAGCGTCTCGGCTATCGCCGCAGCGCCTGAGCGCCCCGCTCCAGCGCCCGCGCCTCACGCGTAGATCGGATGTGCGCGGCAGAGCTCCGCGACTTCGCGCTTCACGCGTGCGGCCACCGACGCGTTGGTCGGGTCGGCGAGCACATCGGCGATCCAGTTGCCCAGCTGGCGCATGTGCGCCTCGCGCAGGCCGCGCGTGGTGATGGCGGCGGTGCCCAGTCGCACGCCCGAGGCCTTCATGGGCGGGTTCTGGTCGTACGGAATCAGGTTCTTGTTGCAGGTCAGGTCGACCGAATGCAGCACATGCTCGGCGTCCTTGCCCGTGAGCTTCATCGGCGTGACATCGACGAGCATCAGGTGGTTGTCGGTGCCGCCCGACACGATGCGCAGCCCGCGCGCGGCGAGCGCCTCGGCGAGTACCTTGGCATTTGCGCACACCTGCTTGGCATAGGCGCCAAACTCCGGCGCGAGCGCTTCACGGAAGGCGACCGCCTTGGCCGCGATGACATGCATGAACGGGCCGCCCTGATCGCCGGGAAACACCGCGGAGTTGATCGCCTTGGCGACATTCTCGTCATTGCACACGATCGCGCCGCCGCGCGGGCCGCGCAGGGTCTTGTGCGTCGTCATCGTCACCACATCGGCGTGCGGCACCGCCTTCGCGTGCATTCCGCCCGCGACGAGGCCTGCGATGTGCGCCTGATCGACGATCAGCTTGGCCCCGACCTCGCGCGCGATGGCGCCGAAGGCCGCGAAGTCGATGCCGCGTGAGTAGGCCGACGCGCCGGCCATGATCACCGCGGGCTTGAACTCGAGCGCCTTCGCGCGCACGCGGTCCATGTCGAGCAGCTCGCTGCCCTTCTCGACCCCGTAGCTCTCGAACTCGTAGAACAGGCCCGAGAAGTTCTTGGGGTGGCCGTGAGAGAGGTGTCCACCGTGGTCGAGCGACATGGCGAGCACGCGGTCGCGGGGCTTGGCGAGCGCCATCAGGGCCGCGACATTGGCCTGCGTTCCGCTGTGGGCCTGCACATTGGCGTGGGCGGCGCCAAACAGCTCCTTGGCGCGGTCGCGGGCGAGGTCCTCGACCACATCGACGAACTCGCAGCCGCCGTAGTAGCGCTTGCCGGGGTAGCCCTCGGCGTACTTGTTCGTGAGCACCGTGCCCATGGCGGCCATGACCTCGCGCGAGGTGTGGTTCTCGCTCGCGATCAGCTCGAGCTGGCTCTCCTGACGGTGAGTCTCCTGCGCGACGGCGGCCCACACGGCTTCGTCGGTCCGGGTGGCAGCGAGGGGCGAGGCGCTCAAGGGGCTGGTCATGGTGGTGCTGTGCATAGCACATAACATTGTTCCAACTGCCGCCCGCGGTTCAATTGCACACTCCCCCGCCCGTCCGCGTACGCTCTCCGCCCCCATGCCCCGCAGCATCCTCTCCTGCCTGCTTCCGCTGGCGCTATTGCTCCCCGGCTGCTCCGAGGACGCCCATGTCGACCACGAGTCCTCCGGCCACGAGCACGCCGACGCGGAGGTGCACGGGGGCGCCGAGGTCCACGGGCAGGACGAGCGCGGTTTCGTGTTCCTCGATCCCCAGCACCCCGCCCACCCCAACTGGGTCGACATTGGCGACCTCGAGCTGGGCGATACCGCCAGCACCACCGTGCGGATGCGCAATGTCGAGGACCACAGCATCACGATCGACAGCGTGCTCGCCGGTTGCTCCTGCGCAACGCCGAGGATCGCCGCGGTCACCGCCTCGGGCGAGCGCATCGTCGGGGACGCGCGCGCGTCCTCGGGCGTGCTCGTGGTGCCGCCGCAGGCGGTGGTCGAGCTCACGCTGTTCGTCGACAGCCGCCTGTCGCCCGCGCGCAACAAAGACAAGCTCGTGGTCGTGCGCCTGACGACCGACGACGATCACGACCCGTACCTCTCGATCGAGCTGCGCATGAAGGTCACGAGCGCCTTCCAGTGTCTGCCCACCGAGCTCGACTTGCAGCGCATCCCGCGCAACGGCGGCGCGTTCGGGCGTGTCGACATCGCCGGCATCGGCGACTCGGGCCGACGCCTGCTCGATGTGCTGGAGACCAGCCCGGAGATCGGCGCGACGCTCGCCGAGGCGAACCCCACGGGCGTCTCGCCGGTGTGGAGCCTGCATGTCACCGTGCGCCCGCCGCTGCTGATCGGACCGCAGGAGCGCGTCGTGCGCATCGGCACTTCGCATGCGTCCGGCGGTGGCGAGGGCCGCCCCTACGAGATCAAGGTGCGCTGGACGGCGACCGAAGATGTCGAGGTCTCTCCGGCTCGCATGCTGTTCCTGCGCGACGGCACGCTCGGCCGCGACATCGCGCGGACGGAGCTCTTCGCGCGGCTCGCGGGACAGACGATCGCCATCACGGGCGCGAGCATCGAGGGGCCGGGCACCGAGGGCCTGACCGTGCAGACCGAGCCCGCGTCGCCCGTGCATGACGGCCGCTCGTCACGCTGGCGCATCAGTGTCGATCCGGGCGCGAGCGTGCAGCTCGGCAAGCTCGAAGGGCGCGTGATCGTCACTACGGACGACGCCAGCTACCCGCGCTTCGAGATCCCCTTCGCGCGCCGCTGAGCGCTCTCGCTCAGCGCACGCGCACGAACTTGCGCTTGCCGAACTGCACCAGCAGCGGCTCGCCCGGGCGCTGCACGACGAACTTCGGGTCCTTCTGGACCTCGCCGGCGAGCTTGACGCCGCCCTGCTCGATCGTGCGGCGGGCCTCGCTCGAGCTCGGCGCGAGCCCCAGATCCCGGCACAGGATCGCGAGCGGCACGCCGTCCGAGGGCCACGCGTGCTCGACCTCGGGAATGTCGCTGGGCAGCTCGCGGTCGCGGAACTGGCGATCGAAGCTCTCTCTCGCGGCGCGGCCCGCGTCGCGGCCGTGGTAGAACGCGGCGAGTTCCTCGCCCAAGCGCGCCTTCGCCGCGCGCGGGTGACCGGCGAGCAGTGCTTCGATCTCCGCCTCGGGCAGGTCCGTCAGCAGAGCGAACCACATGCCCATGACATCGTCGCCGAGGCTCATCACCTTGCCGAACATCTCGACCGCGCTCTCGGTGAGTCCGATGGAGTTGCCGTAGCTCTTGGACATCTTGCGGCCGTCGAGCCCGTTGATCAGCGGGAAGGTCAGGCAGATCTGCGGGGCTTGGCCTTCCTTCTCCTGCAGCTCGCGCCCGACGAGCAGGTTGAAGAGCTGGTCGGTGCCGCCGATCTCGACATCGGAACGGATCATCACGCTGTCCCAGCCCTGCATCAGCGGGTACAGGAACTCGTGCACGCCGATGGCCTCGCCGGCCTCCATGCGTTTCTCGAAGGTGTCGCGCTCGAGCATGCGCGCGACCGTCGCCTTGCCGGCGAGGCGCAGCACATCTTCGAAGCGCATCGTGTCGAACCACTCCGAGTTGCGGTGCACCTCGGTGCGCGACATGTCGAGCACGCGCGCGGCCTGCTCCTGATAGGTGACGAGGTTGCGTTCGACTTCGGCCCGCGAGAGCTGCGGGCGCAGCTTGTTGCGGCCGGACGGGTCGCCCACCATCGCCGTGGCGTCGCCCACGATCAGCACGATCTGGTGTCCCGCTTGCTGCATCGCGCGCAGCCGCAGGAGCTGCACCGAGTGGCCCACATGGAGGTCGGGCGAGCTCGGGTCCATGCCGAACTTGACGCGCAGCTTGGCGTGCTTCGACGCGGCGTGCTCGAGACGCTTGCGCAGGTCGTTCTCCTCGATCACATCGACGGCGTTGCGGGTGAGGATCTGGAAGTCGTTCATGCGCGGCGTCCCGTCGCTCAAGATTGGCGTCCGGCGTTCGGCAAGTCGAGCGCCGGTCGCGCCGGATCGCTCCCGGGCGTGCTGTGGGCCTCGAGCCACGCCTTCCAGCCGCGCGCGTCGAGCGGCGGCTCGTCGAGGCCAGAGAGCCAGCGCAGGGCGGGCGCGATGCGCTCGAGCTCCTCGGGGATGTAGCGCAGGAGCGCGGGGGTCGCGAGGTCGAGCGCTTCGTCGCGGCGCTCGGGCGCGAGTCGGCCCGCGCGCTCGAGCAACGCCGGCAGCGACGGGGCACCGTGCTCGATGTAGCGGGCGAACTCCGCGGGCTCGACGGCGCTCGACGGCAGGCGCGGATCGAGGCGCACGACCTCGCACCCCGCGGCCACGAAGCTGTTGGCGGGCAACACGCGTTCGCCGAGCTGGAGCGTCCCGCCGAGCGTCGAGAGCGTCCAGCGTCCGCGCGCGGCCACGAGACCGCGCGCAGGGACATAGTATGTGCCGAGCAGCACCGCGACATCGCGCCCGCTCTCGAGCTCGAGGTTGGCGAGCGCTTCCGTCAGCTCGCGGCGGTGTGCGCGGCTCTCGATGCCCGCTTCGCTCACTCCCAGCGACAGGAACTTGAGCGCGCTGCCCGGACAGCGCAGCCGCACGCTCCCGGAGAGCTCGTGGCGCGCGTGCAGCATGACGCGGTACTCGCCCTCCGCGCCGGTGGGCTCGGCGGCGAGTCGCAGCCCGAGCGCCTCGGCCGCGCGCCGGCCGTCGAGTATGTTGCGGAAGGCCGTGAGCTTCAGCGCCGCGGCGCCGCGCGGACGCAGGGCGTCGGCGCGCAGCACGAGGCGCGCTGCCAGCTCGTGATCGCGGCGCTCCAGCGCTGCGGAGAGCTCGTCGAACAAGGCGCCAAACGGCTCGAGCTCGGCTGTGGCGAGAGCGAATTCGAGCCGCGTGCCGCGCTCGCCGAGGCGCGCGACGCCGCCCGCCTGCACCTTGGCGAGCTCCAGCTCGGTGCGGGCACCGGCGAGATCGCCCTCGCGCTCGCTTTCCTCGGCGCGCCCGAGCTGGGCGAGCGCCGCCGCGGAAACGGAGCCGCCCCGCGTCGCGCATGCGGCGAGCAGGGCGGCGAGGATTCCAGCGAGGACGGGGACGCGCTTCACGCACCCATCCTAGCGCCGCGCATCAGGCCGGTTGCGTATCTTCGGGCGGCTTGGGGTTCAGCTTGTCCTTCTCGATCTGCTCGAACAGCGGCTTGTTCTCCTCGAAGTCCGCGTGGACGAACGAGAGGCCGATCTTGCGTTCCTCGGTGTCGACGCGGATCACGCGCACTTCGATCTTCATGCCCGGGCGGACGACATCCTCGGGGCTTTGGATCTTGTGGTCGGAGAGCTCGCTGATGTGCAGCAGGCCCTCGAGGTCGTCCTCGAGCTTCACGAAGGCACCGAAGTTGGTGATCTTCGTGACATGGCCCGAGAGCAGGTCGCCGACGTGGTAGTTGTTCGGGATGTGGTCCATCCACGGGTCGCTGGAGAGCTGCTTGTAGCCGAGCGCGATGCGCTTCTTCTGCGTATCGACGCTGAGCACGACGCAGCGCAGCCTGTCGCCCTTCTTCACCATCTCCGAGGGGTGCGTGATCTTCTTGGTCCACGACATGTCGGAGACATGCAGCAGGCCGTCGATGCCCTCCTCGATCTCCACGAACGCGCCGTAGGAGGTGAGGTTGCGCACCGTGCCTTCGATGACCGTGCCGACCGGGTAGTGCTGCTCGACGAGCTCCCAGGGGTTCGTCTCGGCCTGCTTCATGCCGAGCGAGATCTCCTGCTTCTCCTTGTTGTACTCGAGCACCACGACCTCGACCTTGTCGCCGGTCTTCACGAGCTCGCTGGGGTGGTTGATGCGCCGCGTCCAGCTCATCTCGGAGATGTGGACCAGACCTTCCACGCCGTCTTCGAGCTTCACGAATGCGCCGTAGGACATGATGTTCACGACCTCGCCGACGCGCTTGGACGCGACGGGGTAGCGCGACTCGATGCCTTCCCACGGGCTGGCCTGCTTCTGCTTCAATCCCAGCGCGATGCGCTCGCGTTCGGTGTCGACGCGCAGCACCTTGACCTCGATCTCCTGATCGAGGGCGACCATTTCGCTGGGGTGGTTGATGCGACCCCAAGTCATGTCGGTGATGTGCAGGAGACCGTCGATGCCGCCGAGGTCGACGAACACGCCGAAGTCGGCGATGTTCTTGACGACGCCCTTGCGGACCTGACCCTCGTGGATGTCGGAGAGCAGGAACTCCTTCTGCTTCTGGCGCTCTTCCTCGAGCAGCTTGCGGCGCGAGATGACGATGTTCATCCGCTCCTGGTCGATCTTGATGATGCGCGCGCGCACCGGCTCGCCGAGGAAGTCGGAGATGTCGTGCGTGCGGCGCAGGTTGACCTGGCTCGCGGGCAAGAACACATTGACGCCCTCGACATCGACGAGCAGGCCGCCCTTGATCTTGCGCTGGCAGATGCCCTGGATGTCGTCGCCTTCGTTGTACTTCTGGCTGACGCGCTCCCAGGCGCGCAGGCGGTCGGCGCGCTTCTTGGAGAGCACCGCGGTGTCGTTCTCGTCCAGACCGTCGTAGAAGACCTCGTAGGTTTCGCCCTTGTGCGGCAGCGTGTCGCCGAACTCCGCCAGCGGGATCGAGCCTTCGCTCTTGCCGCCGATGTCCATCACGACCATTCCGGTGCGGTCGTCGACCGAGTCCACGAGGGCCTTGACGATCTGTCCGGTGGCGATGTCCTTGACCGAGGAGTGCAGCTGAACGGAGAGCTGCTCGTCGGTGACCTCGCCCATGGCCGCGGCGAGTTGCCTTTCGAGTTCGGCGGGGTCGATGTCGTACTGCTTGATCCTGCGGGAGGCGAGAGCCATGAAAAGGGGTCCTTGGGGACGGGGATGAAAACGGGGTTTTCAGAACTGCTCCCCGTCGCACATGCGGCGGGGAATGCTCGTGGGGTGCAAGTTCGCTGCCGTGGTTGCGACCGGGGCTAGGCGCGGCCGTCGCCGGTCATCTCGGTCACCGCGGCGTGGGCGCGCTCGAGGGCGTCGGGCAGGCTCGAGTCGATCGGGGCGCCGAAGCGCACGCGGATCTTCTTCGGCCGCGGGAAGCGCGCGCCCTTCGGCAGGGCCTCGAAGGAGCCGCGGATCGAGCAGGGCACGATCGGCACCTTCGCCATGCGTGCGGCGAGCAGCGCGCCGGCCTTGAACTCGCTCACGCGGCCGTCGACCGTGCGCGTGCCTTCGGGGAACACAGCGAGGCAGTCGCCGCGCTCGAGGTGCGTCACCATCTCGCGCAGTGCCGCGCGATCGGGCGCGCCGCGCTTGATGAGCACGGCTCCGCAGGTGCGCATCAGCCAGGCGAGCGGCGCGAAGTTGGCCAGCGTGTCGCGCGCGACGAACGAGACATGGCGCGCAATCGCGTGGCTCAGGACCGGGATGTCGTAAAACGACTGGTGGTTGGAGACCACCACCACGCCGCCTTGCTGGGGCAGGTGCTCGCGACCCTCGTAGCGCTCGCGGAACCACAGCGCGCCGAAGACCCACGTCGAGAGGCGCGCGCAGTGATAGCCGAGCGTCGCGTGCGTCAGGATCTCCGGCGCAAGCGGCGCGGGGCGCGCGGGGGCGGAACTCATGGCGCGCGCGCTTCGATCAGGCGTTCGAGCAACTCGAGCACGACCGCCGCGTCCTTGCCATCCGTGTCGATCTCGCACACGCCGGGGCCGACGCGGAGCGGCGCGACGGCGCGCGAGGAGTCGAGCGCATCGCGGCGCTCGATCTCGAGGCGGATCCGCTCGATGTCGTCGGGCGTTCCAAGCTCGAGCGCGCGGCGTCGCGCGCGCTCGTGCGAACTTGCGTTGAGAAAGAACCGGTGCGGCGCGTCGGGGAACACGACCGTGGTCATGTCTCGGCCCTCCGCCACCAAGCCGCCCCAGCGCGCGGCGAGCGCGCGCTGCAGCGCCACGATCGGGTCGCGGACCAAGGCGTGCGCGCTCACCACCGACACGAGGCGGGTGACCTCGCGACTGCGGATGTGCGGCTCTCCTTGGGCCCCGCCGATCAAGACCTTGCCCTGCGCGTCGAAGTCGAGCTCGATCGAGCCCGCCACCGCCGCGCAGTCCCGCCCGCTCGCCGGATCGAGGCCGCGGCGCAACACCTCGAGAGTCACGGCGCGGTACATGGCGCCGGTGTCCAGAAAGTGCAGGCCCAGACGCTTCGCCAACGACTTCGCGACGGTGCTCTTGCCGGCCCCGGCGGGTCCGTCGATGGCGACGATCATGGATTGCAAGGGGGCGGAGAGTGTACGGGCGGCCCCGGACTCCGGGAAGCGCCGGCGCTGGAAACGGCCTCCACGGCCCCGTCCGGGCCCCAGCGCAGGCAGTCGCGGGCCCCGCCGAAGGCGTCGAGCACGATCCAGCGCAGGGCCCCGTCGTCCTCGTCCCGGAATTGGTGGGCATGGCCGACGACGAGCTGGCGCGCGCCGGCGGCCATGGCGAGGGCGGTGGCGGCGCTGCGCTGCTGACGCTTGGACTCCGGCGGCTTCTCCGCCACGGCCTTCACGGAGGCGCTGCGCAGGCGGCGCGCGGCGGCGAGCGAGAGCGGCCGCGGCAG
>VGYZ01000106.1 GCA_016872795.1 Planctomycetota bacterium
GTTCCAGGCCGAGGGTGACGACAACTGGATGGGGCGCAACTTCTTCACCGGCGGGATCATGCCGTCGGACGACCTGCCGCTCGAGTTCCAGCGCGATCTCGAGTGCGTCGAGCGCTGGCAGGTCGACGGTACGCACTACGGCAAGACCGCGGAAGCGTGGCTCGCCAACCTGGACCGCAACACCAATGAGGTGCGCGAGATCTTCCGCGCGACTTACGGTGCGGGCCGCGAGCGCGCGTGGATCGAGAATTGGCGCGTGTTCTTCATGGCTTGCGCGGAGCTTTGGAACTACCGTGACGGCTCGGAGTGGATCGTGTCCCACTACCTGTTCCGCGGCCGCTCCTAGCCCCCCCCAGTCTGGCTGAAGAAGGATGTTGCCCCGTTCTCCCCGAGAGCTCACCCCGCGCAAGGTCGCGCCGCTCGCGTTCCTGCGTTGGATCGACTCGTGGGCGGGTATCGACGAGCCCGTGGCGAGCACAGAGAAGCGCGTCGACTGGCCGCGCATCGTGCCCTTCGCGCTGCTGCACCTCGCGTGCCTCGGTGTGATCTGGGTCGGCTGGAGTCCGGTGGCCGTCGCGGTCGCGGTCGCGCTCTACCTGATCCGCATGTTCGCGATCACGGCCTTCTACCACCGCTATTTCTCGCACCGCGCGTTCAAGACCTCGCGCGCGATGCAGTTCCTGTTCGGCGTGCTCGGCAACAGCGCCGTGCAGCGCGGGCCCTTGTGGTGGGCCGCGCACCACCGCGAGCACCACCTGCACTCGGACGAGGAAGAGGACACGCACTCGCCGACGCGCCACGGCTTCTTGTGGAGCCATGTCGGCTGGATCACGGCCAAGCACAACTTCCCGACGCGGCGCGAGCGCGTGAAGGACCTGCTCAAGTACCCCGAGCTGTGCTTCCTCGATCGCTTCGACATCGTCGTGCCGCTCGCGATGTTCGCGGGGCTGTACGGCCTCGGTGCGTGGCTCGGTGCGGCCTACCCGGAGCTCGGCACGAGCGGCCTGCAGCTCGTCGTGTGGGGCATGCTCTCGACCGTGGTGCTGTTCCACGCCACATTCACGATCAACTCGCTCGCTCACGTGTGGGGCACGCGGCGCTTCCAGACCAACGACACCAGCCGCAACAACTGGTTCCTCGCGATCGTCACGCTCGGCGAGGGCTGGCACAACAACCATCACCACTTCCAAGGCTCCGTGCGGCAGGGCTTCCGCTGGTGGGAGTTCGACCCGAGCTACTACGCGCTGCGGGCGATGAGCTCGGTGGGCCTCGTCTGGCAGCTGAATCCGGTGCCGGCGGCGGCGCTGGAAAAGCGCCTCGAGAAGCGCGCCTGAGGGGCGTCCGGCGTGCGCGTCGCCATCGTCGGCAGCGGGATTTCGGGGCTCGTCGTCGCGCACCACCTCGCGCGTGAGCACGAGCTCGAGCTGTACGAAGCGGGCAGCCACATCGGCGGCCACACGCATACGCACCACATCGAGCTCGGCGGCCGCACGCTGGCGGTCGACACGGGCTTCATCGTCTTCAATCGCAAGACCTACCCGAACTTCTGCCGCCTGCTCGAAGAGCTCGGCGTCGCCTCCAAGGAGAGCGACATGAGCTTCAGCGTGCGCGAGGAGCGCACGGGCATCGAGTGGAACGGGCGCAACCTCGACACGGTCTACGCCCAGCGCATGAACCTGTTGCGGCCGTCGTTCCACCGCATGGTGCTCGACATCCTGCGCTTCAACCGCGAGGCGCTCGAGCTGCTCGCGGGCGAGGACGAGATTCCGCTGGGCGACTTCCTGCGCGAGCGGCGCTACTCGGAGAGCTTCCGGCGGCTCTACATCCTGCCGATGGGGGCGGCGATTTGGTCGGCGTCTCCCGACGAGATGCTGGACTTCCCAGCGCGCTTCTTCGCGCGCTTCTTCCACAACCACGGATTCCTGCAGGTCGAGGGGCGGCCCATGTGGCGCGTGGTCGAGGGTGGCTCGGCGCGCTATGTCGAGGCCCTGATCCGGCCCTTCGCGGCGAGAGTGCATGTGGACACGCCGGTGCGCTCGATCCGGCGCCTGCCCGACGGAGTCGAGCTCGAGCTCCCGCGCGGGGAGCGCCAGCGCTTCGACCAGGTCGTGATCGCCACCCACAGCGACACGGCGCTCGCTCTGCTCGCCGACCCCAGTCCGGCCGAACGCTCGGTCCTCGGGGCCATCCGCTACCGGGAAAACGAGGCCTTGCTGCACACCGACGCGCGCCTCTTGCCCCGGCGGCGCAAGGTCTGGGCCAGCTGGAACTACCGCTTGCTCGATCCCTGCGGTGCCGCCGCGAGGGGGCGGGGGACGGGTCGGGTGAATCCGCACCGCGCGACACTTTCGTATTGGATGAATAGGCTGCAGGGTCTCGATTGCCCCGAGGAACTCTGCGTGACCCTGAACCACTCCGATGCCGTTCAACCTGCCAGGGTCCTGCGGCGCATGACCTATCATCACCCGCACTTCGACCTTCCGACCCTCGCCGCCCAGAGGCGCCATCGAGAGGTCAGCGGCGTGAACAGGACCTGGTACGCCGGCGCCTATTGGCGCTACGGGTTTCACGAGGACGGCGTGATGAGCGGCCTGCGGGTCGTCGAGGGCCTCTCCGGTCGCAGTGTTCTCGTGGAGCCGTGGGCGTGAGGAGCGCGCTGTACTTCGGCCGCGTCGGGCACCGCCGCATCGGTGGGGTCGAGCACGCCTTCGAGTACGGGCACTTCCTGCTCGCGCTCGATCTCGCGGAGCTCGACACGGTATTTCGCGGGCGCTGGCTGTGGTCGCACGAGAGCGCCAACTTGGTGAGCCTCAGGCGCTCGGACTACCTGGGAGCGAGCGGCGGGGCGAGGCTCGACGCCGCGGTGCGCGAGCGCGTGCGCGAGGAGCTGGGGCGCGCCCCGTTGGGGCGCATCGTCCTGCTCGCGCAGCCGCGCTTCTTCGGCTATGTGTTCAATCCGGTGAGCTTCTATTATTGCTTCGACGATCAGGATCGGCTCGACGCGATCGTCGCCGAGATCACGAACACGCCGTGGGGCGAGCGGCACAGCTATGTCCTCGATGCACGCGGCGGCGACGGCGCGCGGGCGCGGTTCACCAAGCGCTTCCATGTATCGCCGTTCCAAGACATGCGGCAGGAATACGCCTGGCGCTTCAGCGAGCTGGGGGACGAGCTCGGCGTGCACATGACCAACTACGAAGAGGGGCGCGCGGTGTTCGAGGCAAAGCTCTCGATGCGTCGCCGTGCACTCGACGGCGCGGGCCTCGCGCGCGCACTCCTGCTCTGTCCCGGCTTCTCCGCGCGCTCCGTGGCCGCGATCTACTGGCAGGCCCTGCGAACCAAGCTCAAGGGCGCGACATTCTTCGAACACCCGCGCACTCGCGACTCCTCCCTCTCAGAGCACCACTCATGACGAGCCCCGCCTTCACGCAACAGGTCAGCCACGCGCACGCGCCGGTCCGCACTTCGCGGACGAAGCCCTTCACCGCGCTCGAGCGCTTCGCGCGCTCGCAGCTGCACGAGCGCCTCTCCGGCCTGCGCTGGGGCCGACTGGTGCTGCGCGACGAGCTCGGCTCGCAGGTCTTTGGCGGAGCGCACGGCCCGAGCGCCACGATCGAAGTGCACGACGGCGAGCTCTACCTCGACATCGCCAAGCAGGGCAGCGTCGGAGCCGGCGAGGCGTACGCGCACGGCGCGTGGTCGACCGACGATCTCGTGGCGGTGATTCGCATTCTCGTGCGCAATCGCGAGGTGCTGCAGGGCATGGAGCGCGGCTTCGCGCGGCTCGGCTCCGCGGCGCTGCGGCTCTGGCACCGCCGACACGACAACACGCGCGCTGGGTCGCGCGAGAACATCGCGGCGCACTACGACCTCGGCAACGAGTTCTACGAGCTGTGGCTCGACGAGACGATGATGTACTCGTGCGCGGCGTTCGAACGGCCCGACATGACGCTGCACGAAGCGCAGGTCGCGAGGCTCGATCGCATCTGCCGCAAGCTCGACCTGCAGCCGACCGACCATCTGCTCGAGATCGGAACGGGCTGGGGCGGCATGGCAATTCACGCGGCGAGCAAGTCCGGATGCCGTGTGACCACGACCACGATCTCGCGGCGCCAGCACGAAAAGGCCGTCGAGCGCGTGCGCGCGGCGGGGCTCGAGGAGCGCGTGACCGTGCTGCTCGAGGACTACCGCGACTTGCAAGGCAGCTACGACAAGCTCGTTTCGCTCGAGATGATCGAGGCCGTCGGCGAGCGTTGGTACGACATGTACTTCGAAAGCTGCTCCAAGCTGCTCAAGCCCGACGGCATGATGCTGCTGCAGGCGATCACGATCCGGGACTCGCTGTATCAAGACGCGCTGCGCTCGGTCGATTTCATCCAGCGCTTCATCTTTCCCGGCAGCTGCATCCCCTCGACGGCTGCGATCATGGATCGCGTCGCGCGCGTGACCGACATGAACCTCTGCCACCTCGAGGACATCGGGCCGCACTACGCGTCGACCCTGCGCTTGTGGCGCGAGAACATGGGCGCGAATGCAGAGCGCATTCGGGCGCTCGGCTACAGCGAGGAGTTCCTGCGCATGTGGGAGTTCTACCTGTGCTACTGCGAAGGCGGCTTCGAGGAGCGCTCGATCCAGGATGTGCAGCTCCTGCTCGCCAAGCCGCTCAATCGGCGTGCGCCGCTCCTGCCGAGGCTCGACTGAGTCCGAAGCGTGAGCAAGCTCGCGAACTTCGTCGGCTTTCAGGCGTGCTGGTTCGCGTGCGTGCTCGGCGCGGCGCGTGGAATGGAGTGGCTCGGGCCGCTCAGCACCTCGCTGTTCCTGGGCTGGGCGCTGCTGCGCTCGCACAACGCCGCGCGCGAGCTCGTGTCGCTGGCGCTGGTGGCGGTGCTGGGCACGCTCGTCGACAGTCTGCAGCTCCATATGGGCTGGTTGAAGTACGCGGGCACGCCACTCGCGGGAGTGCTCGCGCCCGCCTGGATCGTCGCTCTGTGGATCGTGTTCGCGATGACCTTCGATAGCTCGCTCGCGTGGCTTGCGCGGCGACGGGCGTGGTTCGCGATCTTTGGCGCCGTGGGTGCGCCGTGCTCCTACTGGGGTGGTGCGCGGCTCGGCGCCGTCAGCTTTGGCGAGCCGCTCTGGCCCTCGATTCTCGGCATTTCCGCCTGCTGGGGAGCCGCGCTGCCACTCGCATCGTGGCTTGTGGAGCGCGTCCGCAGCGCCACGGACGAGCGCGAGGGCGCCTCCGCGTCCTAGACTCACCCGCCATGCCGCGCCGCCGCCGTCATCACGGGCTCCCCACCAATCCCGGCATGAGTCCGGGCTCGCTGGTGATTCCCGAGGTCGCGCCGAGGCCGCGCGTGCGCGTCGTGCGCTACGACGCCACACGGATCGAGGCACGCGACCATGTTTCGCCGGCCGAGGTGCAGCGACTCGCCGAGGCACCCGAGGCCACATGGATCGACATCGAGGGCTACGGCGATCGCGGCTTGTTCGAGTTCCTCGAGGCGAAGCTCGCGGTGCCGCGGCTGGCGCTCGAAGATGTGCTCGGCAACAACTCGCGCCCCAAGCTCGAGGTCATTGGCGACGCGCTGTTCGTGGTGGCGCGCGCCATGAAGTCCGGCGAGCACCCCGAGTCCGAGCAACTGTCGATCTTCGTGCGCGGCACGACGGTCATCACATTCAGCGACGAGCCGCTCGACCTGCTCGCTCCGCTCCGCCAGCGCCTGCACCAACCCGAGAGCCTCACTCGCCGCAGCGGAGCCGACTTCCTCGTCTATCGCATTCTCGACTGCGTCGTCGACAGCTACACGCCGTGCCTCGAGCGCCTCGGCGCGCGACTCGAAGCCGTCGAAGTCGAAGCGATCGCACGCCCGTCGTCGAAGCCGCTGACGACGCTGTACGAGTTGATGCGTGATCTGCGCATGTTGACGCGCATCGCGCTGCCGATGCGCGAGCTCGCCGTGGCGCTCGGGCATGAGGCGCGCGGCTTCTTCCGGCCCGATACGCTGCCGTACCTCTCCGACCTGCGAGAGCACACTCAGTCCGTGGTCGAGCTCTCCGCGCACTACCGCGATCTCGGCACGGATGTGCGCGAGCTCATTCACGGCGCGCTGAACTTGCGCATGAACCAAGTCATGCGCTTCATGACGGCGATCACCACCGTTTTCATCCCGCTCTCGTTCGTGACGGGGCTCTACGGAATGAACTTCGAGTACATGCCCGAGACGCGCTGGCCATACGGCTATTTCTTCGCCCTCGGGCTGCTTGCGACGATCGCGCTGTTCACATTGCGCTGGCTGCGCGCTCAGGGCTGGACGCGCGTCAACGAAGACGAGTGAGCGCGCACGGCGCGCGCGCGGGACGAGGCGATGACCGAAGTGCGGACTGCGACGAGACGACATCGGCGCTGGGCGCTCGTGGCAGCGATCGCCGCGGCGCTGCTCGCACTCGTGGCGTTGCGCAATGTGCTCATCGCACCGTGGCTGCTCGGCCGACTTTCCGAGCGCCTGCGGCGCGATCACGGGCTCGAACTCGAGGCGAGCGGCGTGTCCGGCAACTGGATCACCTCGCTCTCGATCGACGAGCTTGGGGTGCGCTCGCTGGATGCGCGCAGCGCCTGGAATGTCCGCGCGAGCGATGTCGAACTCGAGTACGACCTCGGGGAGCTCCTGCGCACAGCGGGCGAAGGTCTGCGCAGTGTGCGGGCGGGGGGCGTCGTTGGGCGCGCGAGCTTCGGCGTCGCGCCGCGCGCGGACGAGTTCGATTCGGTGGCCTTGCGGCGCCAGCTGGCGTGGCTGCCGACGCAGATCGCCGTCGAGCGGCTGGAGCTCGACCTCGAGTTCCCCGAGCATCGCACGGCCAGTCTGCGCTCCGGAGAACTCGCACTTCGCGATGGAACGGTCGAGGCGCGCGTGGAGCGGATCGCGCTCGGAGGGCCGTGGCCCACGACCGCGCGCGAGTTCTCGCTCGACGCACGCGGCCAGCTCACCGGCGAAACTTTCATGTTCGAGCGCCTGCGCGTCGGCGGCGCACTCGAGCTGGAGCTCGAGCACGGGGAACTGCGCGCGACTACATCCGGCCTGCGCGCGGCGTTCCACGGTCGCCTCGCCTCGGCACGCCTCGATCTCGTCGCGGAGACTGCCGAGCGCGCGTGGATGTTGGACTGGAAGCTCGCGGGCGCGAACCTCGAGCACCACAGCGCGGCGCTGGTCCCGCTGCGCGAGCTCGGGCTCGCGGGCCACGCGCGTGGCGCAGGCCGCATCCTGATCGACGAGCAAGGCGTGTGGAGCGAGGCGAGCGTGCAGGTGGACGACCTGTGCGTCGATGGAATCGCCTTCGACAGTCTCGATGCCGATGTGCTGCTGCGACCCGGTTGGATCGAGGTGCCGCGAATCGCCGTGCGCCAGCGCGACAACTTGCTGTGGGGCGCGGCGCTCGAGCTGCCGCTCGAGCGCAGTTCGTGGTTCGAGTTCCTGCAGTCCGCGCGCGGGCATGTGGAGTTGTGCGTGCACGATCTCGCGGCGCTCGAGGCGTCGCCGCCGGGCTGGATCGGGCCCCACCGGGTCTCGCTGGAGGGCGAACTCGGTCCGCGCGGGCTCGCGATCGCGCGCGGGCGACTCGAGACGCACACCGGACGCATAGTCGTGCGCACGGGCGAGCTGCGCTGGCGTGAACCGATCGAGGAACGCGCGGAAATCGCGCTGGAAGGCGACCTCTACTTCGTCGACCTCGCGGAACTCGGGGCGCTCGTCGACACGCGGAGCTGGGCTGGGAGCGCCCGGGGAACGCTGGAGATCGCTGGAACCCTCGCCGAGCCGCAGTGTCGGCTGGCTCTGCGCGGCGAACGCGTCGTACTCTCGGGGCTCGAGCTCGGAGCGCTCGAGGCGCGCGCTCGCGTCGATGGCGCGCGCGTGGAAATCCTGTCGCTCAGCGCGCTCGGTGCGCTGGGACATCTCCATCTCCAAGGCGCCATGGACTGGCGCACGCGCGTCGTCGAGTCGTCGGCGCTGCGCGTGTCGGTCCCCGCTCTGGAGGTACTGCTGCCCGAGCGGTTCGCGCGGGGCGTGGTCGCTCTCGATGCGCGGCTCTCGGGCGCTCTGGACGAGCTCGAGGGTGAGGTGGAAATCGCGGCGCTCGATGTCGCCACGAGCGCGGGCCACGAGCTCGACCGGATCGATGCGAGCGCGCGCATGTCGCCGCGGCGCGTCGATGTGCGCTCCCTGTCCCTCGGCGCGTTTGGGGTAGACCTTCGGGCGAAGGGCGCACTGGTGCACGAGCACCTCGGCGGGCCGATGCTCGCCGAGATCGAGGAAGCGCTGCTCGTGCGCGACGGCGTCGGGCTCGTGCTCGCGCGCCCCTGCGCCGTGGAAGTCGAGCGAGGTTCCGTCTCCGCTCCGGCGATCGCCATGACTGGGCTGAGCGGCGAGTTGCTTGCGGCGTTCGCGTGGCGGGAGGGGGAGTTCGAACTCGACGCGCGCTTCGACGACATCGAGCCGATACCCCTGCTTGCGCCCTTCCTCGGCCGCGATGTCTCCGTGGGAAGTGTCGACGGTCGCGCGCATGTGCGCGAGGAGTCCGGGCGCTTTGAGATCGCCGCGGATTTGCAGGCAACGCGCATCGTTCCCGGAGCGGGTTGGCCCGCACTCGCGCTCGATGTGTCGACGCGCGCGAGCGGCGCGCGTGCCGTCGTGGAGCGCTGCACGCTGAGAGCGGGAGAGACGCTCGCACTCTCGCTCATGGGAGAGCTGCCGTTCGACGAGCGCGCGCCGTGGCGCTTCGCCGAGGGCGCGCTGCAGGCGAGCGTGGACCTGCGCATCGGCGATGCGAGCGTTCTGCCGTGGCGAGAGCTCGGACTGCCCGGGCCCGTTGCGGGCGAACTCGCCGCAAGCGGCCGACTGGCGGGGGTCGCGCCCGACCTGCGCGGGTATGTGGAAGTCGAAGGCAAGGGGCTGTCGATCGCGCCGCTCTCGGATTCCGGTGTCGTACAGGCTCTAGGCGTGGGCGACGGCACCGTGCGAGCGCGGATCGAGATCGACGGCGCGCTCTCGATCGAGGACTTCTCGCTGGCGGCGAAGCCGGGCGTGCGCGTCGAAGCCCGCGGGACGCTCTTTTCGCGCAGTGCGCTCGATGGCTGGTGGCGCGCGCGGCGCGCGCCATGGACCGAATCCGGAGCGGATATCGCGGCGAGCTGGGCCATCGAGAACCTCGCGGTGCTCGCCGAGCTCACGCCGATGCTGCGTCGCACGGCCGGTACGACGCGCGGAGAGGTGCGCGTCGAAGGCGCGCTCGCCTCGCCGCGGCTGACGGGCCGCGCGGAGCTGCGCGATGGCGAGGTGCGGCTCGACGCGCGCTTCCCCGCGTTGCAGCGCCTGTCGGGCGAGTTCCGTCTCGAGGGCGAGCGGGTGCAGGTCGAGCGCCTCGTCGGCGAGCTCGGCGCGGGCCCGTTCGAGATCGCCGGCAGCGTGCGCGTCTCTCCGCGCGTAGAGGTCGACCTCGCGATCAAGGGCCGCGAGCTGCTCGTCGTGCAGCGTCCGGACCTGCGTGTCCGCGCGGATGCGGAGCTCGCGCTCACGGGCCCACTCGAAGCGTTGCTCCTGCGCGGCGATCTGGCGCCGCAGGACAGCCGCTGGTCGCGCAACTTCGATTGGTTCCGTCCGCGCTCGCGTGGTGGCGTCGCGCGCGACGCGAGCCCGCCGCTCTTCTCGATCGACTCGGGCGCGCTCTCGACGCTGCGCTTCGATGTGCATCTGCGTGGCGGCGAGCCATTCCGTATCGACAGCAACATCGCGCGCGGTTCGCTGCGTCCGGACCTCGCGCTCACGGGCACCGGGCGCGCGCCGGTGCTGACGGGCGCGCTGTTTCTCGATCCGACGGTGGTGCCGCTCCCGGCCGCGAACCTCGAGCTGCGAGCGGGAACGCTCGCCATCGACCGGCGCGATCCGCTCGACCCGGTCCTCGATTTCGCGCTCTCCGCCCGCGTGCGCGGCTACGACCTCGCGATCCGCGCGAGCGGTCGCTACAGCGCGCCGGAGCTCGAGCTCTCTTCCGTGCCGCCGCTGCCGGGCGAAGACATTCTGATGCTCCTGCTCACCGGGCGCGCTCCCGGCGGCTCGCTCTCCGGAGACGAGGGCGTCGACGCGGCCGAGACCGTGATCGTGTACCTCGGCAAGGACCTGCTCTCGCGCCTGTTCGAGGGCGAGGGCTCGATGATGGAGCGGGTCGAGTTCCAGACCGGTGCGGATGTGACGCAGAACGGCGGCTCGACGGCGCAGGTGCGGATTCGTGTCAGTGGTCGTGCCGAGGGCACCGGTCGAGCGATCTACCTGCGCGGCGAGCGCGACATCTACGATCGCATCAATTTCGGCGCACGTTTCGTGATGAGGCTGCGCTGATGCGGGCGCTGCTCGCCTCGCTCGCGCTGCTCTTCGCGGCGTGCGCCGCGCCCCCGGGCCCTACGGCGAACCTAGAGGCGGCGGAGATCGATGTGCGCTTCGAAGGTGCGCGCGCCTTCACGGCTCTCGATCTCGAGCGAGTCGTCGCGGCCGATCTCGCGGATCTTCCCAAGCGTGCGCAGGCGCGCTCGGCGGTCGAGGACGCGGCCTACACGCTCGTCGAACATTACCGTTCGCTCG
Source organism: Planctomycetota bacterium (assembly GCA_016872795.1). Taxonomy (GTDB): domain Bacteria; phylum Planctomycetota; class UBA1135; order UBA1135; genus F1-120-MAGs118. The sequence goes on from VGYZ01000106.1 coordinate 10,632, forward strand.
GCTTCGCCGGCTGCAGCGTGGAGTACGAGTACTCCAAGCCCGCGGGTGGCCGTAGTCTCGCCGTGTTCACGGTTCGCGAGGGGCCGCGGACGCGTCTTGCCGCCGCGAGGATCGAGGGCTGCTCGCAGCTGCGCGCGGACGACGCGCTGTCGGCGATCGAGCTCTCCGGGCTCGAGCGTTCGAGCGTGCCACGCTGGTACGTCGAACGCGAGCTCTCCGAT
>VGYZ01000107.1 GCA_016872795.1 Planctomycetota bacterium
CCAGACCTCCGCAAGCCCTTGAAAATAAAGGGCTTAGGGCGGTCGCTGCGGTGTTTCCGCGTGCGGCCATCAGTACGAAGCACCCTCCTGTGCTTGGACGGTAGCGTCCGAATGCGGTCCGCTGGATCTCCTGCCTGTTGTCTTCTCCGCGTGCTCTGACACTGTCTCGCCCAACCTGCCTTCATGGACACGCTGCCGAGGGGCTTCGTTCCGATTGCTCGCCTCGCGGTTGCGCTTGAGGACGGGCTGCGATCAGCTGGGGCGGCTGCGTTCCTCGGCCACGTCAAGCGGCTCGTCGGCTTCTGGTCGCGGTCGGTGCGGCCGCCAGAGCCCGCGCTGTCGGTCGCCGGTGTCCGGCGCCCCGGCCACCTAGTGCGCAATGGTCAAGAACCGGCTAGCGACGCGCTGGAGGCCCACTACGTCAGCCAGCTGCAGCGTCTCATGGCTGCGTCGACGGCCTCGCCTAGGAGCTCGGCGACCGCGAGTGCCGCGGCCGCGCTCCGCGACGCCCTCCAACCGGTCGCCCTCGGTGGCAGCGCGCTCACGCCTGCGCTGCAGTCCGCGGCGCGACGCCTGACGCGGCTGCTCGCGGTGGACCGCCCTGCCGAGCACCAACAAGCGGCGCTCCGCTTCCTGGAAGCGCGCCCGCGTGAGCCGCTGGACGCGCGCGAGTGGCTCGTCTACGACCTGCTCTTCGGCGGGGCGCAGGGGCCCGTCGAGCCAGCGGATGTCGCCCACCTGTCGGACGCCGGATTCGCCCACTGCGAAGAGCTCGAAGTGCTTTTCGACCGTCACTGCGTGCTCCGTCCGTGCGACGGCCGCGCGTGGCCTTCGCTCGTCGGCTTGCCCATCGGGCGGGCGCGAAAGCTCCTCGGCGCGCTGCCGCCGCTTCTCTGCCTGCTGGTGGTCGACGGCGCGCCGTGCGCGAACCTGGCCGGCCAGACGGTGAGGCTCCCCGGCTTCGACAAGGTGCCGCGGCGCGCCCGCGTCGAGCAGGCGTGGGTTGTCGCGTTCTCTGCGCTCGAGGCGCGTGCCATGTGCGCGGTGCGTGACGGCCTGGATGGCAACGAAGACCAGGGGCGGTGGATCGAACGCGTCGACCCGCACCGCCTCGACACGGAGCGGTGCCGTGACCTCGCGTCGTCCCGAGACGCCGCCATCGCCGCCTTGGCGCGCGCGGCGCAGGAGGCCGGACGCACGCGAGACCTGATCCTCGCGGAGATCGTTGCGGCTCGCGTCGACGTGGCGACCGAGCTGCCCGGCATCTCGTGTGACGGCCTGCCGCACGAGGTGCTCCGGCACTACCTCGCGATCGGTCGGCCTGGCCTCGGCGCGAATAGCGAGCACCTGTTCGTGCGCCAAGGCGGCGGCCCCATGTCCGAGAGCCGTGTTGCGAGGATCCTGGGCTGGGACGTGGCCGACGCCGACGTGCGGCCACGCACCATGCAGCTGCGCAACGGGCGCGGTGCCTTCCTGATGCTGGGCGCTGCCCGCGGCGATGGCGCCGCGCTGGATCGGCTCGGCGATGGCGCCGCGCCGCTCGCGTTCTGGCAGCGCGTGCTCGACGAGGGTGGGTGGCCGTGGCCCTACGTCGAGGCCGCGCGTCGCCGGCTCCCGAACGCCTCTTGGGACCTCGCGCTGGTGCGCGCTCTGCTCGGCCTGCCGCCGGGTCACCCCTTCCGTCGACAGGCCGCGGACGCGCTGCAGCGGCAGCCAACGTGGTGCGAACAGTTGGAGCCGGAGCTGGCCGCGCGCGGTCTGTTCGAGGGCTCAGCCGCCTCCATCGCAGAGTGCGCCGGAGCGCTGCGGCGCGAGACGGATGCTGGGCACCTGATGCCGCTCGTGGCTGCGCTCGCGGACACCCTTGTCGTGGCGTGGCTGCAAGGGCGCTCGGACCTCGCTGCCGCGTGGGCTAAGGCCCTGTTGCCGCTGTGGCCGCGCGCCCTTCAGGGCCGTGACCCAGCCGTCTATCGGCTCGGTTCGGTGCGTGGAGATCAGTGGTTCGCCACTCGCGAGGACGCGCTGGCTAGCCTGCAGGCCGGTGACGTCGAGCTGGTCGGTCGCAGTGGTCCTGCCCGGGTGGCGTACGGTGAGCTGCCGCTCGATGAGGCGCCCGATGCAGTCCGTGAGGTCGGGCTGCGACTGCGTTGGATGAGCGATCGCAATGATGATTATGATTGGCCGGGCGTGCTCCCCAGGCTCGCCGAAGGCTACGACGTGTGGCGGCGGCCGTGTCCCGAGTGGGTCGGCGACGTCGTCCGGTCTGGATTGCAGCAGGGCCAGCCCTTCTGGTGCGCTTCGCTGCTCTGGTGGCTTGCGGAAGATGCCAACAGCGAGGCGGCTGACGTCTTCAAGGAGTTCTTGGAAGGTGCGCTGCAGGAGTTGCTCCCTGGCATGGCGCAAGGCTGGACAGAGGGCGAGCGGGCGCGGTTCGTTCTCCTGGCTCATGCGCATGCTCCCGACGCTCCCGCTGCGCTCAGCGCGCAGTTCCCCGACCTCAAGGCTGCGTCCGCTTTCTTCGTCGAGGAGCCCGATCGAGCGCGCGTCCTCTCCCAAAGAGAGCTCGGCGTCGCGCTGAGGAGTGCGCCGAAGGAGTCGTGGCAGCGGGTGGTGAGGATCCTCCAAAGCGAGGATCTGCGCGAGGTGGTCGCGCCCTGCCTAGACGGCCTCGTGCAGCATGTCCTCGCATGCTGTAGGCAGGGCGAGGTCGATGTGGCCGCGCGGTGGGCGGAGCAGTTGCTCGGCAGTTGGGAGCCTCAGCTGCGCGGGCGCTGCACATGGGCGAGTCTCGCTAGCTTGGAGTTCGGGCCCCAGCCCGCGCTGGAGCGCCTGCTCGGGTGCGTCTTGCAGCGGCCAAATGGCGGGCTGCCCGACGAGGTGCTTCGCAGCGTATGTGACGGAAACGCGCCGCTTTGGGCCGGACGCATACTCGCAGCCGCCGTGGCTACGAGCCCGCGCCTCGTAGTGATGTGGATCCTGGAGGGCGCCAGCGGTCGCCATCCGAACACCGCGCGGCTGGAGAGCGCCGCGGCGTGGGCGCGCGACGCGGGCTACCTCGACGCAATGGAAGACGGAGACCGCGCCCTGCTTGCGCTGCGACTCGGCGCGCGGTGCGACGCCGAAGGGTGTCGTGTGCTCGCATCCTTGATGCACTCGCCGGTTGAGGCGGCCGCAGGGTGGATCCTGGGTCGGCCCGAGGTGGCCGCCAGACTGCGTCCCGACGAACTCGCATCATTGCTCTTCGAGGCTTCCGAGTCGGCCGCAATGCGGGTCGCGTGCCATCCCGCTGCGCGCGACACCTTTGTTGCTGCGCTTGGTCCCTTGTGTGTGCGGCTGCTCTCTGACTCGGAGCGATCTGAGCGGCACACGCGGTGGGCTTCGTTCCTTTTGCGCAGTTGGGCCCCTCAGCTGCGCTCACTGGTCGCGGGCGTCAAGATCCGAGACAACAGGCTTACCGCCAAGATGAGCCACGGCGCGGAGCTCTTGCTCGCATCGTCTGGCTGGAGGCAGCCTGTAGACGCCGGCGGTGACCCAGCCATCGAAGACCTGCTCTTGGCCATGATGCGCACGCGGCAGGGCTGGGTGCGGGAGTGGGTTTGGACGGCGCTGTTCGCCCGTCCAATAGACGCCAGCGGTCGGCGCATCCAGTCGCGGCGGCAGTCGCGGCGGGACATCGCCGACGGCGCTACGCCTAAGTGCCTCGCCGAAGCTCCGCCGGCGTGGGTTGCGCCTGCGCTCGCGCGCGCGATCGACGCTGAGCCGGTGCCGCTGGCCGGCAGCCTCGCGCGCTGGCTCGAGCGCCACCCGTCCAAAGTTGCACGCTTCGAGGCGCTCCCCTACGAGGCCCTCGCCACGCTGGGCCGTAGCGCTGCACCCGAAATCCGTCTGGCGCTCGCGCGACGATTGCTTACCGCCGCCAATGTCCCCGCGCGACTACGGGCGCTCGCCTGGGAGATGTGTGGCTCGCTGTCGGTGCAGCCGGCCGCCGCAGACCAGCTTCTCGACGCGGTGCTCATGCGTTCGGCTGCCGAGTTCTTGGAATTGTTGCGCGCGGGTGTCGAGGATGACGCAGGTCCCGAACAGGCTCAGGCCCGCGTGGCCTGGCTGCTGGACATGGGTCTCGCAGCGCGGCTTGGATCACTGGGGCAGGGCGCCGCCGACGCGCCGTCTGCGCGTCGGGACGCGATCTCCGTCGACGAACTTTGCGAGCAGGGTTTCGAGCCTGACGGCGTGGTCGCCTTGGCGGATGTGGCGCGCCTGTTGCCCCGCATTTCCGAGGGGGCGTGGCCCGACTTCGAGGCCAGGCTCATCGCGCGCCTGGAGTCTGCGCCGGATGCGGGCCGACTCTTCTGGGAGGCGTTGCTCGACGGGATCCGCGACGAGACGCTGCCAGCTGGCCTCGTGACAGACGAGGCGCGCGCGCAGCTGCGAGCCTCGTTCGCTCGGTGCGCCGCACCTGAGACGTTTGGCGCGGTCCCGCCTGCGGCTGAGGTGTTGGCCACCGAGTGGCTCGCGGCGCGCGGCGCGGCGATCACCGAACAGGCTGACCTGTTGGTCCTCGTCGCGGGCCACGCGCTCGCGAGCGTCCGCGCGCACGCGCTAGCGGCGCTGGCAGCAGTCCCGCTCACCACGTCCCAGCTGCTGCGCGCCGCGGAGAGCGGCCACGCAGACGTCGGCGCGGCGGTCGCCGCGCGCCTCGACGCGCTCCGCGGCGACGAACTGAACGAGTCATTGGCCGCGATGCTGGATAGTCCGGTCGAGCCAGTCCGCGCGCTGGCGATCGCGCGGCTGCGCAAGGCCCCGTCCTTGTCCGCGACTGCTGCCGTCGCTCCGGCGCTGCTGTCGTCGCCGCACCGCGACGTCGAGGCGTGGGCTCTGGCGCAGCTGGAAGCCGGCGTGCTCGGCGCCGACCTGGACCAGGCTCGCCTGCAGGAGCTGGTCATGACGCGGCTTCGGGGCGGCGCGGGCCTGCGCGCTGCGGTGCGCGCCCAGGTAGCGCGTGGCGCCGAGATCTCGACGTCGCTGCTGCTGCGCATCGCGCGCGGGCCGCACCGCGTCGACGCCGAGTGGGCCGCTGCGCTGCTCGTAGAGCGCGCGCTCGCGGGGCAGTCCGTGCCCGCGATCCAGCTCTTGGACTCCGAGGTCGGAGAGGACCCATGCAACTGACGCGACGATATCTGGCGGCGAGCGCCGCCTCATGGGGCGGCGGCGGCGTCGCAATGTCGATGTCGACCGACGTCGACCGCGACCCGGCCTGCTTCGACGGGGTCATCGGCGACGGGGAGTCGTTTGCACGCGCGATGCTCGCCCTGCATGAGGTCGTGCGGTCTGACCTGCGCAGGCGTCCGCGTGATCACAGCAGCTACCAGGCCTGGGTACACCAGCAGTATCTCGATGAGATCGGGGCGGCCCGCGCGACGAGGCTCGCGTCTGTGCAGCGAGAGATCGAGCGGCTCAACGCCGAGCGGAGCGCGCTCGCAGGGCCCGACATGGACATCGTTGGTGAGTTCTTGCAGGCACGGAACAAGTTCTGGCAATGGCTCGCCAAGCATGACTTTAGTCGGTGGATCGTGCTCGACCCCGTAGTGAGCGTGCACGACGACGCGATCTTGTTCGAGGCATTCTCGCTCGACGAGTCCAGCTACGCGCGGGTCTCGGTGCCGACCGGACGCTGTCAGCAGGACCGACCGCTGCAGCGGGGAACCACCAACATCGACTTTGGGCCGGCCCTCGCGCGCGAACTCGAGCGCGTGCGTCGCCACCGGCCCGTGCACCTGCGGATCGGCGGGGCCGGCGGAAATGTCGCGGTCTCGACGGACGCGGGCAGCGCGGTCGAGTCCAAGATCGATCTCCCCGACAGCTGGCCGCGCGGCTTCGTGGAGGTGCAGGCGGCGATGGCGATGCCGGGGGTGACGCTGCGCCTCGACGTCGGCGTGCTGTCACGGATCCTCGCCTACCTGCGGATGCGCAACGACGGTGACGGCCCGCGCGCGCTGCGGTTCTGCCTGCAGCCGGGCGAGCGGCCGCGGATCGTGCTCGAGCCCTGGGGGGTCGAGGTCCGTGAGCCTGAGCACGTCTACGAGGGGAGCGCCGCGCAGGAACTCCGCATCTGGGGGCGCCGTCGGCTGTTGGTCCTCGAGCGCCTACTGCCTGACGCGACCTCGCTGCGCGTGCGCCTGCTCGGGACGGGGATGCCGTCGTTCTGGAGCGTCGACGTCGGCGCGCACCGCTTCGACCTGGGTCTCTCCGGCTGGACCCGCAACGACTGGACGCGCGGCGCGAGCTTCGCCGCGATGTCAGCGAGCGCCGACGTGGATCCCAAGCTCTTGAAGCGCCTGCGCCGCCTGCTCGAGTCCGAGGGCACGCTGGTCGTCGCCGACGCGGCACGACGCCTGCGCGTTCGCCGTGAGCAGGCGGGCGCTGCGCTGCATCGGCTTTGCTGCGACGGCTACGCGATGGCGGACGAGCAGTTGGGTGGCTTCCGCTGGCGCGACCTCTTCACCCCCGAGGAGCGCGAGCAGTTGCGCAATCGCGCCGCATTGGACCCGCAGGGGGATCTCGGCGAGGTCGACTTGCACGAGCCCGTTGAGGTCGTCTCCGAGGAGCAGGGCACGTCCGGTGTCGGGCTTGAGCTGAAGGTCCGGGACGTCGGCGAGTACCGAGTGAGGTTCGTCGTGGACCCGGACGGGCGCGTCGTCGAGGCCGTCTGCGACTGCCCCGATTATGCCGCGCACGGGCTGCAACACGGCCCGTGTCGCCACCTGCGGCAGGGCATCATGGCGCTGCGACGGCGGGAGATCGCGCGATGAGCAGCATCTCGAAGCGCGACCTCGATCAGGTCGACGAGATGATCGCACGCGGGTTCTACACGCCGTCAGGAGACGTCCGTCGAGCCCTCGACGCGCTGCGCGAGAACCAGGGCCAGATCGATCGGATTGAACAAGAGCTAGCCCGGCTGCGAGCGGAGCTGGCCGACGGTCCATCGCTCGCGGAGCTGATCAAGCAAGCCCGGGCGAGGCGCATCGAGCGCGTGCGCGAAGAGCGAGCGCGACGGCGGGCCCTCCGCGAAGCCGAGCAGTCGGAGCGTCGCGCGGCGTTCGCCGCGCGCAAGCGGCGCGCGCCGTTGTTCCTCGGCGAGGGCGTATCGGCCGGGCTGCGGTTCGACGGCGGCGACGCCGCGCGCCTCGCCGAGCGCGGCCTGCCCGCGCTGACTGACGCGGCGGCGTTGGCGACGGCGATAGGGCTTCCCGTCAAGCCTGCTCGCGGGATGCCGACGTTCACGGAGGGCGCCGACCAACTCGCGTGGCTCTGCTACCACCGCCGCGTCGTCGACCACGACCACTACAGCCGATTCCGGATCCCCAAGCGCAGCGGCGGCTACCGCCAGCTCGCGTCGCCCAAGCCGCTGCTGCGCAAAGCGCAGCAGTGGGTCCTCGACCACCTGACTTCGCGGCTCGAGCCGCATGCGCGCATCGCGACGGCGTGGCGCAAAGGGCGTTCGGTGGTCGACAATGCCCGGCCCCACGTTGGCAAGGCGGTCGTGATCCGCGTCGACATCCAAGACTTCTTCCCTTCGATATCCTGGCGCCGCGTACGACGCGTGTTCATGGACCTCGGCTACAGCGAGGGCGTCGGGACGATGCTCGCGCTGCTCACGACGGACACCGATCGTGTGGCGGTGCGGCTGGACGGAGAGCTCCGCTTCGTCGCCCGCGGCAAGCGCGGCCTGCCGCAGGGCGCGTGCACCTCGCCGTCGCTGGCAAACTTCGTTGCGCTCCGGCTCGACAAGCGAGTCGATGGGCTGTGCCGCTCGCTCGGCTTCGACTATACGCGCTACGCCGACGACCTGACGTTCTCTCACGCGCAGCCGCGAGCCAACGTCGCCGTGCTGTTGCAGCAGGTCTACGCGATCCTGCGCGACGAGGGCTTCGAGCCCAACGAGCGCAAGACCGCGGTCATGCGCGCCGGCGGACGGCAGATGGTGACCGGATTGATGGTGCAGGACGCGATCCGGGTCTCACGCCGCGACGTGCGGCGGTTCCGCGCGATCGCGCACCAGTGCAAGCTGCATGGGTTCGAGACGATCAGCCAGAGACTGGAGAAGGACGCGCGGTCGTACCTTGACGGCTTCCTGGCGTGGGTCCGCATGGCAAACGAGGAGCAGGCTCAGAAGCTGGAGATGTGGCTCGAATCGCTGGGGCTGCCGCGTCGCGACATGTAGCTGCAGGAGCTGACCGCAACGGCGAACCGCGCAGGAGATCAGGAGGAACCCGAGACGCTCAGCGTCGAAGCCGCTTTCAAAGTCGATCAGCTGACGCTCCCCGAGGCCGCGGGGTTGCCCTGGTACCCTCGCAGGGTGCTGCGGTTCGACCGGTTGTAGTCGCTCGACGAGGAGGTCGCAGCCGTCCTCGTGCGCCACCGCGGGAGGCTCGGCTTGGACGGGCTCGATGCGATCAGCCCCGAGGTTGCGCATCCGGGAACATGGGGGACACGTATGCCGTGGCCGGCCTGGTCCGGCTCGTCTTCATCCGGATCGTCAAGTGATCAGAGTCGTCGAAGCCCGCGCCCGCCATGCCCCACTCCAGCACAGCGCCCATCACCAAGTCGCAGTTCAAACTCGGCCTGGACTGCATCCACAAGCTCCAGCACGCGCGCAATGGGCTGCCGCAACGATCGCGTGACGACGAGATGCTGCGCTTACTGGCCGAAGGCGGCGCGGCAGTCGAAGCGCTCGTGCGCGCCACAGAACCCGGGCAATTGATCGGCGGCTTCGGCGACGACGCTGTCGCACGGTCACGCGATGCGGTGCTCCGCGGGTGCCACGAAGCTTCAGCTGGACGGGTGACCACGCTCTACGAGGTGACCATCTGCGACGATGGGTTCTTGGCACGGCTGGATCTCGTTCGCATACGTCCGGATGGCATCGATCTGGTCGAGATCAAGTCGAAGAGCGTCGATGCGCCGGAAGGAAGCGTCGACGCTAGCGACTTCTTCAAGGCGACCGGAGAGGTCCACGGCAAGTGGGCTCCCTACGTCCGCGATGTGGCGTTCCAGCAGGAACTGCTACGGAACTGGCTGGCAAAGCACCTCGGCCAGCTGGCCACGAAATCCCAGAGCCACATCAGGCCGAAGTTACTGCTCATCAACCAGTCCGGCGCCGCGACGAGCTCAGCCATCCTGGACCGTCGCAACTACCGAGCGAACTACAATCTCACATCCAAGGGCGTACGTGCAGAGGTCGAGCATGTCGGGCAAGGTGCCGACCGCGGCCTGCTGGTCGAAGTCGACATGTCCGTGGCCGTGCTAGCGATGGAGGCAGACGCGCAATCCACGGTCGGCTGCTTCCAAGGCAGAGGGATCCAATCCTGCATGGCCGAGATGCGTCGCATCGTCGACTCGGACGCGTGGCCTGTGGTGACCGAGTCCCTCACGCCCGCGTGCAAGCGCTGCGAGTTTCGCGTCAAGGACGACGTGGAGTCCGGGTTCCTGCGCTGCTGGGGTGTCGAGGTCGGCTCCATGCCCAACCACGTCCTGACGTTGAGCCACATCAAGTCGCTGCAGCTCCAGCAAGCGCTCCGCAAGCGCCAACGGCAAGCGAACGTGACCGACGTCGATCCCGCGAGCATCAGCGACCGCCAGCGGTTGCAGCACGAGGCCTTGCGACGCAACCGCCCGATCGTCACGGCGGGATTCGCCTCGTCGCCACGCGCAGCACTGCAAGTCGCAGACGTCGCCGGCCCGGTCTACTTCCTGGACTTCGAGACCTTCGCGCATCCGATCCCATCTCGCGTAGGTGGTCACCCCTTCGAGGTCGTGCCCTTCCAGTTCGAGGGCCATCGCCTGCCCTCGCCGAGCGCGGCGCTCGCCGACCGCGTGCGACTCGATGGATTCCTCGAGATCGCCGACCCCGACCCGCGGCGCGCCTTCGTCGATGCGCTGCGGCAGCAGCTCGGGTCCGAGGGGCTGATCTTCCACTGGCACAGCTACGAGCGAACGGTCCTGAATGCGATCGTCACAAGCCTCGGGCAAGACCGCCTACCTGGCGACGACGAGCGCCGCGCCTTCCTTGCCACCCTCGTCGGCCCCGACGGCAAGGGCGGCGGCCGCCTCGTCGACCTGCTCGCGATCGCCCAGTCCGCCTTCTACCACCCCGACATGCAGGGCAGCTACTCGATCAAGCGCGTGCTACCGATCGCGTGGGCCGAGCCGTCCATTCGGCGACACTTTGCCCCCGGTCACGGCACCGTTGGCGACCCAACTGCGTACCCCGGCGCGACCGACCCCTACGCGGAACTGCCACCACCACCCGTGGACCTGCTGCAGGCGCTCGGGGGCGTCGATGCGCTGCACGCTCTGGCCACCGAGGACGACGAAGCGTCGCACGGG
>VGYZ01000108.1 GCA_016872795.1 Planctomycetota bacterium
CGCACGGTTGCGCTCGGGAGCGATCTCGTACAGGACTTGGCGCATCTCGTCGGGGCCGATCACCGGCGCTCCGTCGATGGGCGTCATGTCGCCGGACTGGCGGAACAGGGGCCGCAGGCCGGAGGTCAGGTGCAGGTCCGAGGCTCCAACCTCGACCATGCGCTGGAACAGAGCGTCGATCCAGGCCATTTCGTCTTGCTCGCGAAGGGGCGGGCGCGGCGCGAAGTTGCGCGGCGCGGGCTACCCAAGACAGCAGATCGGAGCACTCGGGCGCGAGACTTGAAGGATCTTCCCCCTCGTCGCGCGCTACAGCCTGCCCGCGGCGCGCTGATGCGCCGGGTCGAGCTCGAGCGCGCGACGGAATTGCGAGCGAGCCGCCTCGCGCTCCCCGAGCCGCTCGAGGGCCAGGCCGAGCTCGTAGTGGGCGTCGGCGCAGGGGCCGAGGGCGCAGCTGAGCTCCAGAGACTCCCGCGCACGCTGGAACTCGCCGAGGAACAGGGCCGCGCGCCCGACGAGCCGGTGGCCGAGCGGTGCGTCGGGGGCGAGGCGCGTGTAGTCCAGCGCGTGCCGGAGACCGAGCTCGTTCTGGCCCTTGTCGAGCGCGCGGCGGGCGGCGAGCTCGAGCGCGACGAGCGGGGGACCGCTGTGAGCCAGCGCGCGTCCGATGCGCAGGTCGACCTCGCTCGTCGTCCGTCCGAAGCGCCGCTCGCCTTCCTGCGCGAACAGGCGCAGCGCGCCCGCGTGCGCCGGCTGCTCGTCGAGCGCGCGCTCGATGTCATCGAGCGCACCGTCGCGCTCGAGCGCCATGCGCGCGAGGGCGCGGTCGTAGCGCAGGTTGGCCTGCGGCAGCTCGGGGCGCAGCGCGAGCGCGCGATCGAAGTGCTCCAGCGCATCCTGCGACTCACCCGCCTGATGCAGCAGCACGCCGAGCTTGTGATGCCCGAGGTAGCTCTCGGGCTCGATCGCGACCACGCGCTCGAAGAGCGTGCGCGTGTCGCTCCAGTGCGCGGTCGTCGCCCGCGCCGTGAAGCCGAGCGCGACGATGCAGCTCGCGCCCGCGAGCAGTGCGGCCGGCCCGCGCCAGCGAACGAGCGCCGCGGCGGCAAGTCCCGCGAGCGCGAACGACGGCAAGTATGTGTAGCGATCCGCCGCGATCTGGTGGCCGGCATGCACGATGCCGATCACGGGCGCCACGAGCACGCCGAAGCTCCACCATGCGGTCCACAGCGCGGCATGCGTGTCCGAACTCCGACGGCGCAGGAACAGGAACACGCTGGAAGCGAGCACGAAGACGAGCGATGCCAGATAGCGCGGCTCGAGCAGCGAGAGCTGCGCGGGCAGCTCGTAGAACGGCGACAAGCCCAGCGGCAGCAGCGTGTGTCGCAGGTACGAGCGGAAGGCGAAGGTCGAGATCGCGACACGCTCCGCCACTGGCCGGGCGTCGAGGTCGGCGAGTACCTGCGTGCCGTAGCGCTGGCCGAGCATGCCGAGGGCCGCGCCCCCGAGCGCGAGCGCGAGGTAGGGGAGCTTCTCGACGAGCAGCGGACGCCAGCCCAGCCTGTCCTGCCGGCGCAGCGGCCAGGCGTCGAGCGCGAGCAGCACGAGCGGAAATCCGAGTCCAGCGACCTTCGAGAGCAGCGAGGCGGCGAAGGCGAGGATCGAGAGGCCAAGCCAGCGCGAGCGCGCGGCGAGTGGTCGCTGCGCGCGGATCCAGGACCACGCAGCCAGCGCGAGGAACGCCCCGGACAGCACATCGCGGCGCTCGGTCAGCCACACGACGGACTCGACGCGCAGCGGGTGCGCTGCAAAGAAGCACGCGCCGAGCGCAGCGGCCGCGGTCCGCCTCATGCCAATGCCACAACGCGCGAGCAGCTCGTCGAGCGCAAGGAACAAGAACAGCGCGCACATCGCATGCAGCGCGAGGTTCGTGGCATGGAACATGCGCGCATCCAGCCCGGCGAGCTCGTAGTCGAGCGCGGCGCTCATCCATGAGAGCGGCATGTAGTGGCCGGCGTGGAAGCTGGTCCACATCCAGCGCAGGTGCTCCGCGTCGAGGCCGCGGAAGGCGTCGTTGAGCGTGAAGTTGATGTCGTCGTCCCAGGTGAGAAAGGGGAAGCCCAGCGCAGTCCAGAACGGCAACAGCGCCGCGGCGAGAACCGCGAGCGCGCCCAGCCAGCGCAGGCGCGCCGCGGCACCGGGCTCGGCTGTGGATTCCTTGCTCATGCGACGCCAGAGCTTCTACACCGCTTTCGAGCCCGTCGGCAAGCATTCGCGCTCCAACTCCTCCACGCCTCGCGCTACCCTTCTCGCCATGAAGCTCATCCCGTCGGCCTCGCTGGCGCTGCTCGTTTCCTCGTGCGTTTCCACCCCGTCGGTGCTGCAGATCGAGGCAGAGGATTTCCTCGATCGCTACACGCGCGCCTATGTCGGGCTGTACGCGGCCGCAAGCGAGGCCCAGTGGGCGTCGCAGACGCGCATCGTCGAGGGGGACGACACCAACGCAAAGCGCACGCAGGCCGCCGAGGAGGCGACGGCGGCCTTCACCGGCTCGATCGAGAACATCGAGACGGCGCAGCGGCTGCTCGAGAGCCGTGCGGAGCTCATGGACAGTCAGGTGAAGCAGCTCGAGGGCGTGCTGTTCCGCGCCGCGAGCGGTCCGCAGACCCAGCGCGAGCTCGTGAAGCGCCGCATCGCGGCCGAGACCGCGCAGGTCGAGAAGCTCTACGGCTTCACATTCCGCCTCGATGGCAAGGAAGTCTCCGCCAACGAGATCGACGGCGGCCTGAAGTCCGAGCCCGACCTCGCGCGGCGGCGCGCGATTTGGGAGTGCTCCAAGGAAGTGGGCGTCGGGCTGCGCCCCGGGCTGGTCGAGCTGCGCGGGCTGCGCAACGAGGTCGTGCGCACGCTCGGCTACAAGGACTACTTCTCCTACATGGTCAGCGAATACGACATGACCACGGAAGAAATGGCCGCCAAGATCGAGGAGATCAACCGCGAGCTGCGGCCGCTGTTTCGTGAGCTGCACACGTGGGCGCGCCATCGCCTCGCGGAGAAGTACGGCCAGCCCGTGCCGGACCTGATTCCCGCGCACTGGCTGCCGAATCGCTGGGGACAGGACTGGTCGACCCTCGTCGATGTGCAGGGTTTCGATCTCGACGCCGCCATGGCGACGCGTACGCCGCAATGGCTGGTCGAGCAATCCGAGCGCTTCTACACGAGCCTCGGCTTCGAGCCGCTGCCCGCCGTGTTCTGGGAGCGCTCGTCGCTCTATCCGCTCGCTCCGGACGCGGGTTACAAGAAGAACAACCACGCATCGGCGTGGCACATGGACCTCGACCGCGATGTGCGCTCGCTGATGAGCGTCGAGTCGAACGCCGAGTGGTACGAGACGACGCACCACGAGCTCGGTCACATCTACTACTACCTGTGCTACACGAATCCGCAGGTGCCGCCGCTCCTGCGCGAGGGCGCGAACCGCGCGTACCACGAGGCCGTCGGCTCGCTCATGGGGCTCGCCGCGATGCAGCCGCGCTTCGTGCAAGCGATTGGGCTCGAGACCGGCGGACAGGCGGCCGATCCGATGCAACTGCTGCTGCGCGAGGCGCTCAACTATGTGGTGTTCATCCCGTGGTCTACGGGCACGATGTTCTCCTTCGAGAAGGAGCTCTACCACGACGAGCTCGACCCTCAGCGCTGGAACGCGCGCTGGTGGGAGCTCGCGGCGCGCTACCAAGGCATCGCCCCGCCTGCGGCGCGCGGCGAGGAGTTCTGCGACGCTGCGACGAAGACTCACATCAACGACGACCCCGCGGGGTACTACGACTATGCGCTGAGCTTCGTGCTGCTGTTCCAGCTGCACCAGCACATCGCCACGCAGATCCTGCACCAGGACCCGCGCGACACGAACTACTACGGCTCGAAAAAAGTGGGCGAGTTCCTGCGCGGCATTCTGACGCCGGGCTCGAGCCGCGACTGGCGCGAGGTGCTGCGCGAAGCCACGGGTTCCGACCTGTCGGCGCGCGCCATGGTCGAGTACTTCGAGCCGCTGCGCCTGTGGCTCGTCGAGCAAAATCGCGGCCGGACCTGCACGCTGGCGGACCTGTGAGCGCTTCAAAGATCTTTCCCGCGGCGTCGAGCGCGCGGCGGGAGTAGGCTTCGGCTCGGAATCCATGCAGTACGGGAAGATGGTCGTGGTCGTGATGCCCGCGTACAACGCGGCTTCGACCCTCAAGAAAACTTGGGACGAGGTGATGGCGCAGGGCGTCGTCGACCTCGCCGTGGTCGTCGACGACGGCAGTCGCGACGAGACTGTGGCGATCGCGCGCACCTTGCCGAACACGGTCGTCCATGTGCATCCGAAGAACCGCGGCTACGGCGGCAACCAGAAGAGTTGCTACCGCATCGCGCTCGACGCCGGGGCCGACATCGTGATCATGGTGCACCCCGACTACCAGTACACGCCGCTCCTGATCCCGGCGATGAGCTCGATGATCGCCAACGGGCTGTACGACTGCGTGCTCGGCTCGCGCATCCTCGGCGGGCGCGCCCTCGCGGGCGGCATGCCGATCTGGAAGTACATCTCCAATCGCGTTCTCACGGCGGCTGAGAATGCGCTGATCGGCGCCAAGGTCAGCGAGTACCACACTGGTTACCGTGCCTTCTCGCGGCGCTTGCTCGAGAAGGTCGACACCTCGCGCAACAGCGAAGACTTCGTGTTCGACAACCAGATGCTCGCGCAGATCGTCTGGCACGGCTTCACGATCGCCGAGGTGTCCTGTCCGACGAAGTACTTCCCCGAGGCGAGCTCGATCAATTTCTCGCGCAGCGTGAAGTACGGCTTGGGCTGCCTCGGCGTCGGCCTCTCGTTCCGGCTCGCGAAGGCGGGCCTCGTGTCCTCGGCACTCTTCCCGCGCTAGCGGCTCGGCGCGGAATCCGGCTGCGGGTTGCGCGGGAGCGGCTGCGGCAGGTTGGCGATCACATGCAGCAGGCCGGCGATGGCGCCGGAGCCGAGCGCGAGCTCGCGCGGGTGCACACTGTCGAGCGTGTCGCGCTCGCAGTGGTGATGGTCGAAGTAGCGCTCGTCATCGGGCCGGAAGCCGACGAGGGGCACGCCCGCGTTCGCGAGCGGTCCGATGTCGACTCCACCACCTCCGACGCGCAGCGCGTTGGCGCTCGCCGCGTCGAGCAGCTCGACGATGGCGCGCAGGGACTCGAATGCGCGCGGGTTGGCGTTCGTGGCGAAGCCGCGCGGCGTGAAGCCGCCCGCGTCGGACTCCAGCGCGAGCACATGTCGCTCGAGTTCGTCGATGTGCCCCTTGTAGTACGCCTCTGCTCCGCGCGCGCCGTTCTCCTCGTTCATGAAGAGCACCACGCGGATCGTGCGCCGCGGCCGGTGGCCGCGCGCGAGGATCAAGCGCGCGGCTTCGAGTGAGTGGGCGCAGCCCGCGCCGTCGTCGTGCGCTCCGTGTCCGACATCCCACGCGTCGAGATGGCCGCCGACGACGACGATCTCGCGCTCGACTCCCGTGCCGGGAATCTCGCCGACCACATTGTGCGAGAGGACATCGGGCAGCGTGCGACACGAGAGCTGCAGGTTCACGGACACGCGCTCGCCCGCGGCCACGCGCGCTGCCAGCCGATCCGCCGCCAGTGTGCTGAGCGCGGCTGCGGGAAGCGGCTCCACATCGATGTCGTAACGCATGGCGCCGGTGTGCGGGTGGTCGTCGAGCGCCATGGTCATCGAGCGGACGAGCGCGGCGCGCGCGCCGACGCGCGAGGCCTCGCTCGCGCCGCGACTGCGCTGGTCGACCGCGCCTCCGTAGGCCGCGAAGCAGTCGTGCTGCGCGGGATCCATCGGGCGGTTGAACAGCACGATCTTGCCGCGCGCCTGCGCCGCGCGGGCGCGCAGCTCTTCGAAGCTCGTCACGACCATCACTTCGGCGCTCACGCCACCGGGAGGCGTCGCAACGCTGCCGCCGAGCGCGAGAAGCGAGAGGCGCTCCTGCGGCAGTCCGGCCGCATCGAGCACGCGCAGCGACTCGGTCTCGCCGCGCTCCCAGTGGGGGACGAGCACGGGCTCGAGACGCACGTTGGAGAGGCCGATGGCGCGCATGGTGCGCTCGCCCCACTCGACCGCGCGCGCCGCGCCCGCGCTCGCGGAGAGCCGCTTGGGTGCCGTGCGGCACAGATCCGAGAGCAGCGCGTAGCTCTGGCCGTTCACGAGGGCCTCGCGCACTAGGGCCTCGACATCCGCACGGTAGGGCTCGAGCTCGGGGGCAGGTGCGGCGAGCTGCGGCACCGAGACCGGCGGGGTCGACACCGTGGACGCACTCGTGCAGGACAGAGCGCCAGCGAGGATCGCGAGAACGGCAGCTCGGCGCGCGAGGTTCATGGCGGGGGATTCTACAATCGAGCGCCGAAATCCCGGATGAACGCCGCCGTCGAGATCCTGCACGAAGACGAGCACCTGCTCGTCGTCTCCAAGCCCTCGGGCCTGCTCTCGGTCCCGACTCCGGGCGCGGAAGGGCGCACGGTGCTCGATGCCCTGCGCGAGCAGGGCTACATGGTCTCGCCTGTGCACCGGCTCGATCGCGAGGTGTCGGGTGCGCTCCTGCTCGCGCGTGACACGGAGACGCGCATGGGACTCGAAGAACTCTTCCGCGAGCGCACCGTGCGCAAGTTCTATTGGGCGCTGGTCCTGATGGGACCGAAGCACGAGCAGGGAACGATCAACTTTCCGATCCTCGAGGATGGCGCGCAGGCGCGCGTCTCCGCGATCGGCAAGCCGGCGCGGACCAACTACCGCGTGCTCGCGCGCGGGATGGCCGCCAACGAGGTTGAAGTCGAGCTCGTGACCGGTCGCTACAACCAGATTCGCCTGCACTTCGCGCACTCGGGCTGGCCGCTCGTCGGCGACCGCAAGTACGGCAAGTTCAAGCAGGACCCGTTCCGCTTCCCGCGCGTCGCATTGCACGCGCGGCGGCTGGAGTTCGCGCACCCGCGCACCGGAGCGCCGCTCGCGGTGGAGGCTCCTCTCCCGGAGGACCTCGCGCTCTTGCGCGAGCGCGTCTTCAGCGTGCCGCTGAAGGCTCCGCGCAAGCGCCGCGAGCAGCCGCCGCCGAGCTAGCCAGTGCCGAGCTAGCCAGTGCCGAGCTAGCCAGTGCCGAGCTAGCCAGCGCGCGTCACTTGGGCTCCGGGCCGGCGACGCGCCAGCGCGAGGGATCCGCGCAGGCCATGTCGAACCCGCGCGCGCCCTTCACGACGCGCCCCTTGACCCACAGGAAGTTCTGCACGAACTCCTCGTCGTCGCGCTTGTCCAGCCCGAGGCTCTCGTACTTCGCGACATGCTCGCGCGCGAATTTGGCGCGGAAGGCGGGCTGCTTGTCGCCGGTGCGGAAGAGCACTGTCACGCTTCCGTCGTCCTCGCGGAAGATGCGCTGGATCGAGCCGAAGATGGACACCTCCTCGCCCTTCGCGGAGGTTTCCAGCGCGCGCTCGAGTTCCTGCGGCATGTCGGCCGCGGCCACATGCGCGGCGTCCTTGGCGGCCGCTGCGCGGTAGCTCTCGATGGCCTCGGCGCGCGCGTCCCACCACGGCAGCAACTTCTCGTAGGGACGGCGCGCGCTGCGCGCACCTTCGGTCTTGGGCACATTCGTCGCCGGATCCCAGATGCCGCGTTTCGCGTTTCGCGCGCGCGACTGCGCCGCAACGAAGAGCTCGTGGCACACGAGGTCGTTGCCGTACTTGTTGAAGTAGGGGCTCTTGCCGAGCTCGACGAGCAGCAGGTTGAAGTTGCGTCCGTCGGGCAGGATCAGGTGGCACAAGAGCCGCCCGTAGACATCGCGCTCCTCGCGCTCCCCCGCGAACACGAGTCCGACCTTGGGCTTCTCGTCCGGCTTGGCAAGGCCCGCGAAGAACTCGGCGGCCCACTGGGCGCAGTCCTCGCCGAACACGGTCGAGGGCTTGGTCGGGTCGTTGCTGTTGGTGGCGAACTTCTCCTCCGTGTCGACGCAGGACAGGCGCAGCTTCTCGAGCTTGCCGCCGCGCAGGATGTGGACCGTGTCGCCGTCGACGACCTTTTCGACATCGAAGCACTCCGTGGGCGGAACCGGCTTCCAGCCCGAGGTCGCCTCGACGGTGGCCGCCGCGCCGGCGGACTGGCCGTCCCCGCAGGCCGCGGAGAGCTGCATGGGGAGGAGCGCGAGGGCCAGCGGGAGCGCGGCGAGGGGCAGGACGCGGGCGGAACGGGTGATCGGGTGCACGGGAGCGCTCGTGGGGCGCCATCTTGCGATCTCGCCGCGCGCCCGTCCCGCGCTCTTTATCGAAATCCGCCGTTCCGTACGATCTTTGAACCATGAGCGACACGCAGAGCGGCCCTGTGCCCCTCGAGAATGCCCCCGGACATTCCGCCGGAGGGCTGGTGCTGCGCGGCACTTCGGTGTCACCGGGGCTCGCGCTCGGTCCGATCCACCGCAAGGACCACGATCTCGACAGCGCCTCGCTCGAGCGCATCCCGCGCGAGGCCGTCGAGCGCGAGCTCAACCGCTTCCACAAGGCGCTCGGCGACGCGCGCGCGCAGCTCATGGACCTCAAGGACAAGCTCGCGGGCAAGGTGCCGGCCGAAGACGCGCGCATCCTCGATGTCCATGTCGCGTACCTGAAGGACTCGGTGTTCCACTCCGATGTCGAGAACCTGATCCTCGGCGAGCAGCTGTGCCTCGAGGCCGCGATTGCCAAGGTGATCGCGGACTTCGACCGCATCTTCAAGCTCGTGCAGAACGAGTCGCTGCGCGAGCGTGCGGTCGACCTGCGCGATGTCGGCATCCGCGTGCTGCGGCACCTCGAGCGCCGCTCGGGCGAGGGCGAGAGCGTGCTGCCAAAACCCAAGGACTATGTGCTCGCGGCCAAGGAGCTGTCGATCGTCGACATGTTCAACCTGCAGGGCGATCATGTGCTCGGCATCCTCACGGAGGCTGGCGCGCTCACGAGCCACGCGGCGATTCTCGCGCGCTCGATGCGCATCCCGACCATCACGGCGGTCGCGGGCCTGCTCGAGAATGTGCGCGAGGGCGACTTCGCCATCGTCGACGCGAGCGAGGGCATGGCGCGCATCAACCCCGACGAGGTCGTGCGCGCGCAGTACGGTGAGGTGCGCGCGGAAGCGCCGGTGGCGGAAATTGACGGCTTCAGCGCGCGCGACGCGCGCATCGCCGATGGCACGCAGGTGCGCCTGCTCGCTTCGTGCGGCAACTTGCCCGAAGTGCAGGCCGCGCGCGCGCAGGGCGTCGACGCGATCGGCGTGTACCGCACCGAGCTGCTGTTCCTCGTCGACAAGGAAGCGCCGAGCGACGAGACGCTCGCGCAGCACTACGCATCGGTCGTTTCCGCCGCGGGCGGCGCGCCCGTCACATTCCGATTGCTGCATGCGGACTCCAGAATGGGACTGCCGTTCCTGCACGAAGCGCGCGAGGCGAATCCGGCGCTCGGTCGCGTCGGCGTGCGGGCGCTGCTCTCGCGCGAGCTCGTGCTGCGCCGCCAACTCGCGGCGATCCTGCGCGCGGGGGCGGGCGGTCCCGTGCGCGTCGCGCTGCCGTTCGTCACCGACTGCGGCGAGCTGCGGCGCGTGAAGGAGGTCGTGTTCGAAGAGAAGCTCGAGCTGCGCAAGCGCGGCGTCGCGATGTCGGAGAAGCTGCAGATCGGCGTGATCGTCGAAGTGGCCGCGGCGCTGTTCGGCGTGCAGGATCTCGCGCGCGAGTCCGACTTCGTGCTCGCCAACCTCGACGCGCTCACGCAGCACCTGCTCGGCGTCGATCGCGACAACTCCGAGTTGCGCGCGTGGTTCGAGGCGCTGCATCCGTGCGTGTTGCGCGGCGTCAAGTCGCTCGTCGACGCGTGCGAAGGACTGCAACGTCCCTTCGGCGTGTTCGGCGTCACGGCCGTGCGGCGACACAACCTGCCGTTCCTCGTCGGTGCCGGCGTGCGCGAGTGGTCGGTCGAGCCCAGCGAGCTGCGCGAGGTGGCCCGCGCGCTCGATCGCATCCCGCTGCGCCAAGCCCAGACCGCCGCGAACGCGCTGCTCTCGAGCTCGTGTCAGGCCGAGACGCTCTCGCTCGTCGAAGGTTGGAAGCACGGCTACGCGCGCTCCTGATTCGCAAGTGGGCGCGGGTCGGGAATGGGGGCGCTGAAGCGAGTGGCCGAAGCGTCGGCTTCGGACCCGCTTGGCGTTCCCAACAGGCACCGCAGACTGGGGGGACGCCGTGGAATGCCAGTGAGCTC
>VGYZ01000109.1 GCA_016872795.1 Planctomycetota bacterium
CGCGAAGCGGGCGATCAGCGTGATGGCGAACATGTCGAGCAGGACGCGTTGAGCGCGTCCGATGCCGTACTTGCTGATTCCGAAACGGCGCGCGCGATGGTGGACGACCATCTCGGTCACGCGCGCTCCGCTGCCGCGCGACATGGCCGGCAGGAAGCGGTGCTGCTCGGCGTAGATCGGCAGGCGCCGCACGAGCGCCGCGCGGAAGGCCTTGAGCGTGCAGCCCGTGTCGTGGATCGGCGTGTCCGTGAGCCACGCGATCATGCGGTTGGCGATCTGCGACGGCAGGCGCCGCAGGATGAATCCATCTTGGCGGTTCTTGCGCCACCCCGCGACGATGTCGAAACCCTCGTCGATGCGCGCGAGCATGCGCGGGATGTCGGCGGGATCGTTCTGCAGGTCCCCGTCCATGGTGACCACGATGCGTCCGCGCGCGGCGTCGAAGCCCGCGGACATCGCGGCCGTCTGCCCGAAGTTGCGACACAGGTGCAGCACGCGCACGCGCGCGTCGGAGGCGCGCAGGGCTCGCATGAGCGCGAGGCTCCCGTCCGTCGAGCAATCGTCCACGAGGATCAGCTCGAAGCTGCGCGCGGTGGGTTCGAGCGCATCGCGCACCTCCGCGAAGAGCAGTTCGAGGCTTTCGTCCTCGTTGAACACGGGGACGACGATCGAGATCTCGGGACGAGAGTTCATGGCCATGGCCGCGGGGGTGCAAGCTAACCCGAGGCCGACCTCCGGGCGAAGGGCTGGCCGCTGGCCGCCTGGAAAGGGCTGGATGTCTGGCCGTCGTGGTGGAGCTCGCTAGGATGTCGCTCTGTGAGGACGTCCTCGTGAGCACCCCCCACTCGCGCTCCGCAGCTCCACGGCCCGCCTGCGCCATCCTGCCGCACCGCGAGCGCGAGGATCACGCGCGCGTGCTCGCGGCGCTCGATCCCGCGCTCGTGGTGCTGCGGCCGAACTCGCTCGGGGAGCTCGAGGCGTTGCGTGCGCCGCTCGTGCGCGTGCTGCTGCATGTGGACCATGGGACCGCCGAGGAGATCGGCTGGCTGGCTCGGATTCTTGCGAGCCGGCCGGGCTGGACCCTGTTCGGCACCGGGCCTGACCCGTCGTGCCGCGCCGCGCGCGCCCTGCTCGCGCTGGCGCAGGCACGCTGGATGCCCTGGCCCCTCGACCTGCAGGATTTTCGCACTCTCGCCCGCGCTCCACTCCAGTTTCAGGCCGTACAGGGGCCTGAGATCCTCGCGCGCGAGCACATCGAGCTCTTGACCGCGCTCGTCGGCAGCCTCGAAGGCGCCTATGCACTGCTACTCGACCGTCGCGGCGGCGATGAGCAGGCGCTCGCGAGCATGGCGCAGTCCGTCCGGCGGCTGACTCACTTCGCGCGCACGCTCGGCAGCTTGTTCGAGCCGCCCGCGCGCGGCCGCGACGAGTTCGATCTGGTCGCGCTGCTCGACGAGCAGCTCGCGGTGCTCTCGACCGGCGCGCGAACGCAGCCGCGCCTGCAGACTCGCACGCCCGGCGGTCCACGCTCGCCGCGCTTCCCGGTGTGCGCGGATCGCGCCGTGCTCGCTCGTGCGTTCGAGACGCTGTTGCAGCTCGCGCGGCTGTGCGCGGGAGCGAGCGGGACCGTGCGCGTGCTGTACGCGCCCGTCGAAGGCGGCGAATTCGAGGTGCAGTTGGAATTTCCTTCCGGCCCGCTCGCGGGGCTCTCCGCCGCGGCGCTCGAAGATGTGCGAACCCTGTGCACGCCGCTGCCTCAGGTGTGGGCCGCCGACATTCTGGCCGCGCGCGTGGGCGTCGAGAGCCAGGGCGGGAGCGTGCGCATCGAGGCGGCTCCCCCCGCGCAGGTGCGTCTGCGGGTGCGGCTGCCTGTCCTCGCCCCGCCGACGCCGCGCGCGGAGATGGCCTCGGCCGCCGCGTCCGATGCCACCGCGGTCGAAACCAGCGCGGCGCCCCACGCGGCGCCGCCGCGTGCGGAAACCGCTGGAACTCCGCTCGACCCCTTCGCCTGAGCGCGATTCCCGCGCTCTGTGACCTCAAGAGCGCGCCCCGCGGCTGTCGAAGAATCTCGACGCCATGAGCGAGAGCGTCCACATCCATCGACGACCGGAACTGGTGCGAGTGCAGGTCTGCCTCGCGCCCGGCGGCGAGCGCGACGACCTGCTCGATGCACTCGAGCCCGAAGGTTGGCAAGTCCAGGCGCCCGAAACATTGCCCGTCGACCAACTGAGCGCGGATGTCTTGGTTGCCGAGGCGCGCGGAAGCGACGCGTTGCTCGATCGGCTGCGCGGGCAACAAGGCGCGCCCGACGTCGTGTTGATCGCGTCGTTCGGCACCATTCAGGATGCGGTGAACTCCATCCGGCGCGGCGCGTTCGACTACCTGGCGCGTCCGACATCTCCCGCCCATGTCCTGCATGCAGTGCGCCGCGCTCTGGCGGCGCGCGAGTTGCGCCAAGAGAACGAGCGGCTCAAGGACACGCTCGTCGCGCGCGTCGAAGCGGGTGAGCCGCTCTCGCGCGATGCGCGCATGCGCCGCGGCATGGAGGTGGTCGAGCGCGTTGCCGACACCACGGCCAGCGTGCTGATCACGGGCGAGAGCGGCACGGGGAAGTCGATGTTCGCGCGCGCGCTGCATGCGCGCTCCTCTCGCGCGCCGCGACCGTTCGTGGTGCTCGACTGCGGCTCCATTCCGCCGAGCTTGCTCGAGAGCACGCTCTTCGGCCACGCGCGCGGCGCGTTCACGGGCGCGGTCAAGGACAAGCCAGGCTTGATCGAGTCCGCCGAGGGCGGCACGGTGTTTCTCGACGAGCTCACCAACGCGCCGCTCGATGTGCAGGCCAAGCTGCTGCGGGTCGTGCAGGAACGGTCCTTCGAGCGCGTCGGCGAGACGCGCACGCGCCGCGCCGATGTGCGCTGGATCGCCGCGACCAATCGCGACATCCGACGCGAGGTCGCCGAGGGGCGCTTTCGAGAGGATCTCTTCTGGCGTCTCAATGTGGTGTCGCTCGAGCTCCCTCCGCTGCGCGAGCGCCCCGGTGATGTACCCGTGTTGATCGAAGCGTTCGTGCTGCGCTTCGCTCGCGAACATGCGCGAGCGGCGCGGACCATCGAGCCCAGCGCTCTCAGTGCGCTGTGTGCCGCACCATGGCCCGGCAATGTGCGCCAGCTGCAGCACGCCGTGGAGCGCGCCGTGCTGCTCGGGGAGGGCGAGCTGCTGCGGCGCGAGGACTTCGCCGCGGAGCTCGGTCTCAGAGAGGCCGCCGCGACGCTCTCGCGCGTGGGCGAGGGCGATGGCGCCCTCAAGCGCGCCCTCGAGGAGCCGGAGCGCGAGCTCGTCCGGCGCGCCCTCGAGGCCTGCGATGGCCGCCGAGCGCGTGCGGCAGCGTTGCTCGGCATCAATCGTGCCACGCTGTACAACAAGATGCGCAAGCACGGCCTGCTCGACTTCCCCTGCGGCGCACCCCGCGCGGCTGGACACGCCAAGCGCGCGTCCGCATAGTGCCCCCAGCGGGCAAGAACCTCCGACATTCATGAGACCCTTGACCGCGATCTACGCCGTGCTGGCGCTGGTTTTGTGCCTGTGGCTGGGTTACCAATGGAAGCAGGCCATGGACGCCGAGCCGCGCACGCTGCTCGACGAGGCGCGCGGCGCCATGAGCGGGCCGGAGCTCGACACCCGTGCCGCGCTGCGCGGGCTCGAACTCGCGCTCGAGGCCGCCGAGAGGGAGCAGGATCGCGCGCTGATCGAGGAAGTGCTCACCACGCGCGCGGAGTTGCTCCGTCGCACCGGAGGCTACTTGCAGGCGCGCGCGGACCTCGAGCGCGTGCTCACGCACTTCCGTCCGGGTTCGCTCTCGGTCGAAGCCCAGCTCGCCGCGGTCGAGCTCGAGGCGGGAGAGCTCGCCGCGGCGCTCGAGCGCTCGTCGCGCGTGCTCGCGCAGGACCGCACGCAGCCGGATGCGTGGGGCGTGCGTGCGCTGGCCTTGCTGAGACTCGCGGAGCGGCACCTGTCGGCCGCGGAGGCGAGCGTCGAGATGTCGTCCTTCGTGGACTCGGCGCAGCCCACGCACACGCTGCTGCGCCGCATCGCGGTGCTCGCGCTGGACGACCCGGCCCGTACCCGCAAGATCGAGCATTTGCTTGGACTGTTCACTTTGGAAGATCGCGACCGTGCTCGCGAGACGCAGCGCGAGCTTGACAAGGCCAGTGCGCTCTACGCGCAGGCGCCGGAAGCGATCGCGGAATCGATGCGTGGTTCGGTGAATCGCCAGGCGCTGGAAGCGTACACGCACCTGCTCAGCGATGCGGGTCGCCCCGAGCTTGCGGCGGATCTCGGGCTGTGCCTCGTGCGCATGCCGTGGCTCTCGAGCTACTGGCCGTACCAGCGCGACTTGATGCGCCTGCTCGTCGATGCGGGCCGCGCGGAAGCGGCCATGGAGGTCGTGCCACCCAATCTCGGTCGACGCACGGCCCCCGATGCGACGTTCTTCGGGATGTGGGCCGATGCGATGTACCACGCGCAGCGTTGGCGAGAACTCGTGCCGATCGCGAACCACTTGCGCCAGTGGGGCGAGAGCGACCAGCGCGTGAGCGCGTGGCTCTACCTGGGAATCGCGCAGTTCAAGCAAGGCAAGCGCGACGAGGCCAAGGACGCGCTGCAGCGCTATGTCGCGCGTCCGCCAATCGAGCCGTTCGAGGGCGCGCTCGCGCTCGCATGGCGCACGATCGGCGAGCTGAATGGAGCCGCGGGTGACGAAGGCGCGGAGCTCGCCGCGCTGCGGCGCTCGCTCGCCGCGAGTACGGACAGCATGTCGGGCGTCGGTGACACTTGGGCACGACTCGCGGAGCTGGAGTGGCGCCAAGGCGGTGAGAGTCTTTCGAGAGCGGTCGACGACACAGCCCACGCGCTGCGCTTGGCGCCCGCGCGACGCGAGGAACTCGAGCGGCTCTGGCGCGCACGCGGCGAGCTCGTTGCCGCGAGCTCGAGCTTCGATCTGCCGGCGGAGACCGAGTCGCTCGAGAAGCGCGGCCTCACGGTTCCTCTCGGTCAACGCACGTCGTTCGAGCTCGTGCGCATGGCGGAAATCGCTCTGGAGCGCGAGCAGCCCAAGCTCGCCCTCGCGCTGTCTCGTCGCGCGCTCACGGCCTTCCCGGGACTGATGCCCGCGCTCGAGGTCTCGGCCGATGCCTATGCGGCCGCTGGTGCTCCCGCCGACGCGATCGAGGCGTTGCGCGAGCTGCTCGAGCGCGCCGGACCCGAAGAAGGTGTGCTCGCGCGCATTTTCGAGCTCGGCGAGGATGTGCTGGACGGTCCGCTCCGAGCGGAACTCGTGCGCCTCGATCCGGAGGGCTTGGGACGGCGCTGGGCTGCCGAAGACCTGCGCGATCGAGGTGAAGTGAACGAAGCCGTGGCGGGACTGCAGCGGGTTCCCGTCGCGCGCCTGGGCGATGAAGGTCACCTGCTCTTGGCGCAGATGCTCTATGACCAAGGCCAGTTCGAGCGCGCCCAAGCGACGCTGGCGAAGCTCAGCGCCGATGTGGACATGCTCGCGCGCGCCCTGCCGCTCGCGCTGCACATCGGCATCTCCAAGCGCGATCCCGCGCATGTGGCGAGCCTGATGCGACTGCTCGACGCGAAGGTGAAGGTCGACGGCTCAGAACTGCTCGGCTGCGTCGATCACATGCTGACCGTGCGCGACGTGGACAACGCACGGGAGCTCGTGACGCGCATCCAGGCTCGCGCCAAGCTGCGCTCGGGTCCGCTCTTCGTGCGCGAGGCGCAAGTCGCGCTTCTCGCCGGTGAGCTCGAGCACGCCGAGGCTGCGCTCGAGCGCGCCCTCGCCTACGACGAGAGCGGCGCCGCCGAGCTCGGCTTCTTGCTGCTGCATGTCGAGCGGCGCGAGTGGAGCGCTCTTCCGCGCGCCGTGGTGGAGCTCTCCCATTCGGGATTCACGCCCGCTCCCATGCAGTACGCCGCTGCAGCCGCCCTCGGCGAACGAGTCGCACAGGCCCGGGCTGTCGCGGCGACGGCCGCGCCGCTTGAAGACGAGCGCGGCCTGTGGGAGTTGCTCGCAGCTTCGCTGGCAGCCATCGGCGGCGAGTCGGGAGCCGCGCGCGAAGTGGTGGCCCAGCTCGTCGGCGCCGAAGGCTTCGGTGTGTCTGCCGCGGGGACGATCGAGCGTGATCCGCGACGACTGCTGTCGCGCTTGCTCGCCATGGGTCATCCGGACTGGACGGCTTGGGCGGTCGCGGATCTCACCCGCGTCGCTCCGCTCGTTCCGGGAAGTGTCTGGCCCAACTATGTCGCGATTCACGGCCTTGCGTCGCTCGGTGACACGCGCGCTGGCGAGATCCGCGCGCGTGCGCTCATCGCGGCGCGGCCGAGCTTCGCCCTCGGTTGGGACCTGCTCGAGGCGGTCCTGCAACAGGAACTGCGCCGACCGGATCATCCCCGACTGCTGCGGGTGTTCGCGGAGCGGCGTGCCGCGCTTGGCGAACCAGCGCGGCCCACGGTCGAGTTGCTGGTGGCGGAGGCGCGCTTGGCCGAGCAGCGCGGCGATCTCGACGCGGCGCTCGCGTCGGCGCAAGGTGCCGTGGCGCTCGATGAGCGCAGCGCTCCAGCGCAGCGCCGCCTCGCCCAAGTGCTGCGCAAGCGTGGCGAATGGGCGGCGGCCCTCGCGGCGTTCCACGCCGGCATTGAGCTCGCGCCCGGTGGCGAGAGTGACAGTGTGCCCGTGAAAGAGTTCCTCGCGCTGTGCGATGAGGCGCGCGTCGGTTCAGCGGGCGCGCTCGACCGCACGGTGAAGCTCGAAATCGAGTTCCTTGTCGCTCGCTTTCCGACGGATCCCCTGCCCGCTCTCGCGCTGGCCCGCACAGCGTTGCGCGAGGCTGCGGACGATCCTCGCAGCGCCCGTTCGCGCGTGGAATCCCTGCTCGCGGATCTTCGCCGCCGGTCCGAGGAGACTCCGCTGGAGCACCTGCGGCCGGGAAGCGCGATCGAATGGGCCGAGCTCCTTGCGACGCTCGAACCCGGGAGCGCTTGCGATCTGCTCCAAGAAGAGCTTGCACACACTCCGGCCTCCGTCGAGCTGTGGCGCGCGTTTTCGATCGCCAACGAGCGCGCTGCGAGGCTCGACGCGGCGCTCGAGGCCGCGAGAACCGCGGTTCGCATGCTTCCCGACGCGGCGAGTGCGTGCCGCTTGGCCGAGCTGTCCGCGCGCCGCGGCGATCCGCTCGATCTGGTGCAGCGTCTCATCGAAGACGCGCGTCCCTTGGCCGTTGCGTCCGCCGAGGATCGGTCGCTCTCACTGACTCGAGCGCGCGCCTTGATGCAAGGTCACTCGGCGCGCCTGTCCGAGGCGATCGACCTGCTCGCGCGCCTGTGGCAAGGTCGCAGTGCAGCCGATCGCCCCAGCGAGCTCGGCGAGATCGGCACGCTGTACGCGCTCGCGCTGTGTCGACGCTACGACATGGCCGATCGAGGCCTGGCCGCCGCCGTGATCGAGGAGTCGCAGCGCTTCGTGGCCGACCCCGTGGAACGCAATCTGCTCGTGACGCTCTCAGGCGTGGCGCGCTTCTTGGGCAACAAGCCGTGAGAAGCAGCCTCGGCGTGCGCTAGAGCCAGCCTTCGTGCGCGAGGACTTCGCGCAGGGAGCCGAAGCGGAACTCGGCCAGCAGGCGCTCGAGGCGCGGCAGCGTGCGCTCGAGGTTCAGGTAGTGGCGGAAGCGCTGCGTCGCGGACGCCGCGATGCGTGGCTGCTGCGGATCGAATTCCCACGGGTGCAGGTAGAACGCTCCAGCGCGCCCCGCTCGCTCCAGCGAGCGCAGCGCCGCGCGTGTCACCGAGAGCGGAAGCAGCCGGAAATAGCCGCCGCCGCCGAAGGGCAGGTTGCGGCCCGCGAACGGGTAGGTGGACACCGGAAACTCGACCACGCTCCCGCCCGCGGCCTCGACGCGCGAGATGCCGGGGTCGAAGCCGGGGACGCCGTACACGGGATGACGGATCGGGTGCACGCTCGAGTCGTAGCTGTAGCCGCGTCGCACAAGCGTGTCGAAGGCCCACCATGTGCGGCGGGTCAAGGTGAATGTGGACGCCCGGAACCCGATCGGGCGCGGCGCGCCGGCGGCCGCGAGCGCCTGCTCCGTGCGCTCGAGATCGCAATCCAGATCTGCGGGGCCGATGTCCTGCAGGAACAGGTGCTCGTAGCCGTGACTCGCGACCTCGTGACCTTCCTCGAGGCAGCGCGTGACCCACTTGGGATGGCGTTCGGCGATCCAGCCGAGAAAGAAAAACGTGGCGTGGGCGTGGTGGTGCGACAGCGAGCGCAGGATGCGCTCCATGCCGATGTCGATCCGTGGCTCGACGCTGTCCCAGTCCTCGCGTCGGAAATGCGCGCTGAGATTGGCGACTTGGAAGTACTCCTCCACATCGAAGCTCATCGCATGCAGCTTGCAAGTCGTGCTCTTCACGGACTCCAATCTAGCGTACTCCCTTGCGCGCGCGGCGCTCGCGCACCAGCTCGCTCGCGACCTCGATCACCGAGCGTGCGTTCCCGCACCATGTGAGGTCGCGCTCGAGGACATCGGCTCGCGCGCGCGCTCCGAGCCGCAGTCGAAGTGCCTCGTCGGACGAGAGGCGCTCGAGCGCCACACGCAAGCTGGCACCGTCGCCCGGAGGCACGAGCAGAGCGTTACGGTCCTGCTCGAGCACTTCGCGCAAGTTGGGCTGGTCTGGAGCGATCGTGGGGAGACTCGCGGCCATGTACTCGAACAGCTTGAGTGGCGACGCGTACGGGTTGATGGCCGGAACGAGCGCGATGTCGAAGGCTGGCAGCAACCGTGGAATCGCGTCGTGTGGTTTCGATCCCGCGAAGTGCACGCGCTGTTCGACTCCGAGCGCGCGCGCTCTCGACGCCAGCGCGTCGTGCGCCGGGCCTTCCCCCACCAGCACGAGGCGCGCGTGCGACAGCGAGGGCCCAGCGAGCGCATCGAGCACCAGATCGAGGCGATGCCACTCGCGATAGAAGCCGACGAAGCCGAGCACGGTGCCTGCAAGCGCAGGCAGTGCGAGCTCGGCGCGGGCTCGTTGGCGCGCGTCCGACGCGTAGTCGTAAAGCCCGGGTTGGACTCCGTTGTGAGTTACGAAGATGCGCGAGCGATCCACTCCACGCTCCGCCACCATGTCTCCGAGCACGGCGGTGACGACGCACACACGATCGGCAGACTTCCAGATGAAGTCCTCGAGCCTGCGTGCGGTGCGCGGAAACGACAGTCCGCGCGTGCGCTCGAGTTCGAGCACCATCGGCGAGTTGACTTCGAGCACGATGGGGAGACCGAGCCTGCGGGCCGCCAGAACGCCGGCCGCATTCCCGAAGGCGTAGCGCTCATAGATGAAGTCGGGCTCGTGCGCGTTGGCCGCCGCCATGATGCGCGGGCGGCCCAAGCTCGTGTAGGCGTACTCCCCCAGTTCGCGAATCAAGCGCGGCATGCGTGCCAGCGCGCGCCAGCGCGCAGCGCGCGAGGGCCTGGCCGCCGCGGAGTCGCGACTGGCCCCGATGCTCACTTCGAAGACCTCGTGGCCAAGCTCGCGGAAAGCGCGCTGCAGGGCGCGAATGTGCACGCCTTGGCCGTCTCCAGCGCTCGTGCGGTGGTGATAGAGGACCCTCATCGGGCGACCCCCATGGCCTTGGTGAGCAGCGCCTCGAGCGCGTCGAGCCCGACCTCCCAGCCAAAACTGCGGGCATGCGCGCGCAGGAGCTCACGATCCGCGGGAGCGTGCAGTGTCTCGCGCAGCCGAGTACCGAGGAGCTCGGGATCTCGTGATTCCAGCAGCGTTCCCTTGATTCCCCGTAGCAGCTCCCGCGTTCCGCCGGCATCGGTGGCGAGCACCGGCAGTCCCGAGCTCTGCGCCTCGAGCACGACATTTGGACGGCCCTCGCGACGGCTCGTGAGGAGCAGCACGTCCGCGGCTCCGTACCACAGCGCGAGTGTCTCGGGCGGTACCTCTCCCACAAGCAGCATGCGTTGCTCGAGACCGAGATCCTTCGAGCGAGCGAGCAGCGCATCGTGCAGCGGTCCGCGTC
This sequence comes from Planctomycetota bacterium, assembly GCA_016872795.1. Taxonomy (GTDB): domain Bacteria; phylum Planctomycetota; class UBA1135; order UBA1135; genus F1-120-MAGs118. The sequence continues at coordinate 10,085 of VGYZ01000109.1, forward strand.
CGACGAACGCGATGCGAGCGCTCGGCAGGGCGCGCGTCGCGGCTGCGAACGCATGCAGTGCCAACATGGGGTCCTTGCGCTCGATCAGGTGTCCGACCACGAGCACGAGCTCGCCC